>JADFPI010000020.1 GCA_022562395.1 Patescibacteria group bacterium | reverse complement strand
TACTGAAGAAGCTAAAAATATTCTTATTCAGAATATGGTTGAACAGGCAAAAATCGATTCGGTGCAAGCAATAAAAGAAATTTATGATAAAGCTAAACATGATGCTAAAAAAGAAGCTCAGAAAATAATCGTCCAATCAATTCAAAGAACTGCTGCTGATCATTCAATTGAGACCACTGTTTCAGTTGTTCAAATTCAGAATGATGAGATGAAGGGTAGAATAATTGGAAAAGAAGGAAGAAACATTAGAGCTTTTGAGAGGGCAACGGGGGTGGAGATTGAGCTTGATGAAACCAATGAGATTAAGCTGTCTTCTTTTGATTCAATACGCAGGGAAATTGCGAGGCGCGCTTTGGAAAAACTAATCAAAGATACGAGAATTCAACCTTCCAGGATTGAAGAGGTTGTCAAACAAACAAAGGCACATATGGAGGAGGTGCTCTTAGAAGAAGGAAAAAAGATTGCGGAAGAGTGTGGTGTTTATAATTTGTCGGCCGAATTTCTGAAACTTATCGGACGATACAAATTCAGAACTTCTTACGGCCAGAACCTGGCGATGCATACCATCGAGGAGACTAAAATCGGGATTGCCATAGCTAAAGAAATCGGTGCAAAGGTTGAGGTTGTTAGGCTTGGCTGCCTACTTCACGATATTGGAAAAGTTGTAGCGGATGAGGAAGGGACGCACGTTGACGTTGGCGTTTCTGTTTTGAAAAAGCATGGTATACCTCGTGAGGTTGTCAACACCGTAGCAGAACACCACGAGGATAAGCCTTTCTCATCGGTCGAATCTGTTATTGTTTGGATTGCCGACGCAATCTCTGGCTCGCGACCAGGAGCTCGTTATGAACCACACGAGGAATATGTAAAAAGGATGGACAAAATAGAAGAACTTGCCGGCGGGTTTGATGGTGTAGAGACTGTTTATGCTTTCCAGGCAGGACGAGACGTTAGAGTGATAGTTAAGCCTGAAGAAATTGACGATGATAAATTGACAGTTTTGGCACACGATATTGCTAAAAAACTCGAAAAAGAAGCAAAATATGCAGGACAAATAAAAGTCACCGCCATACGAGAAGTTAGAGCCACTGATACTACCTCGGCCAAGTAGTTTTTGCAGATGCTTGCCCCCTCTCACGCGTCTAGGGTAAACTACAAAAAATCCCAAAAGCTTGACATTTTTGGGTTCTTAACTTAATATCTAAACCTGAAATGACTAAAAAGCAGCTGATCGAGCAGGTAGCAAGAAAAGCTCACCTGACGAAGAAAGGGGCTACCGAGGCTGTGGATGTTTTTTTAAACGAGGTTGGAAGGGTTTTGGCAAAGGGCGAAAAAGTCGTACTATCCGGATTTGGGACCTTTAGAGTAATCTCCATGAAGGGAAAAACAGTTAAAATCCCCGGAACCGATAAAATGGTGACCATAAAGCCACACCGCTCTCCGCGATTCACTCCAGGGAAAAGACTAAAAAGGCAAGTAATCAGATAATTCTCAATTCACAATTTTCAATTTGCATTGAATTTTCATTGCATTAATTTTTAGTTAAGAATTATTGAAAATTGGAAATTAGAAATTAAAAATTCTCCAGTGTATACTTGACCCATGGCTGATAAGAATCGTGATTCAGAGAAGGCAATTATAGTCGAAGGACTTGTAAAAAACTTTGAAGTAGTTGAAAAAAAACAGGGAATAATTGGCGCTTTTTCCTCCTTGATTTCTCCAAATAAAAAGATTGTAAAGGCGATAAAGGGCATCAATTTTTCTATAGATAGAGGTGAGCTTATCGGCTTCATTGGACCTAATGGGGCTGGAAAGACAACTACGTTAAAAATTTTGTCGGGGCTTATTTATCCAACGAGTGGTTTTACACAAGTTGCGGGATTTAACCCATGGGACAGAAAGCCTGAGTTTTTAAAAGAGATTTCTCTTGTGATGGGTCAGAAAAACCAGCTTTGGTGGGATTTGCCCGCAATTGAAACCTTTGAGTTAAATAGGGTAATTTATGAGCTTTCGAAAAGCGCATATAAAAAAAGCCTAAATGAATTAGTCTCTTTGCTTGAAGTAGGAAAACTTCTAAATACTCAGGTAAGGCGCTTGTCTCTTGGGCAACGGATGAGGTTGGAGTTGGTGGCTGCCCTTCTTCACCGACCCAAAGTTCTTTTTTTTGACGAGCCGACTATTGGCCTTGATTTGGTTGCCCAACAGAGGATGCGCGAGTTTATTGCCGAATACAACAGGCGTTATAAGGCAACCATTATACTTACCTCTCACAATATGGGAGACCTGGTAGATTTAGCCAAAAGAGTGATTGTTATTGACAAAGGTAGGCTGCTTTTTGACGGCGAATTTAGCGAGCTAGTTGATAATTTTGCCAAAGAAAAAATTATAAAGGTCTTTTTTTCAAAGGGTATAGATATTAAAAGTTTGGAAACGATTGGCAAGGTCAAAAAACTTGATTTTCCCAACGTCGTACTTTCAGTAGCGCGTACGACGGCGGCCGTCGCGGCAGCTGAGCTTCTTCAGAATTTCCCCGTAGGCGACTTGACGATTGAAGAAGAGCCAATCGAGGAAATTATTCGAAAGGTCTTTCGCTCCGGCAAAGTTATAAAAGGCAGAAAGAACACAAAATGACGAGTAAATACTTATCAGTTTTTAAAATTTCTTTCCAACAAGAGTTTGCCTATCGGCTAAATTTTGTTATGTGGCGGGTGAGAAATGTTATGCAATTTTTTTTGGTCTTTTTTCTTTGGGACACTGTTTTTTCTGACCCAAACAGGGTGGTTTTCGGATACGACCGTAATAAAATCTTAACCTACGTGTTTGGAATTTTACTTTTGAGAGCGCTGGTCTTGTCAGCTAGGGCGGTTGATGTGGCAGGAGAAATATCAAGAGGGGATCTTACAAACTACCTTTTAAAACCGATAAATTATTTTAGGTATTGGTTCACCCGCGATGTTTCAAGTAAAGCTTTAAATCTAGGTTTTGCTATTATTGAGGCGTCTGTACTTTTCCTTCTTTTAAGGCCTCCGTTCTTTATTCAAACAAATTTTCCTATCCTTTTTGGTTTTCTGCTTTCGGTAATCTTAGCGATACTTTTATTTTTTAGCATACTTTTTTTGGTTAATATGATTGCATTTTGGGCACCATCAATGGGATGGTCGGCACAATTTTTGGTGATAGTAATAGTTGTTGAATTTTTATCGGGTGCTATTTTCCCAATCGACATTTTACCCAATGCAATTCAGGGGATTTTGTCATATTTGCCATTTCCTTACCTTCTTTACTTTCCCTTACAAATTTATCTCGGAAAGCTCACAGGTGCTGCTATTGTTAAATCGATACTAATAGCAGGAGCTTGGTCGGCGGTTTTACTTTTTTCAGTGAATTCTGTCTGGAAAGCGGGGCTTAAACATTACGCCGCTGAAGGAAGATAAACCGTCCCGATTTAAGTCGGGATGGAATGTCAAATTTCAAATGTCAAATTTCAAATTAGAAAAAATCCCAAAAACATTTAATCGCTATCTGACAATTTGGTGGTTTATGAGCAAAAATTCTTTTCTCTCATACATTATGCATAGAGCGGGCTTGTTGGGACTTTTTGCCGGGAAAATTTTGCGGTTTGCTTTCTTTTTTGCATTTATTTTTTTTCTTCTCGGCGGCACGGATACTCTAGCAGGATACACTTTTAACCAGACTATATTTTTCTTTCTGACCTTTAATTTAGTTGATACTATTTCCCAGTTTTTGTACAGAGAAGTTTACAGATTTAGGCCGCTAATAGTCACCGGTAATTTTGACCTCGTTCTTGTTAAACCAGTAAATGCACTTTTTAGGTCTTTGATGGGAGGGGCAGATGTAATTGACCTTATTACTATTCCGCCTCTGATTGCCGCAATCGTCTATGTGGGGGTGGCACTTGACCCCACTGTAATTCAAACTACACTATTTATTCTACTAGTGATAAACGGCCTGATAATTGCTACTGCCTTTCATATTGCGGTGATTTCGCTAGGAATAATAACCTTGGAAATCGACCACACAATTATGATATACCGTGATTTGGTCAATATGGGTCGCTTACCGGTTGATATTTATAGACAGCCTTTACAGGGAGCACTTACTTATCTTATCCCTGTCGGAATAATGATTACCCTTCCTGCAAAAGCTTTAATGGGGTTAGTTTCGCCAGTCGGCGTAATATCGGGCATTGCTCTTTCCGGCATTGCATTTTTTGCATCTTTAAAGTTTTGGAATCTGGCATTAAGACGATATACCAGTGCCTCGAGTTAAGATGAAAAAGCTTCTTGTTATTTGTGGACCGACTGCCACCGGGAAGACTTCTTTGGCACTTCATTTAGCTAAAGTACTCAAGGGTGAGCTGGTATCAGCCGACTCGCGGCAGGTCTATAAGGGACTGGACATCGGGACCGGCAAGAATTTGCCTAAAGACTCAAAACTCAAAACTCCCCGGCCTCGCCAAGCGAAGCCAGGTACCGTCTGGAACCTGGCGAAGCGGGGCGGGCAAAACTCAAAATTGGGGGGATATTACAATATCAAGGGGGTTAAAATCTGGGGATATGACTTGGTTGAACCTACAAAAGATTTTAGTGTAGGGCAGTATGTGAAGTATGCTGACGTAATAATTGGAGATATTAGAGAAAGAAAAAAGCTTCCGATTTTGGTAGGGGGTACTGGGTTATACATCAAGGGAGTAGTAAACGGAATTCCCACTGCTTCAATTCCTAAAAACCAAGGATTACGAAAATCTCTTAAGGGAAAGGACGCTCCTCTGCTTTTTGAAATGCTGGCAACTCTAGATCCAACAAAAGCGGCTTCTATGAATATATCAGATAAAAAAAACCCCAGAAGATTAGTACGCGCCATTGAAATTGCAGATTCTGGCATTCGTAAATCTAAAAAGCTGGATAAAGGACAAAAAAATTTAAACGCTCGCTTTGTCGGGCTGACTGCTCCAAGAAAGTATTTGTTTGGCTTAATTCATAAAAGAGTAGACGCACGCGTTAAAGCCGGACAGGAAAAAGAAATTGAGAAGCTAATTTCAGCGGGGGTTTCTTGGAATTCTCAGGCGATGTCGGCATCGGGTTATAAACAATGGAGATTGTATTTTGAGGGTAAAGTTTCCAGAGAGGCAGCTGTAAAAAAGTGGAAAACAGACGAAAAAAATTATGCAAAGCGTCAACTTGCTTGGTTTAAGCACGAGAAGAGAGTTCTTTGGTTTGATATTACAAAATCGGACTATCAAAAAAGTGTGGAAAAACTGGTCAAAAAGTGGTATTCTTCAAGGTAAGATGGCCGTTGTACGAAAGATCGAGATTTCTCACAGAACAATAGTCTTTACCGTCGCCTTTTTAATTTTGCTCTGGTTTATCTACATCATAAGAGAGATAATCTTGGTCTTTTTTGTTGCCCTTTTAATTATGGCCATATTAAATCCCTGGGTGACTAAATTTTCCAAGTTCAAGATTCCGCGGGTTGTTTCAATCATTCTGGTCTATCTTTTATTTTTTGGACTAATAGGAATTGTTTTGGCAGGGCTACTACCGCCTTTGGTTGACCAGACTAAGAGTTTTGTTAACGGCTTACCAAAGTATTTAGAAAATCTGGGGGTTGTATCCTCGTTAAGCGAACAGGTTGTCCAAGATACTTTGTCTAGATTGGGAACTATACCAAGAGAGTTGCTAAAGTTTATTTCTTCGGTCTTCACAAATGTAGTAGGTGTTTTAACAGTACTTTTTTTCGCATTTTATCTTCTTTTGGCACGGGACAAACTGGAAGAACAACTGGGGACTTTTTTTGGCGACAAAAAAAAGAAGGAAATCGGTAAAGTAATAGACCTTTTAGAGAGTAGATTGGGTGGTTGGGCCAGGGGCCAATTTGCTCTTATGATTTCGATAGGTCTTGCTACCTATCTTGGCCTTAGCCTTTTAGGAATTCCATTTGCTCTACCTCTTGCTATTTTGGCCGGAATTTTGGAGATAATTCCTTATATTGGACCTATTCTTTCTGCTGTCCCTGCAGTCATTATTGGGCTTGCTATAAGTCCACTGATTGGGCTTGCAACGGCCGCACTTTATTTATTAATTCAGCAGATTGAAAATTATGTATTAGTCCCAAAAGTAATGGAGAAATCTGTAGGAGTTAGTCCAATAGTTACCCTATTGTCTTTGGCCATTGGTTTTAAACTTGCCGGAATAGTCGGCGCAGCAATTTCTATTCCGGTTGTTATCACTCTTCAGGTTCTAAGCCGGCAATATTTGTTATCTAGACAGAATTAAAGCAGCTCCAATTAGTTGAGAAATTAGCCTCAATTTGATATAATACTTAAGCTCTGGAGGAAGGACGGTTGCTCCGGTGTTACACCGGAGAGGAAAGTCCAGGCAGCAAGCCGACACCCGACGGACCGAAAGGTCCGACCCGAACCCTTCGGTGAAACTCAGGGTTACCTGAGCGATGTCGAAGGCCGAGGGCTAGTGGTCAGATAAGCTTCAGCCGAAGGCATATCGGACACGGACCCCGAATTAACGGGGTTCGAGAGCAACAGAGACGAGCCCCGACTCTCGGTTTTTAGAGTCAGGAGTGAAACGGGCAATCCTAGGGGCTGCAATCGCCGAACATCACATTGACAGTCGGGATAGTGATAAGGTGCGAGCACCCCGGTGAAATACCGGGGGAGATTGAGCCAACATCAATTTCAGACAGATGACCGTCTACCCTGATTAAATCGGGGGAAACAGAACCTGGCTTACTAACCTCCAGGGTACATGGATTAACCCCACCGAAAGGTGGGGTTTTCCTTTGTGGTATTGTTTTGCCCGGAGGTTAGTCGAGGTTCAAATTGAGATTTGAGCCTCTCAACCTCCAGGGTTATGAATAAAGCCCACCTCAAAGGTGGGGTTTTCCTTTTGTTTGGACGAAAACTTGACCCCGCACCTTTTGGCCATCTGATTTTTGAAACATTCGTGTTTGCCTAACGGAAAGAATTCTTAGTTCTCTGTAAAGTTGCAGGTGGTGAATAAACTGCAGATCAAAATCAGGAGAATGTTTATGTCCAAATAGGTGCGGGGTTGACACCAGCGTGAAAAATTAGAGAAAATAGAATAACCTAACTTTAAATATCAAAGTTGGGAAGCACTAATCTCTAAATCCGAATTTCGAAAAAAATTTAGAATTTAGAAATTAAGATTTTGGATTTTCCCGACTAAGTCGGGGTGAAGGGGGGTGAGAAATTTGCAAGCACTTTCTTCTTGGCAAGCAGCACTTATTGCTTCGTGGGGACAGGTATGGACATCATTTCTTGGATTACTGCCAAGCATAATCGGAGCAATAGTAGTTTTTGCGGTAGGTTTGATACTTGCTTTTTGGGCGAAACGCTTAGTGGTTGAGCTGGCAAAACTGGTTCGACTGGATAAGTTAAGCAAGTCAGCCGGGATTGACAGTTATCTCTCAAAGGCCGATATAAAATTATCTTTCACCGATCTTTTAGGGACAATAGTGGAGTGGCTGGTAATTTTGGTTTTCTTTTTAGCCGTGGTTGATATCCTGGGCCTGACCGCAGTATCTCAAGTACTAATCAGAGTTCTAGGCTATATCCCGAATGTTCTTGCAGCCGCCCTTATTTTTGCAGCCGGTTACATTGTAGCGGGACTAGCGGGTAGTGTGGTCAGGGGAGCGTTGTCTTCAATTGACCACGAGATCGCAAAACCGATTGGAAGGCTTTCCCGCTGGGTAGTACTTTTGGTTGCATTTTTTGCGGCTGTTGACCAACTGCAAATTGCAAGAGGTTTAATAAGTACGTTTTTCCAAGGTTTAACTTACACTTTGGTTTTGGTCGTCGGTCTTTCTGTTGGACTTGGTGCAAAAGATTTGGTAGCGAGGTTATTGAACGAGTGGTACGAAAAAATTCATAAGTAGTCTGTAAAAAGCTTAAGTGGTTTGTTTTGGAAAATGTGTCCTTAGGGGTTTTTGTGCATGTCAGAAGCTATAGTTGTTAATTTTTTTAAGGGCGAGGTGAGAAAAGAGCGATGCGATGATTACTGAGACTAACCAGGTGTATAAATTGGGCAAGGTCAAAAAGGAAATGTTTTCCGCTTTAGAAAAAACTAAAAGATAGATAGATAGGATAAAGACAAGTGAGGCGAATGTTGCAGCAATTCCACCTTTTGAGGTGGAGATTTTTTCTGCGTTTTTCTCTTCAAAATCGGGAAATAGGGTACCGAGTCCAAGATTTATGCTAGTTAGTGCCAGGGAGGTAGCGACTAAAATTGATACTTGGGAGGCAAAGAGGGCAAAGTTTAGCTTTAATATTAAGCTTGAGGCAATGCTTGCCAAAATTGCGACAAAGCTTAAAATTGTCCACCCGGTTACAAATTTCTGCCAGTAGATTTTGGTTTTAGAAAAGGGAGCCGGCCAGATAAACCAAGAGGCGTGGCCTTCAAGACTTATGCTTGGATAGAGAAATCTAAGTGCAAAAACTGAAAGCACGAAAGAAACAACGGCAAAGTTTATTCTGATAAGGTAGATTATCGAAAGTCCTGGCAAAGCTTTTTCAATATGTGCAGGCGGAACTTTTGCAAGTGCTAGAAAGTACAAAAGTATTAGAAAAAGGATGAAGGCCGCCTGTAAAATTTCTGTTTGATTTCTACTAATTACGAGGATGTCTTTTTTTAGGAAGGCACCTTTAATTCCTTTGAAAAAATAGGGAAACTTCATGACACTTTTTTCCTCGCCAACAATATCGTGCTCTCCGGCAATGAATCGTCCGACTTTGGCCTTGGCCAGATTTGTAAAGTACTCTTTCTTTATCAAAAAATAAACTAAAAGTGAAAGAACTAGCATTAAAAGCAGAAGATTTGCATAGTTAGTTAGGGCTAAAGAAGGATTTGTCTGCCAGTTGATAATAAAGTTCACGGCCCAAGTTGACGGTAAAAGGTTTGAACTCAAAGGGATTGAAGTTAAATATTGCCTTATTTGATAGAGTTCAAGTTTTTGGAAGGATTCAATCAGTCCTGGTGGGATAAGGATATCTATCGTCCAGGCAGCAAGAAAGGGAAGCGAAATAAAGCCCAAAAGTTTATATTTTCTTTTTAAATTTTGGCCGGCAAACCCCGTAAACTTAACTGCCAAAAGTGTAGCCGCTAGCGCGGAGATGGCAACTATAACCAAAAGAGCAAAGAAAGATAGTCCAAAGTTAACAATTCCCAGATTAAAACTTTGATTAAAGGCGATAAGGAAAGGTGTACCAAATACCAGAACTGGCCAGGAAGCAATGGCTAAAAGATTTACGAACCTTGATGCAAAGATGACAATATTTTTTACAGGTGTTGCGAGCAGAAAGTCATCGTCGTCAGACACAAATAGTATTCCAATTGCGCTAATTAGACTGGAGCCTAGGGTAAGAATAAAAATTAAAAAGAAAAAGGTAAGAAGCATGTACAAAAGAAGCGTGTCGGTAAATTCCGGATAGCTTTTTAGGAAAAGCAGTGCAAATTTAGTATAAAAATAAGTACCCAGGGCCAAACTTGCCGCTATTAAGATAAATCCTGCAAAAACTGAAATTTTTGCCCAATCACGCTCTCGCAAGATTGCAGTAAAATAATTTGTTTTAGCTTTTTGTAGGGTAAAAAAGGCGTGTGAATCTTTACTCATTTAGTGATTTTAAAGTAAAGTTGCTCGAGTTTTTCCTCCTTGGTTTTTAGTCTCTTTTTGAGGTCCTCTATTTTTCCTTCAAAAATCAGTTCGCCTTTATCTATAATGCCTATTTTAGGGCAGATTTCCTGCACGACCCCAAGTGAATGACTACATACGAACACACTACCGCCACCTTCAGCAAAGGTTTTCAGAAGCCTTTTTGTTATTTGGCTAGCTTTTGGATCGAGTCCTAGAATTGGCTCGTCGATTATCAAAACTTTTGGCTCATGAAGCAAGGCTGCGATTATTGACAATTTTTGTTTTGTGCCTCTGGAGAAATCTTTAAAATATCCGCCAATCATTCCTTCAATTGGGAAAATTTTCAGTAAGTTTTCAATTTTTCTTTCTGGATTAGTTACCTCGTAGAGCTCTGCCACAAATCTCAAAAACTCGTGACCGGTCATATAAGGGTATACGTAGGGTACGTCCGGTATATAACCAATTAGTTTTTTCGCGGCAATAGGTTTTTTTTGAATGTTGAAACCACCGATTTTTACGGTACCGGAAGTAGGGGGCAAAATCCCAACCATCATTTTGATGGTTGTTGTTTTTCCGGCGCCATTTGGGCCAATGAATCCGAATATTTCGCCCCTTTTTATTTCCAGGTTTAGATTTTTAACCGCAATTAAGCTCCCGAATTTTTTAGTTAGTGAAACTATCTTAATCATCAAACTTCCTAAATTGTAGCAGATTCAATCTTTCTAACTTCTTTTAGCGATGCAATTGACTTAAGCTCATACCTGTTAAATACTCATACTATACCGAATTTGCAATAAGGTATTCGTATACCAAAAAAATTTTAGAGCTGCAAATTAAGGTGTTTTCGGTATAATTGATATAGCCAAGGCTGCCCAAATGACGACAAGGATAAGGCTAATAATAATTTCTCTTCTTATTGCTATCATTCCGATGATTTTAATCGGGACTTTAAGTTTTTTTAATTCGCGGCAGCTTGTCATTTCCGAAACGCTAGACAAGCTTGACGCCGTGGCAACAGTTCAAGAAGCCCGTGTTGTCGAAGTGGTTGAGGCTAGTGAGAATAAGGTTAACTCATTCGCCAATGATTCAGGGCTATCTTCGAGGTTACTGAGTTATTTAGATACCAAAGATGGACAGGACGGTTTTTGGATTGAGCAGTGGCTTGTCAATTTAAGTAAAGACAACAAAGAGTTTGACAAGCTTTTTGTTGTCAACTCATTCGGCTCGGTACTACTTTCAACCGACGATAGTCTCTTGGGCAGCGATTTTTCGGAGAGTGAATTTTTTGTGACGGGTAAGCAGGAGGCGCTACTCACTTCCAGCAAACTTCTAGACGAGGACGATAAACCAATTTTGTATATTTCTGCCCCAATTATATTTGGCGAAAGATTATTAGGAGTTTTGGTCGCACAATATAACACGGAAGTTTTATCTGCAGTTACAAAGCTTTTTGCCACCGGCCTTGGCGATACCGGAGAAACTGTCTTAGCGGCTAAAGACGCGGACGGGAACGCAGCCTACATTACCAGTAATAAGTTTGAAACTCACCCTCAAGCTAAAAAAATAATCGACAAAGGTGCATACAGAGTTGCCATAATTCAAGCCATAATAAAAAACGAGGATGTTTTTACGGAGAGTTTTGACTACAGAGGCGAAATGGTCCTTGCGGCCACTCGCTATATCGAACCATACGACTGGGGTTTGGTTGTAAAGATAGACAAATCCGAGGTTCTGGCTGGAGCGGCGGTTTTGCCAAAACAGATACAACTCGTTGGGGCATTGACGCTACTTTTGGTCATAACTTTTGCTTGGGGTGCAAGTGAATCCATTTTTCACTTTATGTCAAAGCCTATCAAGGAAGCGATGGATGCTCTTCGTGCATCCGAGGCTAGTTTAAAGGTTGCGAATCGAGAGCTGGCTAAATCTCAAGCGCAACTTCAATATTTGAACAGAAGGTTAGAGGAAAAGGTTGGGGAAAGAACTCGCGAGCTGGAGGCAACGGTTGGTCGTTTAAATGAAGCGCAGAGAGAGTTAAAAGACAAATACAACTACATTGAAAATTTAAGAGTGCTTTTGGAGCGCTTTACTATAACTATCGACGCCAGGAATGTTATGGAGACCGTCCTTAAGGCCATAGCATCATTGACTCCCCATCATACAGTTTCTTATGTTATTGCAGGTGGAGAGGGGCTTGAGTTTTTGGACTCGATTTATGTTTGGGCGGAAGGGCCGGTAGGAAGTAAGTACCTGGCAAATATTCAGTCCGAGCTTTATGAATACGTTAAATCTCTTGGGGATTCTACATCCAACAAGAATGATTTAATAAAACAACTAGGTAGTAGGATGTCTTTTGAGTTTCTTGCGGGCACTAAAGACGAAGGGGAAGGTGCGGTACCTAAGCAATCTTTCATAACGCCTTTTATTACAAAAACTGGCGAGCAAACTAAAGTTGTTGGCTTATTTCATATTGGCGATATTTCAGCCGAAGCACCGTATACAAACGAGAAGATTAAATCTATTCGCGATGTTGCCAGTATTGCTGCAGCAAATCTTGAGCGAATCCACGCCTTGGTAAGTAGCGAAAAATCAAAAATTTCAGATTTGGTTCACAGCATGAGTAACGGAGTTTTGATGTTTGATAAAAATAAAAGAATTATAGTGATTAATCCCATGATGGTAAAAATGCTCGAGATTGAGCAGGAGAACATAGCGCTTTCCGATTTTGCAAATCTTTTCGTAAAGGCTGCCGAGGAAACAGAGGAGGAAACACAATCTGTTAATGTTGCCGACGCAGTCGAGATGACCTTGGTTTCGGCAAAAACAATACATATTGAAAGGCTCGAATATAAAAGTAAATATTACGAGATGTTTATTGCTCCCGTTCGCGATTATGAAAGAAAAATATCCGGAGGCGCCATAATTCTTCACGACATTACCCATATGACCGAAATAGACCGAATGAAGACGGAGTTTTTGTCTGTAGCCGCTCACCAGTTAAGAACACCCCTGGGTTCAATGCGATGGAGTATGGAGATGCTTTTATCGGGCGATGTAGGAGAGATCCCCGAACCGGTAAAAGAGGTTCTTCAGCAGACTTATGATAGTAATCAAAGGATGATAACTTTGGTGAACGACCTTTTAAATGTGTCAAGGATTGATCAGGGAATGGTGAAAGACGAGCCGGAGATGACCGATATTTTGGAAATAATAAAGGCTGCAATTGAGGAGATTAAGCCCGAAGCCGAGAGAAAGTCTGTCAAGGTAGTTTTTGAGGTAGAAGAAGGCTCAATCCCTAAAATTATGATCGACCCCAAGCGTTTTCGCGAAGTTGTTCAGAACTTATTATCCAATGCGGTTAAGTATAACAGGCCAAATGGAACAGCTGCCGTAAAGGTAGAAAAGTTAGCCGAACGTATAAATATCCGGGTAGCTGATACCGGTATGGGTATTCCAAAAAAGAACCGAGGAAGAATCTTTTCTAAATTCTTTAGGGCCGAAAACGCCGTAAAAGGTGAGACAGAGGGTTCAGGTCTAGGTCTTTTCGTAGTAAAATCGTATGTAGAGAGGTGGGGGGGAAAAGTAAATTTTGAGAGCGAGGAAGGTAAAGGGACAACTTTTACGATTTCGCTGCCTGTTAATATCGAGATGGCCAAGAAAGAGGCAGAGAAAGAGGACGGAGAGATGGATACGATAGAAATGCCGGTAGAAAATAAAGGGGAAAGCCAAGAAACAAAAAAGACCGAATATGTCTAATCAATCAGATCAACCCCAACAACTAGAGAAGAAGGAGCAATCAAGCGGCCCCAAAAAATATATTTTGGTTGCAGAAGACGATAAATTTTATGCCAATATTTACAGAACAAAGTTGACAAAAGAAGGTTACGAAGTTGTGGTTGTGGGGGATGGAGCGCAGGCAATGAAACTTGCCAGGCAAAAAAAGCCAGACCTAATACTTTTGGATATTGTTATGCCGGTAAAGGACGGATTTGAAACACTAAAAGAACTCAAAGCGGATGCTAATTTGAAAAGCGTCAAAGTCATCGTGCTTTCTAACTTAGGCCAAGAAGAAGATATAAAAAAGGCAAAGGAACTTGGTGCAGTGGACTATATTGTTAAGGCAAATGTCTCAATTGGCCAAATGATGAGCAAGATTAAAAGTTTTATTACTTAAACCTGATATTAAATTTAACATGCCATGGTTATTTCTGAAGAGAAACTTTCAAAAATCTTACTTGAAACCGAGCTCGTTTCGGAAGATAAGCTAAAGGAAGCAAAGGAACTCTCAGCTCACGAGCGTATTCCACTTTTCAAGGCCATACTTCTTCGGGATTTAATTTCTGAGGAGAATCTTGGCAGAATTGTCGCGGATGAGATTGGCTTTCCGTTTGTTTCTTTATCAAAAGTTCATATAACCGACGATGTCCTCAAGTTGATACCGGAGGTAGTTGCCAAAAAACAAGGGATTATTGCCTTCAATAAGGATAAAGATGGCTTGCATTTGGCCATGCAAGACCCTAAAAATGTGCAGATTAGGGATTTTGTAGAAAAAAAAGTCGGAATCCCGGTAATTTCCTATTACGCGACCCAACAGGATATAGATAGAGGTCTTGGATTGTATACAAAAGACGTCACTCAAGCATTCAACGAAATAATTGAGGAAAATGTAAAAAAAGCAAAAGTCGAAGGTATCAAAGCAGAGCTTCCGATAATAAAAATTGTCGATACGATTTTATCTTATGCGGATAGAAATAAAGCGTCTGATGTCCATATCGAGCCAGAGGAAAAATACTCGTTAGTTCGCTTTAGAGTCGACGGAGTTCTTCACGATATAGTCAAACTTCCACCAGAGGTGCACCCACAAGTTGTAACTAGAATAAAGGTTTTATCCCGTCTAAGGACCGACGAGCATCAGGCTCCACAGGACGGTAAATTGCAATATAAAACGGAGGATGAGAATCTAGACGTGCGTGTTTCAATTGTTCCGATAACCGAAGGAGAAAAAGTGGTCATGAGGCTTTTGTCGGAAAAATCGCGCCAAATGTCGCTTGCCGAGCTCGGATTTTCGAATCAAGACCTAGATAGAGTTGAGCGAGCTTATAAAAAACCCTACGGAATGATTTTGGCAACTGGACCCACGGGAAGTGGAAAAACGACCACGATGTATTCAATTTTAAAATTTTTAAATAAGCGAGGTGTAAATATTATGACAATAGAGGACCCAGTAGAATATGATATTCAAGGAGTAAATCAAATACAGGTAAATCCAAAGACAAATCTCACATTTGCAACTGGACTTCGGTCAATTGTTCGACAAGACCCCGACATAATACTGGTTGGAGAAATACGAGACGAAGAAACTGCGGGAATTGCGGTAAATTCTGCTATGACTGGACACTTGGTTTTATCCACCCTTCACACAAACGACGCGCCGACTGCCGTACCTCGATTACTTGACATGGGGATGGAGCCCTTTTTGATTGCTTCTTCTGTTAACGTGATAATTGCTCAAAGATTAGTCCGCAAAATTCACTCCGTTTGCCGTGTTTCGGAAGAAATGGACGTTAGCGAACTTACCAAACATTTAGGGGAGCCTTTGGTGAAAAAGGCTTTTGGGGATACAAAGACTATTAGAATGTATAGAGGGAAAGGTTGTAAACTAGACAATGGAACGGGTTATGAGGGTAGAGTCGGAATTTATGAGGTATTGGAAGTTAACGACGAACTTCGCCAAGCAATAGTTGAGAGAAAGGATTCGTCTGTAATTAAAAGCATAGCCGTTAAAAATGCAATGTCTACCATGGTTGAGGATGGGTTGCAGAAGGTGAAACAAGGACTAACTACAATTGAAGAAATTTTGCGCGTAACCAAGGAATAATGCTTAAACTAAATGCCCAAGTTAAGATTTTCTCAAGAGTAAAGTTTGTAGAGAAGCTTTTATTTACAAAACATTTGGCCACAATGGTCAAGGCTGGTATTACGGTTGCGGAAGCTCTTTCTATTTTAATCGAACAAAATAAATCTTCACCACTGTCTTTGATTTTAAAGTCTATTTTAAAAGATGTTGAGAATGGCCAAAGCGTGGCTAAGTCGATGCGAAAGCATCCTAAAGTTTTTGACGAGTTCTACATTAGCCTGATAGAAGTGGGAGAAGAATCTGGGGCCTTGGAGGAAAACCTCGAATTTTTGGCAAAACAGTTATCCAAAGATTACAGCCTTCGCAAAAAAATACAAGGAGCCATGTTTTATCCGGCTTTGGTTTTTGGCGCAACCTTTGTTATGGGTGGATTTATCTCTCTTTTTATCTTGCCAAAACTTATAGGCTTTTTCTCCGCTTTTGATATCGAACTTCCCCTAACCACGAAAATTCTACTTTTCTTTGCAAATCTAATGAAAAACTACGGACTTTTTACAGTAATAGGCGTTGCAGTATTTTTCTTTATTCTTTACAACATTATTCGGCTTCCTAAAATAAAGCCTAAATGGCATAGCTTACTTATTAAGATGCCACTTTTTGGAAGATTAATATCGTACGGACAGTTGGCTAGGTTTTGTCGAAATTTAGGCACTCTTCTTAAAAGTGGAGTTCCGGTCACCAAAAGTTTAGAAACTACGGCTAGAACGCTTTCAAATTTAAAGTTTAGTAATGACCTCCATCAAGTCGCCCAAGAGATACAAAAAGGTAAAAACATCGGAGACATATTAGAACAAAAAGGTTTTGGCGAGTTTCCACCCCTTGTGACCAAGATGGTGCTGGTGGGAGAAAAAACCGGCAAGTTAGAAGAAACCCTTGCTTACCTTGGCGATTTTTATGATGAAGAAATCGACGATATAAGCAGAAACTTAACCGCAATTTTGGAGCCAGCCCTTCTTCTCACGATTGGGCTTATGGTTGGATTTGTAGCTTTGGCAATCATCAGTCCGATTTATGAGCTGACAGGCTCTATTAGATGAAGGCAGTGAGTAGAAAAGGAATAAGCTATATTGAACTTTTGATAGTTGTCGGCCTGATGGCAATAATTGGGGCATCAGTTTCACCCTTCCTTTCAAATTTCATTCTAAGAAATAACTTAGAAACAACGGTCGATAATCTTGTCGGCACTATCCGCAAAGCACAAAGCTATTCGATGGATGGCAAAAACAACGCGGTTTGGGGAGTTTGTTTAAGCGGCGGCAATATTAGACTTTACACGGGTTCATGCAGCTCGCCCACCATTTCCGAAGATTTTTCGGTTTCTTCTTCCGTTTCAATAACTGGACTATCCGATACCACTTTTTCGCGTCTTCGAGGAGAACCGTCGAATATTTTAGGTGTTACAATCAGTACAGATATTGGCTCTGCAACTATTAGTTTAAATGCAGCTGGGGGAATGGAGATAAACTGATGGGAACTCAAAGCTCAAATGTCAAAGCTCAAATGTCAAAATCGGCAGGATTTGGCATAATAGAGATCATAGTTGCCATGGGGATTATGATTATTATTGCGGCAACCGGGGCTTCTACCGTTCTTCACAGTTTTTCTGCAAATCGCCTCGGAGATGAGGAAACAAATGCTACCCTTTTTGCT
>JADFPI010000002.1 GCA_022562395.1 Patescibacteria group bacterium | reverse complement strand
AAGTGAATAGTGCCTAGTCTCTATCCTTCTCGTCATCATTGAAATGAGAAAACCTATCTCTACTTCTTCTTACATACCAGGCAGAAAGATCCCTAACAATAAATATCTTTGCGAAATTAACCACTTCTGCCGTATCGAATTTTTCGAAGCCATTTTTAGTCATATTTTCTATACTTCCATTCATTCGAGAAAGTATCCATTTGTCAAGAGCGTTTTTGGGTTTTAATTTCTCTTTAGGGGGCTTCCAATTATGTAAATTCGCATAAGTAACAAAAAAATTATAAACGTTCCAAAGTATTAGTAAAAAGCCGCGCACCTGGTTTTTGTACTCCTCCTCAGAAATTAAAATATCTTCACCCTTCATAACAGGGCTTCCCATCAGATATAATCGTAAAGCGTCGCCGCCGTGTTTTTTAAGCATCACCTCAGGGTCAGGATAGTTGCCATAGTTTTTGCTCATCTTCCTACCGTCCGTTCCTAAAATTACACCAGTAACAACAACATTTTTAAAAGCAGGAGATTCGAAAAGCGCACTAGCAATTACATGAAGCACATAAAACCACGCCCTTATTTGTCCCGTGTATTCGACAATAAAATCAGGAGGGAAAAACTCCTTCAGATTCACCTTTCCTTCGAAAGGATAGTGTCTTTCGGCAAAGGAGGCTGATCCCGCTTCAACCCAACTGTCCAACACTTCAGGAACTCGTTTGGATATGCCACTGCATTTCTTACACTCAACAACCACTTCGTCTATTTCTGGTCTGTGTAATTCTTCAATCTTTCTTCCAGCTGCTTTTTCTAAGTCTGATATTGACCCCGGAACAAAACGCTCATCACAATTCTCACATTCCCAAACCGGAACCGGTGATCCCCAGTAGCGAGTTCTTGATATGCACCAGTCAGGTGCAGCCTCCATACTCTTAAGAAACCGACCGTGTTTAAAATGCGCAGGGTACCAGTTAACTTTTTCGTTTGTTTTCTTCATTTGTGGTTTTAGTTTTTGAATATCTATATACCAGGCATTTTGGGGATTATGAAAGAGTCTAGTACCACACCGCCAACAATGAGCAATTGTGTGGGTGTGAGGAGCTTCACTGTACATTAGTCCACGTTTATTTAAATCATCGTTGACCAACTTATTTACTCCTAAATAGTACTTTCCCGCCCACTTGGGCACATCTTTCTTTAAAATTCCCTCGTCATCAACATGCATTACTAACTGAATATTTTCCTTCTGCATTATCTCTAGGTCTTCCTCGCCATAAACAGCAAGGGTAACAATACCGGTTCCCTCCTCTGCAGTAACAAAATCTCCACCGATAACCACAAAAGCACGTTTACCGGGCTCGATTTTGTAAAAGTCATAATGAGGAATGAACTTCTTTCCCACCAATTCTTTACCTTTGAAGGTTTCAACAATTTCGAATTTGGGTTCTTTTTTGAGCATCTTTAAAGTTAATTTTGCCAATATGTAATTTTCTGACCCCTGCTTAACCTTCACATAGGTTAACTTCGGATTGACTGCCAAAGCAGGTGTAACAATTTTGTTCCAGGGAGTTGTTGACCAAGCTAAGAAAAATGTATCTTTATCGTCTTTAAGCTGGTATTTGTAAACATTTGACACTTCAGTAATGTCTTTGTAGTTCTCAGCATCCATTGCAACTTCGAAATTGGAGATTGGCGTGGAACAACGTGGGCAGAAAAGTGATACCCGAAGACCTTTGTAAATATATCCTTTGTCATATATTTGTTTAAACACCCACATTACTGTTTCCATATAATCTTTATCCATTGTTTTGTAGGAATTTTTGAAATCTACCCAACGTGCAACGCGGTCTACATACCACTCCCACTCTGAAGAAACTTGGTTTACATAGCGCTTACACGCATCAACAAATTCCTTTATCCCAATTTTTTCCTCAATATCCCTTTTCCTCTTTATCCCCAGTTTACTTTCTACCTTGTGTTCTGCCGGCAAACCATGGCAGTCCCAACCCCATACCCGGCGTACTCTGTAGCCTTTCATCGTCCAAAATCGAGGAAAGAGGTCTTTAGGGATCGAAGAAAGAAGACTTCCGTAATGAGGTAATCCAGTGATAAAAGGCGGGCCGTCCAAAAAAGTCCACGTTTTGCTTTTTGGCCGAGACGAAATCGATCTCTCAAAAGTTTTATCTTTTTTCCAAAAACGCAAAATTCCTTCCTCTAGCTTTGGAAAATCTACTTTAGTATCAACCTCCTTAAAATATGGTTTACCTTTTGCCATACTGAAGCTATTTTACACAATTAAACTTGCTTTGTGTAGGAATATCCTCCGCTTGATAAAAGAAGTTAGAACTAGTTTAGTTATCCTGGGGGCTCCACTAAAAATCTAATATTACCTTCTAACATCCTCCAATCTTCAATTTTTTGAGTTTCCGCGCCAACTTGAACAACATACCAGCCGTGGGGGCCTCCAGATTCCCTATCCTCGTTTTTCTCATAACCTGTCAGTATTCCCTCTTTAATGGTATCTTGCCAACTCTCGTCAAGAAACTTAACCTTAATCCTTGCTTGTGAAGAAATATCAGCTTTGCCTATCAAGAGAATCTCTTCCTCTCCCATTCTTTCGATACATAAGTCGCCAAAATCGGCAATAAACTCACCCTGTGAATAACCAATTAACGTCCCGACCTGAAAGACACGTTCACTTTCTTCATTGATTACCAGAGCCAATAACTCTGGAGCAACTTTATTCCAATAAAGCCTTTTTCTTAAACCCTCGGTTAGCTCGTGTACCTCTTCATCTGAAAAATCATATTGAAGCTGCATTAAACCCTGAAATTTCTCTCTTGATTCTGGGTCTTCAAGATTAGTAAAAAGACGAGACGGAGTAATAAAAATCCCTTCTTCAAATTCCATGCTCATTGTGTACAAATTTAGTGGGCTTTGCGTAAAAATGCCGGAATTTCGAATCTCTTTCCAAATGAGTCATCTTCGTCTTCCGGAATTTCTTCCGGGGGCTCTTCGTCTTTTTCCTCAACCTTTTTTTCTTCCTCCCTTTTCTTCTCCTCGTCTTTTTCTTTAGGCATCTCACTGTCAACTCCTTCGACGTTTGGAACCTCGGATGGTTTTGCCATCTGCGCCAGCCGCGCCCTAGTTTCATCAAACCCAGTTGCAATTACCGTTATTCTAATCTGGTCTACCAAATCCTCTTTGACAACCGCCCCAAAAATTATGTTTGCATCCATGTCAGCGGAACTTGAAATAACACGCGCTGCCTCGTCAACTTCAAACATAGTCAAGTCATTTCCACCTGTGATATTGAATAAAACTCCAGTAGCACCCTCGATTGACAAATCCAAAAGAGGTGAAGTTATCGCGGCACGGGCGGCCATTTGGGCCCTATTTTCGCCAACTCCAGTCCCTATCCCCAGCAAGGCAGTGCCTGCTTGCTTCATGATTGTCTTTACATCAGCAAAGTCTACGTTTATCAAGCCTGGAGTCGTAATAATGTCCGAAATACCTCCAACGGCTTGTCCGAGAACAGAGTCGGCGACTTTAAATGCCTCAACTAAAGTCATTTTTCTGTCAATCACATCCATCAGCCTTTGATTTGGAATTACTATTAAAGTATCAACCTCTTCCCGAAGATGCTCAATTCCATCCTCGGCAATAACCATGCGCCTGGTACCTTCAAAAGCAAATGGCTTAGTCACAACACCAACGGTCAAAGCACCTACTTCACGGGCTAATTTGGCAACAACGGGAGCCGCACCAGTTCCTGTTCCACCTCCCATTCCGGCTGTCAAAAAAACCATGTCGGAATCTACCAAGAGTTCTTTAAGTTTCTCGACTGATTCTTCTGCAGCCGTTTCTCCAAGCTCGGGGTTTCCCCCAACTCCCAATCCTTTGGTGAGCTTCTCGCCTATTTGAAGTTTAGTAGGAGCTTTATTTGCAAGCAGTACTTGTGCGTCGGTATTAACGGCGATAAATTCCACGCCACCTATCTGATCTCCCTCAACCATTGAAGAAACGGCATTTCCTCCTCCACCGCCTAAACCAATCACTTTTATTTTTGCAATTCTAGCCGAGTCTGGCTTTACCAGCGCCATAGTTAGTAGCCGTGATTTTACAGTGGAAAATTATAAATTGCAAGTAGCCCAATTTCCTTACTGGCTGGCAGCTTATGGTAGTAAATCCCTTAAGGTATCAACTAATTTTCCAGCTAATCCTTTGGACGGAAGTTTGAATTTACTGGTAAGTGAAGAGAAGTATTCGTCTGGTCCAACTTTTGCACCGTAGGCGATAAGGCCTACATTTGTTGCGAAAGAAGGATTAATAACATCGTCGATTAATCCCCCAACGCCTTTTGGTAAACCGAGTCTCACGGGAAGTGCGAGCATCCTCTTTGCCGAATCAATTGCACCAACAGTTAGCGCACCACCACCGGTTATTATTGCACCTGAGGGAATTCTATCGGCTAAACCTGCTCTATCTAAATCCATCCTGACCATAGTGAATATCTCGTTTAGCCTTGGCCTTATTATCCCCTCAATTAAAGTCTTTCTTGAAACATTTTTTACCTCTTCGACCCCTAAATCCTTAAGTCCTATCTGGTCTGATTCGCTTTTCTTTGCTTTGCCTTTCCTGCTAGCTTCTTGGGAAAGCGCTACCTTAACTTTTTCTGCCGATTCAAGTGACACTCGCATCCCAATCGCCAAATCATTTGTGATATTCTTTGCCCCTATAGGAATAACGTCTGAATGCGATATGGCTCCATCAATAAACGCTGCAACCGAGGTTGTCCCTCCCCCAATATCAATACACACGCAACCAAGCTCTTTTTCTGTCTGAGATAAAACTGCTTCTGATGCTGCCAGGCCGGTAAAAACTAGGCCTTCAATATCAACACCAACCTCATTAATAGCTTTTCTAATATTTTTAATAGCTGACGTTGAAGCGGTGATTAGATGGGTCTTAACTTCTAGCCTGACTCCACTCATCCCCACTGGGTCTTTTACTCCGCTTTCTCCATCCACCACATACTCAATTGGCATAACGTGGACTATCTCGCGAGAGGAAGGAAGCGAGACTGCACTAGCGGCTTCAATCACTCTATCCAAATCACTAGAGGTAATTTCACCTTCGGGGTCGGAGATTGCCACTACTCCTTGAGAATTTTGAGATGAAAGGTGTCCCCCTCCTAGAGCAATATAGGCGCTATTCAAATTATATCCAGCCATTCTCTCTGCAGCCTCCACTGAAGAAATCGTCGCCTCAACTGCTTCGTCCAAATTTACTATTTGTCCTTTTCTTATACCTTTTGCCTCAACCGTAGCTACTCCAACAATATTAATCGTTTGCTCAAAAGTTGTTGCGTCGGTAAGAACTTGGGCAATAAGAGTAGACACCTTGGAAGACCCAAGCTCTATTCCCGCTATGATTCTAGTTTTGGCCATGGGTTAAAAACAATTGACAAGTGACATGTGACAATTGACAAAAATATTCAGAAGTCAAAGGTCAATGGTCAAAAGTCAAAGGTTACCTTAATATCGGATTTTTAAAACGCAAATCAATAATGTTTTCTGGTGTTAAAACCAGTTCGTTCTCATTAATTCTAATGCCTCCACTGCCTTCATTCAACTTATCAAGAATCAAACCGAGTGAGGCCAAAAGAATTTGCCTATCCCCCTTTAGCGGAAAAATCACCTTAGGGCCCCCAATTAAACTAACCCGCAAACTATCATCTTCAATCATTCCTTCCTTCACCCGATAAAGTGAAAATATATCATAAATGATATTTAAGGCAAATAACTGCTTGTCTGTCACTATTTCTCCCACGTTAGGAATTTCGTGAGCGACTACTACATATGGAAGACTAGAAGAATCTTCAATTCTCAAAACCGCGCCGCTCCTGTCTACAAGAGCGAAACCTTGCGCCTTTTGATTTGTTAAAGCAAACCTTGGTTTTCTTTCTATAATAATTACCTTAATTTTGTTTGGAAGTTTGAATTGGGTAGAAAAGTCAGAAACAAGTTCATTTGAAGAAAGTGCAGATTTTACCTGTCGTAAGGATTGATATAAATTTTCACCTTCAAAAGTTTTAAGCACATCAACTATTTTTTGATTACAAGGACCATATTGGCTCTGACAAGAAATTTCCGATATTGAAATTGCTCGAGGCAAAACAAAATAAAAAACAGCAATTATTAATAATGCAGTAGCTAAAAAGAATAATCTTTTCACTTTAAGGTTTCTTCGATTAGACCGACTAGATTTTTTGCTGCATTTATATCGGGGCTTTTTTTATTCTTTACTTTCTTCACCATCTCTTCCCAATTACTATCTAGCTTGTTAATCTCTTCTAAAAGCGATTCTTTAGTTAACCTACTCTGTAGCAAAATCCTAGCTAGTCCATATTTCCGGGCATATTGAGCGTTTTTTGTTTGCTCATCTTTATAGCTGAAAGGAATTGGAATAAGTATCGCCGGTCTTTTTGTAGCGATTATTTCAGAAACGCTATTAGCACCGGCCCTCGATATAACCATATCTGTCCTTTGATAAACACTGGCAATGTCATTCGGGTCAATAACTTTATGGACTTCGTAGTTGCCGAGTAAGCTTTTATCCAAAGACTTTTTTATCTTAATAAACTTCTCATAATCAAAATATCCTGTTTGATGAATTACTCTATACTTTTCGAGCAGTCGCTCAATAATCTGGCTAATAACTTCATTCATTGTTTGCGAACCCCGAGAACCTCCTGTTATATAAATCAGTGGAGGATTTCCTTTTACCCTCTTCCCAGCCACAGCGAGTATGTTGGAAAGAATAGGGTTACCTATAATTTTCACCTTTTTTTTAGGAAAGTATTTAATACTTTCACCTCTTGCCAAGGCTATACGTTTAGCAAAAGGTGCAGAGAAAAGATTTGCGCGTCCTACCGCAGAAGTTTGTTCGTGAATAACAATCGGAATTCTCAAAATCCACCCTACAACCACAACAGGAAACGCAGAATATCCACCAAAAGAAACAATGATTGCCGGTTTTATTTTTTTTAATAGTAAGAAGGCGTGAATAAATCCAAGAGGAATTTTAAAAAGAGAAGGCAGGGTCCAAAAAGTAAGTTTTCTTTGCACCCTTCCGCTAATTAGAGGGTGAAATGATACACCAACCTTGGGCAATACCAATGATTCTAAAGTCGGCGCTTTTAAACCTTCCACTGCAAATTGTGATCCAATAAAAAAGATTTCCCAGCTTTTGCCCGGTTTATTTCGCCTAACTAATCCCTCTACGGTAGCAAGCGCAGTAGTCGCAGCGTGTCCTGCGGTAAGAACAATTTTATTGGCGTCTTTTTCTTTCCCCTTTTGATACATGCTTTGATATGTTTAAAAGTATACCTGTTGCGAACAAAACAGTGACGAGGGCACTCCCTCCATAAGAAAAAAATGGCAACGGAATCCCCGTTAATGGAAGAAGGGCCGTCATTGCACCCATGTTGACAAACGCTTGCCCACCTATCCAAGTTACTATCCCCACGGCCAGAACAGCTGCGAATTTATCGGGCGCTTTTTTGGCAATACCTAATCCTCTAACAATAAAGGCAACGAAAATTATTATCAATATGCTTGCGCCAATAAAACCAACCTCTTCTGCTATTACGGCGAAAATTGAATCGGTCGCTGCTTCTGGCAAAAATAAATATTTTTGCCTAGATTGTCCTAAGCCTATTCCTAAAAGTCCACCCGACCCAAGAGCAAGAAGAACTTGTCTAATATGATAAGCGCTTCCTAAGGGCTCGGAGGAAAATTTTAAGTAAGTCAATACTCTTTCTTTTCTGTAGTCGGATAAAAGAATTGCCAGTACCGCAATAACCCCAGTGCCGAAAATCGATAAAAAGAAAGGAACAAGTTTTATTCCTGAGGCAAATATCTGGGCCCCCCCCATTAGTACAACTACCACCGTAGTTCCGAAGTCAGGCTGTGCCATAATTAACCCTGTAACTATTAATAAAGGCAAGAAAAACGCAAGCATTCCCTTCTCTTTTTGGGCCACTTTAGCCAAATAAATAGCCAGAGAGAGCTTGACAAATTCCGAAGGTTGAATTGACAAAGGGCCAATAAAAACCCACCTTCTTGCACCTAAATTAGCAACACCTGCCCATGGCGTTAAAGCCAAAATAAGAATAATAACACTTGCGCCAAGCAATAAAGTCGCAATTTTTCCCCAAAAAGAGTAATGAATTCTTGTCGCAACAATAAGAGCGAGAAAACCGAAAAACCCCCACACGAGTTGCTGTTTTACAAAATAAAATTTATCAGAGAAAGTATTTATTGCTTGAGGAGCAGAGGCGTCAGCAATCGCAACTAAACCAAGTATGGTTAAAACTACCGTTATTAGAAAAAGTTTTCTATCAATGGTTTTTTTTTGTTTTTTGAGTCGTATTTTTCGCACACGCTATAATTTACTTTTTTTATTAAATCGTTGCCAACCACAAACCAAAAATTACCAGTACGAGTTGTGCAAGCCAAGCCCGCATAACAATTTTAGGCTCTTCCCAACCAATTGCCAAAAAAGAATGATGAAGGGGCGCCAACGGAAATATAGGCTTTTTCAATATTTTCCACCCCAAAATCTGAATTGCGGATGAGGCTATCTCAATCACAAATATGCCTCCAATTACAACAAGAGCGACGATACTTCCAGTCAAAAGCCCTATTAAGCCCAGCATCGCGCCAAATGACAGTGCGCCTGAGTCTCCAAGAAAAATTCGTGCAGGCCAAACGTTAAAGTAAAGAAAAGCCATTAATGAGCCGAGCCATAATGCGATAAAAACTGATAAAGGCGTATCCAAATTCCCCGCAGCAATTATTCCAAATGCAATTAAAGCAAACATCAAAAGCCCCGCTGCAAGCCCGTCCAAGCCATCAGTTATATTGAATGCATTAGCGAAAGAAACAATAACGAAAGCTCCAAAAGGAACATACCAAGGCCCCAAATCGATAACTTTGTCAATCAAAGGAATGTGAACTATCTGAACTCCCAAAGAATTATAAATCATGAAACTGGCAATTCCTCCAAGTACCCACTGTAAAAAAAACTTAAGCTTGCGACTTAGGCCAAAGTCCATACCGAGAACTCCTTTTCTTGGTCTGCCGAATATTTTTATTAAGTCGTCAGAAAGCCCGAGAATTCCAAAGGAAATAAAAGTGAAAAAAATTATGAAAAGCTCGGTCTTCAAAACATATGCAGTTTCAATGAATACACCCAAATATCTAACCATTGGGAAAAGAGTTGCAAAAAGTATACTTACAATTACAATAATTAGTATTCCCCCACCAACGGGTGTTCCTGCTTTTCTATCGTGAAGTCTGTCAAATAATGGAACTTTACCTTTTCTAGGGGCTTCCTTCCTTCTGGTAAGTTTTAGTTTGTATAAAAGGTCTATAAAGGGTACAGCGGCTACGCTAGTTATGAGAAACGAAAATAGTACCAAGCCTAAAACAAGGGACAGGGGATTAGACTCTGTCATAATATAAGCTTCCTGACATTTTAACTGTCTTACCTTCCTATGACAACCGTGAAACTAATCTGTCTAGACTAATTGACCGTGATCCCTTTATTAAAATAACAGTATTTTTCTTAAGATAAGGCTTCAAGATTGGTAAAGCTTTCTTTTCTAAAGAAACCCAAAAAGTTAAGTTATTTTGATTTTGCTTTTTTGCTTCTTCGACTAAGTACTTTGAAGCTTTTCCTACCCCAATTAGGCAGTCAACGCCCATTTTTCCTATAAACTTGCCAATATCTTTATGGCTTTTGATTTCAAGTTTTCCGAGTTCTAGCATATCTCCCATTACCACCACTAACCTCTTACCATTTGCTATCTCTTTTAAAGTTTTCAGAGCGTAAATTGCAGCTTCTGGATTATTATTATATGAATCATCAATAATTAAAGCGCCTGATGGGTGCTTAATTATTTCCATTCTATGCTCAGGTTTTTTATAATTTTCCAGACCTCTTTTGATTTTGTTAATCGGTATATCTAAAGCATAAGCCGCACCGGCTGCAGCCAGTGAATTTTGGACAAATTGAGTTCCGGGGACGGCAAGTTGAACATTAATCTTACTCTTTCTGGTCGCCAGAGTATAATTTGTATACAATTTCTTATTCAATCTGATTTTTGTTGCTTGAAAATCCCCATTTTTTCCAAACCATAATATTTTTGCCTCAGTCTTACCTGCCATCTCTTTTGCATATATGTTCTCTTTATTTAAAACAGCCGTGTCTTGGGCAGTAAGCGCTTTTACAAGCTTGTCTTTCTCGTGTGCAACTCCTTTTGCGCTTTTAAGAAATTGAGTGTGTGTAGGGTAAACGTTCGTAACAACTACCACATTTGGCTTGGCGAGCCAGAGATAAAAATCCATTTCGCCCGGAAATTCCACGGACATCTCCAGGATTAAGTATTTTGTGCCCGGCAAAGTTTTTAGTATTGTATTTGGAATATTGTAAACAGAATCAATGCTTTTTACCGTCCACACCGTTGGTCCTACTTCGGAAAGAATTGACGCAAGCATATCTTTGGTGGTTGTTTTCCCCGCACTACCTGTAATAGCCACTACTTTTATATTCGTAAATCTTTGTAACAATTTTAAGTATCTTCTTGCCACCCTTCTTTTTATTGGATGAATAATCCACTGTGAAATTAATATTTTTAATCTATTTAGAAAACTTTTTTCTTTTGCTGCGTAAGGTGCATAAATATCACCCACAGGTAGTTTAGGTGTCACCCACCAGCGAATGACAAGGCTAACTTTTTTCTCTCTCATACAATAATTCTTGGCAAATAAGGATTTATCCTGGAAACAACTTCATAATTAATGGTCCCTAGTACAGTTGCAAGCTCATCGGCAGTAATTCGTTCTTTGTTGCTTTTGCCAATCAATACAACTTCATCGTCTTCTGATACTTTGTTTATATCTGTAACATCCACCGTTATCATGTTCATTGCTACTCTCCCAACCACTGGAGCTGAATTCCCTCTTATCAAAACTCGCGAATTATTTGATAAGTCCCTGTCATATCCATCGTAGTAGCCAACCGGAATAATTGCTATTTTAGTTCTTCGTGGCGCAAACCAAGTCCTTCCATAACCTACGGACTCGCCAGCCTTAAGAGTCTTAACTTGGGCAAGCTTGCTCTTCCATTCAAGCACTGGTTTTAAATCAATTGAATTTTTGCCCTTCTTCAGCGAGAGCATGTTGCGGATTTCTTTAGATGGCCAAAGACCGTACATACTTATTCCAAGCCTCAACATATTGAAATGAGTTTCTTTATACAAAAGCGAGGCCGCGCTCGCAGCACAATGTATAACAGAAACTTTAATTTTTTTAGCGTTTAACTTCTTTAGGACAGTCTTAAAATGTGACAGTTGCTCCATTGCAAAGGCGGGGTCACGAGTATCTTCTATGTTGGCAAAATGAGTTGATATGCCCTCAAGCTCAACCTTCCTTCCTTGCAAAATTTTCATTGCAAACTTGACAGCCTCATTTGGGGATAAACCTTGGCGATTAAGACCTGTTTCAATTTTCAAATGAACTTTTGCCTTTTTTCCCAACTCGAACAAAGCTATTTTACTTAAAAAGTCCTCCCGATAAAGAACAAAAGAAATATCATTTTCTATAGCCTCCTTGACTCTAGTTATAGGAATGTAGCCTAAAATCAAAATAGGTTTTTTTACTTTAGTTAAGCGAATAGTAAGTGCTTCATCTAAATTGTCTACGGCAAACCAATCACTCCCTGCTTCCTCAAGAAGTGAAGCTACCTCGTTAATCCCATGACCGTAGGCATTGGCTTTTACCACGGACATTATGCCGACTTTTTCTCCAGCCAATTTCTTGAACGTATTAAAATTATGAAGCAGAGATTTTTTAGAAATCTCAACCCAGGTTCTCAATTTTGCTTTATTTTTCAAGTCCATATTTAATTATTTTATCCAGTACCTGGCTATAAGAAAGTCCTTCGGCCCTGGCCGCTTTAGGAAAAAGCGACATTGGAGTTAGTCCTGGTATAGTATTTATTTCTAATATAACTGGATACCTTTCCCGTCTTAAGATAAAATCAACCCTAGAGAAACCTTTGCATCCGAGAGCTTTATAAACCTCGGTTGCCATTCCCTGGATTTTCTTTGTGAGAGTTTTTGAAATTCTTGCGGGCACTATCTCCACGGCACCACCTTCCATATATTTAGATTCATAGTTAAAAAAATCTCCTTTTTTTGGTAAAATTTCAACTAAAGGCAATGGTTTTGGATTTTTATTACCAAGTATCCCACAAGTAACTTCAAGGCCCTCAACATACTCGTCAACCAAAACAATGTCGCTGAATTTAAATGCTTTTTTTAGGGCTTTCGATAAGTAACTCTTCGAGTTAACTAACGAGATTCCAACCGAAGATCCCTGGTTATCTGGCTTGACTACATAAGGAGGGGCTCCCAATTCCTTAAAAACACTTGACCCTTTTTCTCCCTTCTCAACTACTACGAATTTTGGGAAGGGTAATCCTTGGCTTTTTAAAATTTTCCTAAACATCACCTTGTTCATACCCAGAGCAGAAGCCAAAACCCCTGGTCCGGTGAAAGGAACTCCAGCGAGTTCTAGCATCCCCTGAATTGTTCCATCCTCGCCAAACGGTCCATGCATCGCTATAAACACAATGTCAACTTTTTTAAAAATTCCTCCTACGCTTTCTATTTCCTTTAAAGCTGGGGAGTCAAATTCTTTCTGAGTTCCTTTTAAAATCATAGGGTCGGGTAGCGATAAAAGTTGAGAGCGGCTGGTTAAACTCCATTTTTCGCCAGTTCTTGATATTACAATTGGTAAAACTTCGTATTTTTCAGGCAAATTACGAGTGATCTCGCGTCCTGAAACCAATGAAATCTCATGCTCTGGAGTTTTGCCTCCCATTAACACAGCAATGCGAATCCTTTTCTTCATTAAAAAAAACTAGTTTACACTAACTTCCTTTATTTTCCGCTTTAGGCTCTCTCCTAGAAACATTTCAGCGACTTTGATAAACCTTTGAGTCAAATCGGTTACAAAATATTCATCTCTTGGTTTATTATTTTCGGGCGCTAACATTTGTTTTTTTGTAAGATAGGCAAATAGCTCTTTTGTAACCTCTTTCCCAGAATCTATTATTTTGACCTTTGGGCCAATTCTTTTTTCAATAACAGTTTTTATTAGTGGGTAGTGAGTACAACCTAAAATTAACGTATCAATCTTTTTTTTCCTCAAGGGTATTAAATATTTATCGACGCAAAGCCTTATTAACTCACCCCTTAATTCTCCCTCCTCAATTAGAGGAACGAACAAAGGACAGGTTAACTCGAAAACCTTAAAATTTGGACCCACTTTTTGTATTTTTCTCTTGTAGGCACCACTTTTTATAGTTCCTCTTGTTCCGATAACGCCGATAACTTTAGGTTGACCATTTTTAGTCGCAGCCTTAACCGCCGGGACAATAACATCAAAAGTTGTAACCGAAGATTTCTTTCTTATTTTTCTGTAAGCCTGCGCCGACGCGGTATTACAAGCAACAACTACACACTTTACTTTCTTTCGAAGTAAAAAGTTAATGTTTTGAAGTGAAAATTCCTCAACTGTTTTTTTACTTCTTGTTCCATAAGGAACTCTAGCAGTATCTCCCAAATAGACAATGCTCTCGCCGGGGAGGACTCTTTTTATTTCCTTGACAACGGTTAGGCCGCCAAGGCCAGAGTCGAAAACTCCAACTGGTCTTTTATCCATATCAACTTTTTAATTTTTTGACTGCCTCTTTAAATTGTTTACCTCTATCTTTGTAATTTTTAAACATATCGAACGAGGCGGCAGCCGGGGAAATTAAAACAACTCCGCCTTTTGGAGTTTTGCCAAATGCCGTTTTAACTATCTTTTCCATCCTGCCCTTCCCCATCTCTAATATTTTTCCTTTATAAACAGCTTTTATAAGGGCGCTTTTGATCTTTTTTGCAACTTCACCAATTAATATTACTAGGGCAATATTATTTCTCCCGGAAATTATTTTCCCCAAACCTGTATAGTCTAGTCCTTTATCTGAACCACCTAAAATCAAAGTCATGGGCTCACTGAAAGAGTGAATAGCGGCAACAGTCGGTTGCGGGCTCGTTGCGAAAGAATCGTTGTAGAAAAAAATATTTCCAACCTTATCAACTAATTCCAGGCGATGCTCCAAACCTTGAAAAGAAAACACGGTACTTTTTATTGTAGATGTTTTTATTCCCGTTAAACTTGAAGCGCATATGGCTGCACAAACATTCTCCCAATTATGCTTTCCTTTTAACTTTAATTCTAAGATACTACCAATATCTATCATCTGTCCCTTTGTATTCAGGAAAATACGTTCATTTTTCACATAACTACCAAAAACCTTATTTTTTATAGAAAAGTAAAAAGTTTCTGCTTTGGTCAATTTCGAAAAGTCTCTTGGAATGGTGTAGTCATAGTTGATAACGGCTAAATCACCTTCTTTCTGATATGCAACAATGTTTTTCTTCGAATCAACATATTCTTTCTTGTTTTTATGCCAATCAAGGTGGTCTTCGGTTATATTTAAAACTACCGCGATATGGGGACTTTTATTCATGTCTATCAATTGGAATGAAGACAATTCCAAAATAACCCATGTATCTTTTGTTAGTTTAGGGAGTAGCTCAAGATAGGGCTTGCCAATATTTCCGGCAAGAAAAACTTTCTTTCCAGAATTTTTAAGTATGTTATATATTAAAGTAGCCGATGTCCCTTTTCCTTTCGTTCCTGTAACGCCGATTATCTTTGCAGGGCAAAGGTCAAAGAAGAGCTTTATTGCACTTGAAATAGTTGTTCCATTTTTTTGTGCCCTAACAATTTTAGGAAGATATCGATAAAAACCCGGGGAGCGAAAAATAATATCATAGCCGACCAAACTATTTTTAAGATAATCCTTCCCCAAAATAAATCTAATCTTTCTCTCGTCAATTCCAGAAAAATCTAATTGACTTTTTTCTCTTTTATCAAAAACAAAAAAGTCGACGTCCTCTTTTAACAAAAATTTGACTATATCTTTTCCTTCCAGGCCAAACCCTAATACTGCTACTTTTTTACCTTCAAGATTCTGCATCGCTTAATTAAAACCTATAAATTGTACCTCTGGTTCCAATTTCACCTTAAATTTTTTATAAACATCTTTGGAAATAGCTTGGGCAAGCTCCCTTACTTCCTTTGCACTCGCTCGGCCTTTTGGATTGGTGATAACAAGTGCATTTTTCTCCGAAACCATGGCGTTTTTGAATCTTTTCCCCTTCCAGCCTGCATGCTCAACTAGCCAGCCTGCAAAGAGTTTTACTTTTACATCTTCTGCAGGGTAATAAGGAATTTCGGGGTAATTTTGTTTAAGTCTCTTTAAAAGCTTTCTTTCAATAATAGGGTTTTTGAAAAACGAACCCGCATTACCTAAAACTCCTGGATCTTCCATTTTTTGTCCCCTAAGAGCAAGAACCGCCTTTCTTACTTGAGCTAAATTAGGATTTTTTATTCCCTTTCCGTCCAAATATTGCCTTAATGACTCATAAGTTACCGTCGGTTTTATACTTTTTCTTAGTCTTAAAGTAACCTTAGTTATAAGGTAGCGCCGCTTGGCCTTCTTTTTCTTAAATACGCTTTCACGATAACTAAATTCGCATTTTCTCTTGTCAAAAGTCACGAAGCGCTTATCTTTAAAATCGAACGCCGAAAGTCGTACAAACCCGTCTTTCAGTTCCTGGCCGTAGGCGCCTATGTTTTGAATAGGAGAAGCCCCGACAGTTCCGGGTATTCCGGACATACACTCAATACCCTGTAATCCTTTCTTAACACAACTCGCCACTAAGTCATCCCAAATAACACCGGCGGCGGCGGTAACCAAAACGTGTTTGTTTTTATAATCAAATTCTATAGATTTATCTTTATATCTAATTACCAAACCATCAAAGCCTTCGTCGCTCATTAAAATGTCGCTTCCGCCTCCCAAAACAAATATGCCCAACCTTTTTTCCTTAGTAAAATTTACCGCTTCAATCAGCTGGTCTTCATCCTCAACTTCTGCCAGATAGCGTGCGCTACCACCAACTTGAAAAGTTGTTAAGCTTTTCAACGGCACATTTGTCCTTAGTTTAAATTTAGCCATTTTATAGTGAAGCAAAGATTAATCTTGCCAACTGATAACTTTTGCCCGCTCCCATCACCAGAATAACATCGCCCTTTTTTAATCTCGTCTTCAAGAAACTTACTATTTCGGCAAAGCTGTCTAGATAAATTGAGTTCTTATGTTTTAATATTTTAACTATTGACTGTCCGGTAACTCCAAAAGTTTTTTTGTCCCTTGCCTTATAAATAGGAGCAATGATAACAAAATCAGCCTTTTTAAAAACGCCTTTGTATTCTTTCAAAAGGGATTTTGTCCTTGAGTAAGAATGAGGTTCGACTACCGCCCACAGCCTATTTCCAGGATACATTTGCCCCAAGGCGGAAAGCGTTTCCCTAATCGCTGTTGGGTGATGCGCATAGTCATCAAGCACTTTCACTCCCATTTTCTCACCTATTAACTGCATTCTTCTTCCAACACCAGTAAAAGTAGATAATGTCTTTTTCAAATTGCCTATCTTTATCCCGTAAAACTTAGAGAGCACAACAACCCCTAAACTATTTGCAACGTTGTGTTCCCCGGTCAAATTTATCTTGAATTTATCCTTCAATTCAAAATACTTCGATTCAACAAAAAAAGTAGTATAACTTTTACTTTTTACCAAAATTTCTCCCCTAAAACTTTTCTTCAGTTTTAATTTAGGACTAGGACTAAGAGTATAACCTGCAAGCTCTATCGAGCTTACGAGTTTTTTGTCAAGCGAATCCATCAAATTTTTTATTCCTTCAGAATCCTGATTAACAATTAATATCTTTTTGCCTTTTAATCGACTTACAAATTTCTTAAAACTTTCGATTAATTGTTTATAAGAAGAAAAGTAATCTGGGTGGTCAAATTCAATATTATTTAAAATAATTGCCTCGGGACTATAATTTAAGAAATTGTCAAAAAACTCATCCGCCTCAGTTACAAAAAGGTCACCATCCCCAAGTAAAAAATTCTGATTCCACTTATTTACATTTGCCCCTATTATTGCGCTGGGCTTTCTCTTTGCACTTTGTAAAACAAACGTTACCATTGCGGCTGTTGTTGACTTTCCGTGAGTTCCTGCAACACAAATAACTTTTTTCCCTTTGTGCAAATACTTGCCAAGAAACTCCTGCCATGTTAAAAGAATTTTCTTTTTCCTGGCTACTTTAATCTCGTCGCTTGCATCTCCCTGAAAAAAAATGGATGGGCTAACAACTACCAAATCAACATCATCTAAATGATCTTTAGAGTGACCAATATATATGCTGCGAATTTCCTTCTTCACCTGCGCAAGGTAGGCCGTATCCCCCTCGATATCACAACCGGTAACTTTATACCCGTATTTCTGGGCAATTTGTGCCACCGCCGATATCCCACTACCTCCGATTCCCACAAAGTGGATGTGTTTGAAATTTCCCTTAGTCATTTTCTAAAATACTATTGAGGTTTTTATTCATCCTTTGTTCTGCCTGGCGCAGATGCTCTTGCGTGTTAACTCCCAACCACTCACTTGAGTCTTTAAGTCTATAAACATTCACCTCATCTTTCTGACCTAAGGCAATTTCAATCAAATCAACTAAATAATACTCGCCAGAAACATGGCTTTTTTGCACTTTGGGTAAATTTTTTTCAAGCCAGACACGATTAAAAACATATAGCCCGTCATTTACTTCCTTTATCTTTCTTTGGGTATCTGTTGCGTCCTTTTCCTCAACTATTGCTAAAAGATTTCCTTTTTTATCCCTAACAATTCTTCCCAAACCTTCCGGGTCTTGTCTTATTAGCGTTACGAAGGTAACTTTTGCATCTTTTGTCTTGTGTGAAGACAAAACTTTATTAATTGTTTCCGGTTTATAAAAGAAGCTGTCATCTCCATTTAGGACTAAAACTTCCTTTCCATATTTTACTTTTGCAAGTCCCCGCTTTGTCGCATGTCCGGTTCCCAACGGCTTATCTTGGGTAGCAAAAGTAGTTGCCCCTCTTAAAAAGTCCTTAACATCCCTTTTTTTATATCCTATCACTACCACTATATTTCCAATCCTTGCCTCTCTTAAATTTTGTAACGTATACGCTATCATCGGCCTGCCTGCAATTTTGCGAAGAATTTTCGGCACACCGGACTTCATTCTTGTACCTTCCCCTGCCGCCAGAACAATAGCTGTTTGGCTTCTATCTGCTTGTATTGCCATCTTGATTGCCTCTTTGTCCGACCAAGGATGCTCGGTCGAATTGTAAGCCATACTTTTTTCGTGTCCCTTGCCGCAAATAACTAAAACATCCTCTGGTTTTGCCAGCTTTTGAACGGCGTAAAAAATCGCCTCAAATCTCTCCGGTATTTTCATAAAGACATGCTCTTCCCTCTTTAATATTATCTCGCCCCCGATATCACCCTCTTTGGCTCCTGCGTCTTGTGCGCCCTTCACCATTTGGACAAAAATCTCCTGAATATCTTCGCTTCTTGGGTCTTCTGCTGTAAAAACTGAAATATCCGCTAACTTAGCCGAAATTTTACCCATCATGTATCGTTTTTTCTTATCCCTTTCTCCTGCACAACCAAACACTGATATTAATTTTCCTTTAGACTTTTTCTTTAAATATTTAAGGGTAGACTCAAGTGCATTCGGTGTGTGCGCAAAATCAACAATTATCTCAAAATCCTGTCCAAATTCTAATTTTTCTAATCTTCCAGGAGGTAGTTTAATAGAACGAAGTACCTTCCTAATTGAGCTGTAAGGAACTTTCAAAAGCCTCGAGGTTGAAATTGCTGCCATTGCATTTGCCAAATTATATTCACCTAAAAAATTCGTTTCTATTTTCTGGGAGGATAAGTTCTCTGAAACGGTAAATGAACTTCCATCTTTCATCTCTTTAGCATTTTTCGCCTGAAAATCTGCTTTCTTTAAAAGTGAGTAAGTACAGATATCCACTCCTTTTAGCTTTTGGGCAACATATTTGAATGAAGAGTCATCTTTATTTAAAACTACTTTCTTGCATTTTCTTAGGAAACTTATCTTTACGTCTCTATATTCTTTAAAAGAGCCGTGATAGTCTGTGTGTTCGTGAGTAATATTGGTCAGTACACCGATATCAAAACTCACTCCTTCGACTCTTTTCTGGTCGATTGCGTGAGAGGTAACTTCAATAACCGCGTGGTTTAAATCTTTGTTAACCATTTCGTCCAAAAACTTGTTAAGAGTTATTGGGTCCGGGCTTGTTACGTGCAAACCTGTTTCATAACTCTTTCTCCCAATTACCGCTTTAACCGTAGAAATTAATCCAACTTTTTTGCCACTTGTTTTCAGAATCTCATATATAAAATTTGCAGTCGTGGTCTTTCCGTCTGTGCCCGTAACTCCTATTACCGTAAGCTTTTTACTTGGGTTCCCATACCAGTATGAGGCGGTTCTCGCTAAAGCTAGTCGGTTGTCCTTAACCCGAACATAAGTTATTTTTCCGGCAGTCTTAACTTTCCTTTCTGTAATAATGACTGAAGCTCCGTTCTTGATAGCCTGTGGAATAAAATTGTGTCCGTCAAACCTCGCCCCCTTTACTGCAAAGAAGGCAAAATCTTTTTTAACTTTCCGGCTATCAAAGGTAATCCCTCTGACACTTGTTTCTTTTGGGCCAATTATTTTGTAAGTGTCAAGTTTGGGAAGAATTTTCTCAAGACTTTTATTCATCGTGATCGACTCTCTTAATTTTGGCCCCCAGATTTTTAAATCTTTCTTCAATCCGCTCATATCCTCTCTCGACCATTTCAACGTTGTCGATTGTGCTTACGCCTTCCGCCACCAAGGCCGCTAAAATAATAGAAATTCCGGCTCTGATATCTTTACAAAAAACTTTTTCGGCGTTTAGTTTGGTTGGTCCAGTTACAATAACCCTATGGGGATCGGCTATAAATATATTTGCCCCCATACTTATTAAATCGTCAACAAAAAACACCCTCCATTCATACATCCAATCGTGACAAAGCACCGTCCCTTTTGTCTGAGTCGCTAAAACTATGAAGGGGCTCATTAGATCTGTCGGAAAGCCTGGCCAAGGACGAGTTTGAAACTTTCTCCTTTTGGCCACAAGTTTTGAGGGCAGAATCTGAATTGCATCTTTTCCTGCAAATTTATAGGAAACTCCCATCTGTGACAAATAATTCAAGATGATTTTATAGTGTGCATAAACAACGTCTTTTATTATCACCTTTCCCCCAGTTATTGCCGCGGCAATTGCTAATGTTGCTCCTTCTATATGATCTGGAATAACTCTGTGGCTTACTCCCTTAAGCAACTTTCCTTTTGATATCCGCACTGTATTAGTTCCCGCACCTTTGATTTTCATACCTGATTTATTTAAATAGTCTGCTAAATCAACGACATGGGGCTCCGACGCAACATCTTCTAATACAATATCGCCCTTTGTGTTTGAACCCAGCATTAAAGCCATCTCGGTAGCGGTAACTGAAGCTTCTTCCAAAAAGATATTTCCCTCTTTCTTTTTATCCCAACTCAAAAGATACTTTCCGTTTTCCTTTTTAACCTTTACACCAAACTTTTGCATCATCGAAAAATGAGTATCCAGTAGGCGCTCGCCAATCTGGTCTCCACCGGGAGGGGTAATTATCGCTTTACCAAATCTTGCTATAAGAGGAGCAGCCAAAATGACCGACCCACGGATTCTCTCAGTTAGTGCCGGGTCTAGCTCGTAAGAAGACAGTGACCTTGGATTTATTTTTAGGGTACCTGTTCCCAACCCTTCAACTTTTGCGCCAAGCTTTTCGATTAATCTCCCCATTACCTCCACATCTTTAATTACCGGAACATTGGTAAATACACTGGGTGAATCACCAAGAAGTGAGGCCGCCAATAAAGGGAGCGCAGAATTTTTGCTTCCCGAGACTTTAATTACACCATTGAGTTTCGTTCCGCCTGTTATTAAAAACTTAGACATTGACTCAAGTATTTTATCACGGAACCCCTAATTTTCGGGCTGAATTCCGAAGTACAAAAAGAGTTCGTTTGCAATGGAATACCAGAGCGGCGCCGCAGTTTCCGACGCCCAAGGAGAACTCTCCGATTCTCTCAATGTCACCAGCATCAAAAATTCAGGATCATCAGCCGGTGCGAATCCGATAAATGAGGCAATTGTCTTTTCCGAGTCATAGTTTCCTGCTACCGGTATCTGCGCCGTTCCCGTTTTCCCGGCGACCTTGAAACCCCGCAAATGCGTCCATTTAGCCTCTCCATTTTTTGCAGCCTCGACCATCATTGAGGTCATCACTTTCGCAGTTTCTTCTGAGATAACTCTCTCCCCAAACTCCGGCTTAATATCCTCTGCCCAACCTCTTCCTTGCAAACTATCCACCACCTGGGGCGTAACAAGCACCCCTTTGTTTGCAATAGCAGAGACTGCTTTAATCATCTGGATTGGAGTTACCGCTATCCCTTGGCCAAACGACGCGGTTGAGACATCCACAATACTCCATTTATCCTTTGGCCTTAGGCGCGGTGTCGCTTCTCCCTGTAAATCTACCCCTGTCAGTTTCCCAATGCCGAAATTATCCAAATAATCATAAAGTTTATCTGCCCCTAGCGTTTGTCCAACATAAACCATCCCAACGTTATCAGAATTAACAATTACGTCTAGCATAGTCGAGTCCGGACGATACTCATTATTCCAAGTCCTAATGATATATTTATCCACCCTTAGCGGGCCTTCACATATTTCACATCGAGTATCTGGCTCGACAACATCTGCATCAAGAGCGGCAGACATCACCAACACTTTAAAAACAGAGCCAGGCTCAAAAGAAGACGACACCACAGGGTTTTTAAAATATTCATCGCCATATTCACTATATTGCTCGGGGTCGTAAGACGGATATGAAGCCATCCCTAAAATCGCTCCATTTTTGGGGTTCATAACAACAACACTTCCCTCTTTAGCTCCGTATTTTTCTATCCCATCCACCAGCTGCTCTTCGATGGTCAACTGAATCGATTTGTCTATATACGTCTTTAAATCTGTTCCTCCAACGGCACTTATTTCATAAGAGCCTCCAAAAAGTATAGGGGTTCCTTTAGCGTCGGATTCGCGCTTTAAAAATCCCGGTTTTCCCGAAAGTGACAGGTCATAAAATCCCTCCAAGCCAAAATATCCAGTATCCTCTCCCTCTTTATTTTTACCGACAAATCCTAGAAGGTGAGCAGCACTCGAAGCCTCGGGATAAACCCTTCTTTCCCCTGGTTCAAATCCAATACCGGAAATACTCAGCGCCTCTATATTTTTCTTCGTCTCGGGTAATAATTTACGTTTTAAGGCAACCCAAACGACTTCGTCTTTCTTAAGCAAACTGTAAAGCCTGTCTACTTCATTTAGAAGTTTCTCTCGGTACTCTGAATCACTCTCTTCATCTTCGCGTACCACAAAAAAGGGAGCAAGTTTATCGGCTATCTCTTTCGGCGGGTCGTCAATATCAGGAAGGTAGGCAAAAAGTAACCAGGCCTCCCCAGATGCTACAAGCCACGTTGAATCAGAGGCTAAAATATTTCCTCTTGGAGCTGATATCGTTTCTCCGCTTTCATACTGGACTTTAGCCTGTGAGGACAGCTCTTTTCCTCTAACTATCTGCCAATAAAAAAGTCGAACTCCTATTGCTAAAAAGACAAGTAAAAATCCCAAGCCTATTATCTGAATTCTTGTCTGCATTTGAGAGTCTCAAGGTAGCTTCGCAACAATTTCTTCTTCTGTTATGTAAATGATTTTTGACGTTTTTTTCAAATCAAGATCTTTTGCAGCTTCGCTTATTTTACTCAATGAAGTCGACTGAACAATCTTACTTTTCAGTTCCACTCTCTCCTTACTGAGCAACGCTTCTTCTTTTTCTAGCACAGCTAACTCGGCCCCCGCTGCGGAAGTTTCTATTGTCACGAAGACAGTTGCTAAAACTAAAATACCTAATATAACCCCAATAAAGTAAGTTATTTTTAGGCCAAAAACCTTACTTTTTTCTAGGTCTTTTATTTTAACAGCATAAGACTTTTTCATAATTTATGTTAAATTTTTTCCAGGACTCTTAATTTTGCACTTCTTGCACTAGGATTTTCACTTATTTCTGCTGTACCTGGTGTTACGGGTTTTTTATTTATAATTTTTTGTCTACTTTCTTGGTAAAAATTTTTGACTATCCTGTCTTCACCAGAGTGAAAACTTATTATTGCTAAGCGACCTCCAGTTTTAAGTAGTGATAAGGCCTTCGGAAGGGCGACTTTTAAGTTCACAAGCTCGGAGTTGGTTGCTATTCTTAATGCCAAAAAAGCTAAGGTTGCAGGATGCAATTTTTTCCTTGCCTTAACCGAATTTACAACCGCAAGTAAATCTGAAACTGTTTTAAAAGGTTTCGTCTTTCTTTTTGTATAAATCGAGCCTGCTAACCTCCGGGAAGCTATTTTCCCTATAATTTCCCCAAAAAGTCTACTAAGTTGATTTTTATCAAGCGCGTTGAGTAAATCTGATGCTTTCACGCTTTGCGTGTCCGGATCAAGCCTCATATCAAGCTTGGCTGAAGGATTCTCAAAAGAAAATCCGCGCTTGTAGGATTTTAGATGCAGCGTCGATATTCCTAAGTCAAAAAGTATTCCATCGACTTTCGAAAACCTAAACTCTCTTGCAATCTTATCAATATCTTTGAAATTTCCCTGCGCTAATACAAAACAGTCCCGAAAATCTCGTTTCGGGGCAGAGCCACGTACCGTCTGGTTCATGGCAGAGCAGGCTTTAGATAATATTTCGCGCGCATTCTCAAGAATATTCTTATCGGCGTCGATTCCTAGGACAAATGCTTGATATTCAATAATTTTTTTTGTGTGTCCACCAGTTCCAACAGTTGCATCTATTATCCGGGCTTGTCTTTTTAAAAGTGCAAATTTCTCTAAATTCAGGGCCTTTACTACCTCTTGGATTAAAACAGGTTTATGAATCGCTTCTTTCCTTTTCGTTCTTTTCATCTTCGAACCTCTCAAATCCTTCCGTCCCTTGCTCGAGGCTTTTTAGGGTTGCATCAAGCTTCTTCCTCATTAATCGGCCATTAAGTCTAATCATTTCCTAATCACCACCCCTCTCATTCTTTTGCTTTTGCCAGTTTTTCGACCAGTTCTGACGCATGTTTTTGAACATAATCTTCTCTTTGACTCCAAGCACCTTTACTCCAAACTTCTACTCGTTCACCCAGTCCTACGAAGACAACTTCTTCTTTTAGGCCGGCGTATTCCCTTAAAACCTTCGGTATAACAAACCTTCCTTGCGAATCTGTAGTAAATTCAAACGCCGAGCCTAAAATAAACCTATCCGTATCTCGCACAGGCTGCGTAATTATCTCGCTTTTGCCCGTAAGTTTTATTAAAAGTACTTCCCAGAGCTTTTCCCCTACAACAACTAAACACCCCTCGTACCACTTGGCAATTATTGCCTTATCGCCCAACTGCCTTCGAAACTTTTTGGGAAGAGCGCATCTTCCCTTCTCCGTAAGTTTTGTAAAATATTGCCCAATCAACATAAATTTTTTCTAATTTGGTGTCTTTAGCTTTCTTTGTCCAGATAGCCAGTGGGCCAATAAAGCATTCCTCTTCAAATCTTTTAATTTGTTCGTAATCATGTAGATTAAATACATTTTTCATTTTGGGCAGGATATTGTTTTAACTATTCTTCACCACTTTTCACCACTTTACACCATTCTGAAATGTTTTCACACGTGTGTCAATATGGTGTTTTCACCACTTAGAACCATAGATGTTGTGGTTTAAAAGGCTTTACTGTCCTATAGCTGTGTAGAAGATACCGATATCAGAAGAATTTCCGTTTACAACTTCTTTCCATTTACTCCCTGTCCAGCGGTAGATTGTTCCCGAATCTAGTTGAATTGAGCCGGAAAGAGTTGTGCTTCCTGAACTAAAAATGCCGTAGGGCCCTGAAGATATTGAATTTACGCTCCCAGGGACCCCGAAGGTCTCCATCGCTACAAAGAATACGCCAGTAGGTGTTTTTGTCAAAGTGTAGGTAAACGCTGCGTCAACAGTTGAAAGCGCCCGTGTGTTTGATTGTAAATGAAAATCTGTTGAGAATTTGACAATGAGCTTGCCTTTTTCATCCCTAAATCGCAGAGTCAATGTCCCATTTTCCACACCCTCGTCATATCTGAATTTACCGGAAGACTCTGAGCCTAAAAGTAAGTCGCGTTCAATCTCTTCTAGTCCTTCCAGGCTTATCGTTCCAGGAACGCCTTGGGTTCGCCCATCCGGTAGTTTATATAGTAGTTCGTAATCCATTGTATCGGCCTCGATTACAATTTTTTCGATTACTAGTTTGAGCCAGTAACCGTCACTCGAAGGAGTAAGTGAAGCAATCGGCCGCTCATCCAGGGGGATGTCTCGCAAACTTTTTTCATTCTCAACAACTATCTCCTCCTGAGGTTTTCCCCTTATAAAAAGAAATACACCTATAAATACTCCAACTCCTAACAAAAGTAAAATAATCGGCAGAAATTTTTTCATATCATCCAAATTTAACTATCTGTTCTGCTGCTAAAAAAGTCAACCCATTCTTGCTGTGTCATTTCACTAACCAAATAAACATCGTCTCCTTTAATAATAGTTATATCTCCCCCAACGTCTTGTTTAGCCCTATTAAATCTTAAACTGTCTTTTCTGGAATCTATAAGCTCTACCAAAGCCTGCTTTAGCTCTGATTCAGTTTTGGCAACTATTGTTTCACTTCCCTCAGTCTCAAATGCGGCGAAAACCCTATCGCCATCATCTACATTTTGAGCCGCATATATATCAAATCTTCTTTCCATGTTTGTTTATTTTATCTTTAATCCACTTTTCAATTTTACCTATTGATACCCTTTGTTGCTTGGTAGAATCTCTATCGCGTATCGTGACAGTATCGTCTTTCAATGTATCAAAATCTACTGTTACACACCAGGGAGTACCAATCTCATCTTGGGCATAATAGCGCTTTCCAATATTTCCCCGCTCATCCCAGGCCGAGTGAAACGAGAGTCTGAGCTTGCCAAAAACCTTTCTTGCTTTTTCGACAAGCTTGGGTTTATTTGCCAAGAGTGGAAAAACAGCCACTTTGTACGGAGCAAGCTTGGGGTGAAGTCTAAGAACCACCCTATCTTTATCCTTGTGATAAGCATCAATTAAAAAGAAAAGAGCAGTGCGGTCCACTCCACCGGATGTCTCTATTACCCAAGGAGTGTATTCCTTCCCGGTCTCGTCATCTTTGTATTTAAGCTTATGTCTTCCAAGATCCCAATCTCCCCGGTGGTGAATTCCCTCAAACTCACTCCAGCCAAAAGGTGCTTTGTACTCAATATCTTCCGCAAACTTAGCGTAGTGTGCACGCTCATCAGACTCATGCTTTCTAAACCTAAGCTTTTCCTTCCTCATGCCGTATGAAATGTACCAATCCATTCTTTGTTTTTTCCAATAATTAAAAATCTTTTCTGCTTCCTTATCCTCAGGTTGAATAAAATATTCAAGCTCCATCTGTTCAAACTCTCGACTTCTATAAGTAAAGTTACCCGGAGTAATTTCATTCCTGAATGCCTTACCAATTTGCGCCACGCCAAAAGGAATTTTCATGCGAGTCGAGTCGAGAATATTTTTGAAGTTTACAAAAACTCCCTGGGTTACTTCGCCTCTTAGATACGTTTTCTGCTTCGGCTCCGTTGTTCCTAAATATACCTCTGTAAGAAGATTAAAAGTTCTTGGGTCTGTCCATTTCACTTTTCCTTTGTGTGACTTTTCGTGCTTCTTTATCTCTTGTTCATGGTCAGCTCTAATTCTCTTGTGGCAAACTTTACATTCAACCAGTGGGTCTGTAAAAGCCTCCGTGTGGCCCGATACTTCCCATACCTTAGGGTTCATAATTATGGCAGCATCAATCCCTACAACGTCATCACGCTCGTAAACCATGCTTTTCCACCATTCACGCTTAATATTATTCTTAAGCTCAACTCCCAAAGGACCATAATCCCAAAACCCTTTTATCCCACCATAAATCTCACTTCCCGGAAATATAAACCCCCGCCTCTTGGCGAGTGCAACAATGTCTGCCATCTTGACCATATGCATATTATATCGTCATTTTCGGAAAATAATCTATAACTGAGGAGTTGAGACGGAGTTTATAAAGAAAGTCTCTTAGTCCAGGCAATAAGTGCCTCAAGGAGCTCTTTTAACTCCTCTTTCGTATGCTCGTCGGTCAAATTTCCTTTCTCGTCAAACTTCTCGTGAGCAGTGGGGACCATCACTTCTGGCCTATTTAGCGGAAATACATTAATAAAAACAAAAGTCTGTCTTAAATGATACTGGGCACGGGCAGTACCGGTCATCCCAGGAGATGCACCCATGATCCCCACAGGCTTTCCATCCCAAGCAGAGTCTCCATAGGGCCTTGAAGCCCAGTCTATAGCGTTTTTAAGCACCCCCGGAATCGAGTAGTTGTATTCAGGTGTTGCGAAAAGAATTGCGTCAGCCGCCCGGATTTTTCTTTTTAACTCAACAACTCGCATTGGGGGGCTTTGCTCTTTGTCTTGATTAAAAGGAGGAATTCCTTCGAGCGTAAACACCTCAATCTGTACATTTTCGGGAACAAGGTCAATTGCAGCCTTCATTAAAGCTTTATTAAAGGAGTCTTTTCTTAAACTACCTACAATCCCAAGTATTTTGAATTTCTTAGCCATAATACATTATTAAACCTAAACGATAAGATACATTTTTTCAACCCTCAACTTAGAAGTTTTTTGCCAACACGTGCAGATGATATTTCTCGCTCGACAACCTCTTCTAAAACTTTATCCGGATTATCCATAATCTTTCCTTTCGGCCAAAAACCTATATCAGTCAAAAGCTCAAGAATAAAGTCTAAACGCAATTTTCTTAATTTCTCTTCTTTTTTTAGCCTTTTCAAATATTCAAGGATGATATCAAATACTTCAGTATTAGGTTCACCGTCACGCGTAGTTCTTCCGGCAACTTCCATTAAATAGTATGCTACGGCAACTTTTTTGAGGTCTTCCCGAACTTTAGGGAAAGAGTCAATAATTTCAGCCTCCGTGAGAACATCGAGATTTTTCCCTTTGGCAGCAGAGAACTTTAAATAACTAAAAACTTCTAAATGCCCGCGCTTTCTGGAGTTAAGTTTTCTGACACCTTTAGCAATAAGAGAAATTTTTCCATAATTCTTAGTATAAATAACTAAAATTCTATCAGCTTCGCTATAATTTCGCCTGGCAAGAACAATTCCTTCCGTAGAATATCGTTTAGGTGTCACGAAAATATTTTAGCACCTTAGTAGGTCAGATTCTAAACTTTAACTCTTTGTCGGTCCTTAAGAAGAACTCTTCTTCCTGTTTCCCAAGAGTCAATGAATAAAGAGGAGCATCTTTCCCCGGCTGTTTCTGAATAAATAGATTATATTCTCCATCTACTTTAAACGGCAATTTATATTTAAAAGTCACTTTTGAGACTCCCTCCGGTCTTAGCTCAAAAAACCCCGCAAAGACTGTCTTCCCAAATTCCTCATAAGGCTCCTTTTTGTCCTCCACTCCCTCAAATGCTAAAAGCTCGCTTCCTTTGGGTACATAAATTCTTACCCAATTAGGTAAAACTGAATTAAGCCAGCCGTCGAATTTTTCAGGATTTTTATAAGTTATGGTCACTGTTTTTACCACGCTTCCGTCCTTTTCTACTTCAATTTGCTGATCCACCTCTTGAGTAACATAAAGGTTAGATTTTCTTCCACCTAAGTTTGCATCATTTATATGAAGGTAGTCGCCTTGATAATCATCAATTCTCCCTGCAATTCCGAATGATTCAACTGCCTTTTGGGCTTCCTCGTCAAAAAGGTAAAAAAGCACGTGTTTTTCTGTTAATGATTTAAATACCGCCTCAAACAGGTCAGGAAGTTTTTCCTTAGGCTGACCCATTGCATTTGCCAAGATTGAGTTCATCAAAGGCCCAATTATCTTTTTTCTATTCTCGTAATTTGGGGGTGCATAAATTATCCTGGTAGGGTCAAGGGGGTCCCAAACAATCGGTCCCTCTACATCTGCAAAGAGCTCCAGCTCATAAATAACTTGGGGGCAATTGCACTCGGGAACAATTTGGGTTGAGTAATTTCCAAATCCCGGAACGCCGACCGGGCCAAGTACCTCCAAAAGATTTACTAAAAGGTGAGTATCAACTGCAATTATTCCATCTATTCCTTTTATCCCCGCCTCTTCAACCGCTCGACTGAATTGCTCCATTGATTGGGCAAAATCGGGCGTCCAGTTCATATCCCGCAACCTCAAATTTTTGTTTAAAACATAAGGACCTTCGAGATATTTAATAATTGGCTCGGGCGCAGGCGTATCTGGTTTGTATTGGGCATCTAAATTATAGATATCATTTGAGGATACAGGCTCAAATTTACCTTCTTTTACGCTCATAACAGAATAGGCGGTCAAAAAACCTCCTGTCGGCCGTAATTCTTTGTCGTTTTGGAAAATGACTAGATATGTCCGCTCACTCTCTATCCCCAAAAGATATGGGGCGACTTCAATTAACGGCTTTCCATCAGAGATTAAACTTGCACCTTGATTTATAAGTTCTTGGACTCTTCTTATATTTTCCCTTAAAACAATTCCTCTAAAATTCGCAGGATAGCGATTTGGATTTATTTGGTCCATTTCTTGTTTAACCTTGTTTGTCACCTGCGCTAATGAATCTAACTTTGGAATCACGCTGGGAATAGTCTGTACTAAAAAATCAATTCGCTCTTCTGCAGTCTTTGCCCCATCCCCTTCCTCCTCCGCCTTGCCTCCAGTAAAACCGACTATGTCTGCATAAGGATCGATTGTTTCAACTAATATATCTACTGCGTCTAGACCATGAGAAGCGGCGGTAAGGGCGTGATTTCCGTCTCTCCAATATGCTCCCAGAAATGGAATAAATTTAGTCCAAGCAAGAACTTTATATGACTTTTGCAACTCCTCGAGCGAACCTCTTGTTGTGGCCAACTCGCCCTTTAATACGTTTAAGTCTTGAGTCTCAATTGCTGATTTTGTCTTTAAGCCGTTGGCATATAAAACCTTTGCCTTCTTAAAAACTGATATGGAGGGAATAATAATTGCTAATGCAAAAATGACTAAAAGAGTAAAAAGAGAAACTAAAATTTTGACACTACGGCCACTGCTTATTTTTCCAAAAAAAGAGCCTACCTTTCCTTTCCAGTCACTTTTTGGCTTGGCCAAATCACTTTGTTCTCCTTCCTTATTTAAGAGCTTAGGAATCAGAATAGAATCCTCACCTTGGGTGCTTGAGGCTCCTTGCTCTTTCTCGTTAGGTTTTATTTGTGGAATGGTTGGATTTCCTTCTGGCATACATCTAATAATACATTATCCTGCGCCCTTGCCCGAGAGCATTGCCCACGGGGTCTTGAGAAGAATAAGAAAATCCAAAATTAACGATTTTTTTTTCGCATAATAAGCATCCATCTCTATCCTTTTATCAAAATTTACCTCACTTCTTCCTGAAACTTGCCAAAAACCGGTTATTCCCGGCTTAACCATCAAGGTTTCCTTAACGTATTTGTCGGTACCCGGGAATTTTTTCTGCTGCTCTTTGATTTCTTCCGGTAAATATGGTCTTGGCCCAACTATGCTCATTTCTCCTTTTAAGACATTTAGTAATTGCGGCATTTCATCAATGGAGTGTTTTCTAATAAACTTCCCAACGGGTGTTATACGAAGGTCGTTTTTTGGTTTATAGCTTCCGCTATTGTGTTTTTCGATATAAGCAGACCTGTATTTGGGATGTGTCCTTTCCAGAATATCTGCCTTAACGGGCATCGAACGAAATTTATACAATCTGAATATTTTTCCCTTTTTGCCCATCCTCTTCATATGTAAGTTGGTTTTCTCCACCAGTATTGGCCCGGCCGATGTAAGTTTAATGATTATTGCCGTGACAATAACTACAGGCGAAAAAATGATAAGAAGTATTATGGAGCCAACAATATCAACTGTTCTTTTTACAACCTCGTACTTCATATAGGCAGGGTAGTATACTACAAATACTTAGTTTTTTTCTCTTTCTTAAGATGCTGAACAATCTTTTTTACATTCTGCGCCTTACTTTTCGACGCAATTAAAAGGGCGTCTTTCGTATCAATTACAATGATGTCGTCTACGTCAACCAAGGCGATAAGCCTTCCGTCCGTATGCACCATGGCGTTTTGAGTACCCAAATTGATAATTTCACCTCCAGGCGCCTCTCCGTCAATAAATACATTCCCCTCCTTATCTTTCGACCGATTTTCCCAAACTTCCTTCCAATCTCCAATATCAGTCCAGAAATAGTCAGCAGTAACCAAAAGAAAGTTTTTTGCTTTTTCGCTTACCGCATAATCTACTGAAATCTTGGGAATCTTTTCGTATTCTGTCTCCATAACTGACTCCTCTTTCTTCTTACCTATTGCCTTACCAATTCGATTAAGCCCTTTAGAGATCGCGGGAACGTGCTTTTCCAAAGCTTTCAAGAAAGTATCCGCTCTCCAGACATATTGATTACCGTTCCAAAAATAGTCTCCCGAAGCTAAAAACTTTTTGGCAAGACTTAGCTTTGGTTTCTCGGTAAATTTCTCAAGTTTATAGACTTTTCTTCCGCTTAAATCTTTCCACTTTTTCCCTCTCTTCATGTACCCATAACCTGTATTTGGATAGGTAGGCTTCATCCCTACTGCCACCAGCCAGTCTCCGCTATACGCCGCTTCTGCTGCTACGTCCATCGACTTGAAGTATTTGCTCTCGGGGCTCACCAGATGATCAGCAGATTCATTGAGAATAACGGCATCTTTATCCTGTTTATATATAAATAGAGCGCCAAGCCCATGCGCGGGCGCCGTATTTCTTCTCATTGGTTCAACAATAATATTTTTAGACAAAAACTCGGGAACCTCCTTTAATATTTCTTTTTTATAAGCACCGGTTGTCGTTACTGCGAAGATTCTTTCCCAGGGAAGAATCTTTTTGAAACGATAAGAAGTAATCTGGGTAAGAGTTTTATTCTCAAATAGTTTTAAAAATTGTTTAGGGGTTGCGTTTCTTGACTTCGGCCAAAGCCGTGTGCCGCCCCCGCCAACGACAATTAGTGCGAATAAATGGTCCTTGTAGTTACCTTTTGACATTTTTAATCAATTCTAAAAATTCCTTTTTAAACCTCTCTTTTGAAAATTTTTCAGCGTTTTTTATTATATCGCCTCTTACAAAACTTTTCTTCTTAAAGCTTAATATCGCTTTAACCAAATCTTTTTTTTCTTGTTTGTTAAAAAAAACACCTGTTTTGTTATCGATAACCGTCTCAATCGCTCCTCCCTTCCTATAAGCTATCACCGGTGTGCCTGCAGCTTGTGCTTCTACTGCTGTCAAGCCAAATTCCTCCACTTGCGGAAAGATTAAAGCTAAACTTCTACTATAGTAATCTGCGAGCTTTTCGTCTGTCAATTCTCCAACAAACTTAATATTCTTCTTTGCCATTCTTTTAAGTCTGTTTTCCTCACTGCCCTTACCGACTATAATCAAAGGGAAACCAAGCTCGTTAAAAGCTTCTATTGCAAGATCTACTCTTTTATACGGTATTAACCTGGAAACAACCAAGAAAAAGTTCCCCTTTCTCCTTTCGAATTTTTTCAAATCAACCGGTGGATAAATTACTTCAGAGTATCTTCCATAATATTTCTTAATTCTTTTTTGTACCTCTAACGAAATCGCTACAATTACATCTGGCCTTTGGGCTGCAATTTTGTCCCAATATCTCAAATAGGAAACAGCCGGTTTTGCCGCCATTCTCAAAATCGGATTTCTAAAATATAAATCATAGGCACTCCAAAGATATCTTGTGGGTGTCAGGCAGTAGCAGACGTGAACCGTATTCGGCTTTGTGATTATCCCTTTGGCTGCCTCGCTTGTTACGGAAATAACCAAGTCATAATCTGAAAAATCAAAATTCTCAAAGGCAAGAGGGGTAAATGTTCCTAAAAATTCATGTCTGGTTTTCGCAAAAGGAATCTTTTGTAAAAAACTAGGAATTACTTTTGGAAAAACCTTTGCCCAGGGAGCTGTTTTTGGATTATAAACCGCGGTATAAAGGGGTGCTTCTGGGAACAACTCATGAAGGGCAAGTAGTACCCTTTCCGCCCCACCCCACTTATTTACCCGGTCGTAAACCAGCGCTACTTTCATACAATACGGTAATTATAACCGAAACTAAATTGAGGCACAGTTACAGCGTAGTTAAGGCGATCATCCCGGTTGCCTCTGGTATACTACCCTTCAATCAAGAAAAGATATGGTATCTACAGAATCAGGGCCACAAATACAATTCGCCCCCGAGGATACAAGCGAAAATCCCTACGAATCCGTCCTTGCCCGATACGAAGCGATTGTGGGACACAGGAATCCCCTTCCCCTTGCTGAAGCCTGTCGTTTGATCGAGAGTGAAACTGGAGTAAGGCGTTATGACATACAGCAGCGATTAAACAGAATAGGGCAGGCGCCAAATCAAGAAGCAAGCCTAATCCCACCAGAAATATCTGTATATGTACTGGACGTTTTAACAGGTAATTCGGAATTGGAAGAAAGGTTCGGTTGGGAGCAAGGACTCTCATTAACCCAAGCCGCCATCGTCCTGGGAGTTCTCGTATTTCCCAAGAAAGATATTGATACTATAAGCAAGGAAGTGAAGTCTGAGATTGTTACCAACTACCCCGCAATCGAAACTGTATTACAAAAACCCACAACAAAGATACCGGCCAAATTCTTTTTAAGACAATTCGGCGAAGTGGTTCCGACCGAAGAAAGAGCCGCGACCGAAGCAGCAATAAAAAAGTATGGTTTATCCCCAACAGAGTACGCAGTTCTCATCCTAGCTGCTCGCGCCATGACGAACAAAGAAGTCGCCGAACTCACTGTAAAATCAAACCAGGTAGTGAAAGACCATTTAGAGCATCTAATGTCAAAACTTAGCGAAAATGGAGACACACAAGTCTATGATAGAACCCAAGCAACAATACTAGCACTCAAAGAGGGCCTCTTTCCGGCCTCATTGGCAATGACTACGCCAGTAGCCCAACAAACTTCTAATCTTCAGTATCTTAGCGAACGGGAACACGATATTCTTGAGTCCGTAGCTCAAGGATTATCAAGCAGAGAAATCGCTCTCAACCTAAGGATATCGCACAATACAATTAAAAACCACCTTGCCTCTATTTTCCAGAAAACCGGGTGTCGAAACCGAACCGCTGCAGCCCTGATTTATCATCTAAACGCCCTGCAAAGTCAAACACAGGAATCGTAACCAAAACGACTGATTTTACATCAACGACCACCTACCATTCAACTTTTTTATCAGGCAATTTGGAGACGTGTCTACCCACAGCCCAATTCTAGTATGAATGATGCCCACCTATTTACCCTGTCGTAAACCAGCGCAACTTTCATTACCGTCATTGTACGTTAAAAGGCTCAACGCGTTGAGCCTTTTGTGGGTTCATAATAAACCGACCTCCCCTTAGCGCCGACTTGATTTAGCCAACCTTCTTTTTCAAGCTCGTCAAGGTATCGTTCTGCAGTTGCATCAGAAACACCCAGTAACTCTTCTGTCTCGTCATTTGTAATTCTGTCCTTGGTTTTCATAAGCTCCAAAATCTTTTTTTTGTTTTCTACTTTCTTTCTTGCCTGGAGACCAATAATTCCTAGAGACACTTTTTTACCGATTTTCTTCTTTTTTATCAAATAAAAGGCAATGAAAATCCCTGCCAAAACTCCTAAAACGAATATCATTATCTGCATTTTATTTTCAGCATTCGCGAAAACCGCGGGCTTTACGACGAAGTCGCAAGCTTTGTTTAACCCTCGGTAGTTTATTTAATTTTCCTCACTATCCCTTTCTCCGCGTCAACTTCCACCAAATCGCCGTCTTTTAATACTTTGGTGGCAATTCTAGTACCGACTATACACGGAACTCCAAACTCGCGGGAAACGATCGCGGCATGGCTTGTAATTCCTCCTTCATCGGTTACAAAAGCAGACGCCTTCTTCATAATAGGTAAGAAATCGGGAGTCGTCATAATGCTTACCAAAACCTCACCATCTTGAAAGTTCTCCATCGCTTCTGTCGTTAACATTACCCTAACTTTACCTCGAACTTTCCCTTTACTTGCCACCTGTCCTTTCAGCTCATCAATTTCAACAATTTCGTCTTTCTCAATTACCAGATTGTGCTTCCTTTCCAATTTAGAAACTGGGTAGTTAGGATATAGATATCCCTTAAAGTAAATGAATCCAACCTTTCTATCTTCCAATTCGCCAAAGTTTGGTACATGTTGTGATTCGATTTCCTCAAAACTCAGAAATTCTATAAAATCGCTTAATCTTGGATAGTTTTGCCTGGCTAATTCGAGTAACGTATCCGCGGCCAAATATACAATCTCTCCCGTTTCGGAACGCAAGTCTAAAGCCCGCCGGGCAATATTCCCTACCCTCTCATGTTCAATAAATTCACCTAAAACCACTGTTGCCGATATCATCGGCCAAATATTACAAACAAGATTAAATATTTTCGAAAGGTCATTTAAGCTTCTCTGCTTACATAACGTTTCTAGCTCAACACAATACTGCCGATATGTTTTGGCTAACCGATCAAACTTTCTGGGGTTATCCTGAAAATAGTTTTTGACGGCAACAACGGCTATCTCGACTTCATTAACATCATAGTAAACATCAGTCAATCCTTCCTTTCGGTAAATAAATAAAGGGTCAAAGTATGCATGGCCACTCGTAATTTCGTCCAGACCATGACGCTCACCCTCATACCAAGATTGAATATCTATCAGCGCCATTGAGCGAGTATAAGACTTTTTAAACTTTCTTTTTTTCATAATCTCATTCAATCCTTTAGTGCCTCTTCGTAAACTTTAAGAGTCTCTTTGGCCATTTTGTCCCAGGAGTAACGTTTTATAAATTCTTGGCCTTTCTTAATCATCTTTTCCCTTTTTTCCAAACTCATCTCTATAACCTCCTGCATGCTCTTCACGATTGAAGAAACATCATAGGGATCAAAATAAATTACATTGTTAATATAAACTTCCTTGAATACCGGTATGTTTGATGCAAGAACGGTGGTTCCTGAAGCAATCGCCTCTAACCCCTGGAGTCCGAAACCCTCGGAAAGTGATGGGTACAATAGCGCCAGAGAATTTTTGTACAAAACTCCCAAGTCTTTGTCGGATACTTGGCCCAATATTTTAACGTAGTCAGCTGCCCCCGACTGGCGAACGACTCCCTCAAGTCTTTCTAAAAAAACGCTCCTCGAGCAAGCGATTGCAAACAATAACTTCTTCTTGGATACCTTATTTAAATGAATTACTGCCTCGATTGCTCTGGGAAGATTTTTATGAGGATAGGCATTGCCAGCGTATATAAAATAGTCTGAATTAATGGAGTATTTTTTCAAGACCCTTTCTTTTTCGCTTACTTTCGAGAAATTTTCGTCAATCCCCTCATATACAACAGTGACTTTTTTTCTGTCCAGGCTCTTGTAATACTCAATTAACTCTTTCTTAACGGACTTGCTTGGAACGATAATCTTTTTTGAAGCGGCCACTGCATGAGAAAATACCTTTTTATAACCTAGGTACTTTGCTTTGTACCTTAAAGGAGAAAGGGTTGTCACGTTTTCTCCCTTTTGTTTGTGCCAGAGGATATCGTGAATCGTCACAATAAAATTTCTGTTGTATGAAATAGGTACATTAAAGTGTAAAAAGTGAACTATATTTGGCTCGTGCTTGAATATTAATTTGGGAATTTTAACTTGCTCTTTAAAACTATAGTGTTTTACCTCAGCTAGGACTTTTTCCCAGTTTTTTGGAAATTTCAATTTATTAAAGTACTTTTTCCTAAGAAGGACAAGGTAATTGTTTTTTTTATCAAGTTTTTGAAGAGAATTTATAAGATTTATGGTATATCTACCCAATCCTGCATTCTCCAAACCCCAAAACCGCCCGTCTATCAATATCCTCATATTATTTACAAATAGTTATTGACAAGCTTTGCTTATCAAAATCTTCATATTATCGTTCGGTGTAATAAGAAAGAAGTACCCCGGCTTTTCTAATAAGTTTAAAAATTCTTATGCCCAGAATCATAAAAATATTAAAAATTAGTGGGTATTGTCCCCAAAGATTTTTTCGGTAAAATCTTTCCATTGAGTCTACGCCGGCCATCCTAAGCTTTAATCTTTGTTGTAAGGGAACTTTTTTTCTCCATTTCTTAACTTTTCCCTTGGTTACTCCCTTTATGTGCAACATTGAAACTTTTGGATAATAAATAAGCTTGTATCCGGCCTTTTTAATCCTCCATGATAGGTCTATATCTTCAGCGTCAAAGTAGTAGCCCTCGTCAAACCAGCCAACTTTGTCTAATATTGTCTTCCAGGTCAGAAAAAAAGCACCCTGCAATGCATCTACTTCGTGAGTGGTGCTTTCTGGTACATAACCATACCAGTATTTTCCAAATAGTCTCGATCTTGGAAATATCCTATCGAGCCTTAAAACAAGATGGGTGAATGTCACCCAAGGCGTAGGAAAAGACCTTCTAGTATCCCTATCGAGACTGCCGTCCGGCAAAACCAATTTACAAGATAAGGCTCCAACATCTTTATGCTCCCTAAGATAGGCTACCGTTTCTTTAATCACTCCCTTTTTAACGACAGTGTCGGGATTTAAGAAAAGAACCATCTTTCCCTGAACGTGCTTTCTTACCCTATTGTTCCCAGCCGCAAAGCCCACATTTTCTCCTTCAAACACTCTTGTCCGGGGGAATTTATTTTTTACCATCACCACACTTCCGTCATCAGAACCATTGTCAGAAACTATTACCTCCAGAAGCACTTCTTTTTCATGTTTTTTAATAGAATTAAGGCAGTCCTCTAATAGTTCCTTTGTATTGTAGTTGAGAATTACTATTGATAATTCAGGCTTTGACACGAATCACCTCCTTGTAAATCTTATCTAAAAGCCCGGCATTTGTTGACCAAGAATAATTTTTTTCTACAAACTTTTTACCAGACTCTCCCAGATTTTTCGCCAGTTTCTCGTTTTTCAAAACCTTTACGGCCGAAGTTGCAAGCTCCTTATAATTACTTTTAATCAGGACGTGTTTCCCGTCCTTCACTCCAAGGCCTTCTGCCCCAACAGGAGTTGTGACAACCGGCAAGCCTGATGCCATCGCTTCTAAAACTTTTAATCTGGTACCGCCGGGTCCTTCAATTGGCGCAACCAGTACGCTTGCCTTTCTATAAGCATCTCTTATGTCCGGTATTCCTTCGGTAATTTCAATATCTTCTCGTTCTTGTAAGGCTCTAATTTCATCGGTCATGTTCATACCAACTATCCAAAGCTTTGCCTTCGGAATTTCCTTTTTTATCTTTGTCCAAACTGTGCTAGTCAATATCTCTACGGCCTCAATGTTCTGAAGCCAGGAAAAGTTACCTACGTAAAGTATCCTCTGCGGGTGGGCTTCTTTTCTTTCTTTTTCAGAAAAATAGTCTATATCAATACCATTTGGGACAACATCAATATCAAGCCCGTGAACCAATTCTCTCATTTGTCTTTTGTCGGAATCTGACATAGCCACAACCTTCTTGGCTCGCTTCCAATAATAAGTTTCCCAGAATCTAAGCTTAAAAATATCAATCCATAAAAGCGGTCGCATAAAAAGCGGAGCCCGTTCCTCAACGTAGTGCTTATAAACCAGATACTCTACGGTTTGCTCCACCAAAAGTACCGGTATTTCTGTTCGAGGAATGTGAGGCATTACATAAAATGTTTCCGCATGGATTAAGTCATATTTATCCGTTGACAGCTCTTTTTTAATTGCTTCTCTTTCCTTCTGCACCAAATTTCTTATTACTAGAAACGGATATGGACCAAATCCTGTTAAGACAATATTTCGCAAAGTCCAAGGAGACTGTGACCTTTTAAAAACTTTGACTTTCTTGCAGTATTTTTTCAGTTCACCAACGTACTTTTTTTCACTTTCGTGCTTTATCAAGGAAAAGAGGGTAATTTCGTGTTTGCCGGAAAGGTTCTTAATCAAGTTGTATGACCTCGTCTGGCCGCCAGACAACAACGGATACGGCAAGTATGGGGTGAGCATTAATATTTTCATTCTCTTACTGCGTTCGAAGGTCTACTATAATATACTCGCTGGTTTTTTCTACCACTCTAAATCTTTCTTCTACCATTTGCGTGTCAGGATGGTTCAAATCTACAGAAACGTAAAATGAAGCTCCTTTCTCAATGATTCTATCAATTGAATCGTCAATTGCCGGCCAACCCCGTCTTCCAGTCTGATACAAAAATGCTGTATCGCCATTATAAGGAGCGATAACAATTGCATCTTTTGGGGCAATCCTGTCAAGTGCTGCCCCAGCCCTTATTATTTCGGGGCGATTTATCTTGTAATATTCCTTTGCCTGATAGGCACCCGCCATCAACATCATAGCAATCGAGAAAATCAAGAGTGGTCTTGCCAGCCAATTTTCGAAATTTTTTGTCTGCCATAAATTAATTGTTCCTTGCGCGAGCAAAAGAGAGATAGCCGGAATCATAGTAATCTGATAATAATCGTGTCTTACGCTCGCAGTAGCAAAAACTACCGCATATAAAACAACGCCAAAGAAAAACATAAGGTTAAAATAGTTTTCTTTTTTAGTCTTTAATAACCCGAAGGAAAAAGGAATTAAACCCCAAGTGCCAAGAATAAGACGCCCCAGTCTTTCGACAAAAATCCATCTCCAAAAAGCAGGCCTAAAGCGAATTTTGTCTCCGTTGAAGGCCCATTTCCAAAAGGGAATTCCCGCGGGAAACTGGTTAATCCAAATCCTCCAGACAAAAAAGGGAACTAAGGCAATGTCAACTGCTAAAAGAAACCTTTTATCTTTAAAAAGTCCTTTGAGTCCATATTTTTTAACGGCAAGGTAAAAAAGTGGCAGGCCATAAAAGAAAACGAAAGGTTTTATGAGCATCGCAATTGCAAAGGATATTGCAGATAAATATAAAGGTAAGCTTTTCTCTCCATCCAAAAATTTCACAAATAGCCACATTGAAAAAAGTGCAAATGAAACTGCTAGAGGTTCCGGTAAAATTACCCTGGAAAAATAGATGTTAAAAGGTAAAAATGCAAAGAAAAATGCAGACAAAATACCCCCCCACTTTCCTATAAATCTTTTGCCTAGTAGATACAAAATATAAGTAGAAATTAAAGAAGAGAATATTGAAAGTAATCTCCCCCAAACCTCGAGAGAAAAAGTTGCAAAAGTATTATAAAGAGACGCGTGTATAACATTAAAAACTGGAAACTCAACAAAACGCAAGCCTTCCGGATTAAAAATACCCGTTTGAATACTCGAAATATCGTGATAGCGGGGATAAAGTAAATTTATTCCTTCCTCCACATAAATTTTTGTAACCGACGCTGTATCTGCCTGTCGCCAAGAATGCCAATCGGCGATTGGATTGTTTATTTTATAAAGACGCGCTAAAAAGGCAAAAATAAGTATAATTGATATCAAAAAATACTCGTTTTTAAGCAATCGTTTTAATTGTTCAATAATTTTACTCATTACTTCTTAATTTAATTACTGCAACAGAAAATCCAATAACTAGCCAAAAAATTGTTGCAAATTTACTTGCCTCAAATATATCTATAAAAATAGTATTTACAAATAGACCAGGTAGCGCCCCAATTACTCCGGCAATAAAGGCTGAACTTACCCTATTTACATCTTTTCGAATTATGCCAAATGCTCTTTTAAAGTGCTTTGCAACCCTAGCAAATATTAGAAAAAAGGCGAAAAAACCTAAAATGCCCGTTTCACCAAGTAAGCGTAGGTAATCATTGTCTGTTGCCAGTGTAATTGACGAATATCCTGTTCCCAATAAAGGATTCTTGGCCAAAGCCCTTAGAGCTCTTGGCCACTCCACATTCAGTCTAATTGAGGTAGACCTATCTTCGAAAACGGGTACCGGTGTAGGCGTCAGAATAACTTCTTTAATTCTTCTTTGAGAAACCATCTCTTCCGATTGGGCATAGGCAGCAGTCGAGGGAAAATTATAGAAAATCCTATCTATCTGCCTTCTGCCAACGTCTATAATCCTTACATAGCGGGAAAGCAGGTCGGATGAAAAACTAAAAAACACTAGACTCACTACAATGACCAGGGGAATTGCTTTGTAGCGTTTAAGTAGGAAAAGTGATAAAGTAACGCCAACCATATAGGATACTATTGAAATCCTTGATATTGCATTAATCAAAAGCCACAATCCGGACAATACAACAACCAACAAAAATACTCTTGAACGAATCCTTCTAACCACAAACAAAAGTGACACAAATATAGGAAGCAGCAAAACCAAATATGTTGCCAGATCGTAGTGCCCTGCGAAGGTAGAGTTAATGTGACTTCCTGGAATCCAGCGTAGGGCAATTCCTTTTGAGTACTCTAAATTTTGAGTAATAATAACCGGCCAGGTTAAGTATTTCTGGCCCAGCCCGTAGACAAACGCCGCTATGATTGTTATACCAAGCAGCTTCAAATAAAAATCCAAAGTTTTCTTGTCTCTAATTGCCGTTAATCCAACAAAGAAAAGGGCAAGATACTCAATCCTTCTTAGCCAATGTAAAAGTCCAAGATGAGGAATAACTGACTGGGTGATAAAAATTGCAGAAATGAGAGAAACAAGTCCGACCAAAAGGAAAATAGCAATAGCCATTGCAATTTTGTCCTTCGCAAATTTTTTTAGTTTACTTGCATTTAATACAAGCCAGAAAAAAACTACTGCCAAAAGCAAAAAATCTTCCAACCTAACAGAAACGTAGGTTCCAGGCACTCTAACGGAAGGGAATTTTGGATACAAAGGTATCGCCAAAATAATGGCGGCAACTATATATTTGTAACTATTATCAAGCCACTTTAAAAGCTTTAACATAGGTTTTTGCGACATTTGGGCCCTTGAGTATCCCAAAAATAACTATCCTCGCTGCAGCCCCTAATTTCAAAAAAAATCTTAATATTGGTGTCTGCCAACCAGGTTTGTGTTTTCTATAAAATAGTTTTAAGCCTTCGAACTCATTTATCATTGCTCTTTCACTGCCCGTTGTCACTTGTCCATAATGAACTATCCGCCACCTTGGAAGATACCAAATTTTCCAACCTTTTTTCTTTGTCCTGTAGCTATAATCTACCTCCTCAACATAAGTAAAATAATCCTCGTCAAAAAAACCAACATCCTCCATGGCCTTGCGTCTCATCATAAAGAATGCTCCCGTAACCCAATCTTGCTCATGCGGTCGAGCAAAGTATTCTTCTCCCTTGTAAAAAGGAGACCAGGTATGCAAAGGGTGATAGGGCTTGATCACTCTGTCAAGAACTGGAATATCGTCAAGAAAAGTCATCCAAGCTAGTACTCTGAAAATAGTTGGGGAATATCCCCCGGAGCCTTGATAAGTTAGGTCAGGATTAAGGAGCGCGCAACTTGATATACCGACCTTTGGGTGTTTATCCATCCAGGCCACCATTTCCGAAAAAATATTTTTTGTAATAATTTTAGTGTCGGGATTAAGAAGCAAAACATAGCGGCCATTTGCCCTTCTCATCCCCATGTTATTTGCAGGCCCAAAACCAATATTTTTTCTATTCCTTATTATCTTTACCTGGGGAAACTCCTTTTCCACCATTTCGGGAGTCCCGTCGTCTGACGCATTATCCACCACAAAAATTTCAATGTTTGCCCTTTTTTCCTTTTCATAAACACTCTCAAGGCATTCTTTGAGTAAGTCTTTGATATTTAGACTAACTATGATTATTGATAAGTCGCGCATTTTAACTTTTCCTAAATAATTTGCGGATTGAATCTTCCCAATTACGGAATAAGACGACGACCAAAACCAGCACAGGCAGTGCTACTACCATTCTGACGTACATCGTGCTTGGAACAAAACGTACAATTATTTTTTGTCTGAAGAATTTCTCGTTTATAAAAATTGCGTCTTTCGGATTTTTGGGCTCAAATCCGTTAATATAAACAGACTCGCGAAATGGATGCACTATTTCTTCCAGAAAGGTAGACTTTGTCTGGTCACGGATAATAGTTTGAGCTTCCTCCGGAGGATAGTTAAGTCTATAAGTAGGCAAGGGTATCCCCAAAAAATGGGATTTATTTAGTTGATTTTTATAATGATTCATTACCTCCTCACGAGTAAAATCCGTAAAATATGCGCGCCTTAAAGGAGTTTCCGTATCTGCCGGCTCATTTGATTGAATACTATCTGACGGCGGTTCGGGAAAATCGGGACTAGGAAGCAAAAGATAGAACAAGAATAACAAAGAAAATATTAAGAAAAAGACTTTTAGAAAAATTCTCATAACTCACTGGAATAGCCGAGCACGACCTAGCCGATATTGCGGATTTTTATTTTTTCGCTCCCCTATTACTTTAGCTGGAACACCGCCGACTATTGCAAAACCGGGAACATCTTGTGTAACTACGGCACCTGCCGCAACTATCGCACCCTTGCCGATTTTTACCCCAGGAAGGATAATTGCCCGCGGACCAATAAAAACATAGTCTCCAATCTCGACCGGCTCCTCAATTACCGAAAAATCTTCTTTTTCCAAATCGTGCTCAGAGTTGTAAATTAAAACTTGAGAGGCTATATCTACATGATTACCAATCTTAAGCGATGCTCTTCCGTCTAAAAAAACGTTGCCGCCAATTATTGTACCAGCTCCGACTTCAATATTTTTAGGCTGAAAAAAATTGGCCCACATATGAATAGTTGAGCCTCGACCAATCTTCAATCCCGCTAAAACATAAAAGAATTTCCTGACTGTGTGGAAAGGAATGTGCCCAACCCAGCGAAGTAGCATTAACTCAAAGTCCAACCAATAATTGTATAATCGATTTAAAATTTTTGGTAAGGCCTGATTAAAGGCAAGTTCGTGCCCCATCCTGTCTTTAAATATAGCCATCGCTCATAGAAATTATATACTATTTAGCCTTGGATTACAGTTTCTAAAACTTTGAGAGTTTTTTTAGCAGTCGCCTCCCAAGAGAACTTTTCAGCTTGGACAAGACCTTTTTTAACTAAATCTTTATATTGCACTTCGCTCATCGACAGAACTTTATTCAACCCAAAGGCGATCTCGGAAATATTGTAAGGGTTAACAGCAATCCCTGCCTCTCCGGCAACTTCTGGCAAGCTGCCCTTATCAGAAACCACAACCGGGACTCCACAGGCCATTGCATTTAGAACATCCAATCCAAATCCTTCCCAAAATGAAGGAAGAGCAAAGACTTTTGCGCCAGCGATAAGTGCTGGTTTATCCTTTTCCGGAACAAAATCTGTAAAAATAACCGACTTTTCCAAACCTAAACTCTTGGCTTTTCTAAAAATGTTTGTGTAAAACCAGCCTTTTTTGCCCGCAATCACTAATTGAGTTTTGGGATATTTAGAAACCAGGGTGCTAAACGCTTCAAGAAGCCCTTCTATATTTTTGCTAGGTTTTAGAGTGCTTAGAAAAAGCACATAGTTTCCTACTATCGAATATTTTTTCTTGACACGTCGCACATCCCTTCCTGGTATTGAAGTATTAAAGCGCCTCTTATCGTGGGCTAAATGAGTAACTACCACCTTTTTTGAAGCAAAAGGATAATGTCGCACAATATCGTCTTTTGTACTATTTGATATTGCAAAGACTACTTTTGACACAAAAATAGACCAAGCACTCCAAAGCTTCAACTGCCAAAAGTCGTATTTTCTAAATTGTCCCGAAAATTCGAGGTATCCAAGGTCCATAATCGAACATACTCTTGGAACTAAAGATATCGGCGGAGTATAGTGGCTGGGACTAAAAAAAACGTCTGGTTTTTCCTTGTCAAAAAAAAGGCTTGGCATCAAATTTTTTATTATCCAAATACTTTTTCCTGGAAGAATTTTATACTTAAAATGTTCGCTTTGCTTGGGCATATCGGCAAGCGGAGGATTTTTTAAATAAACTACCACCCTATGTTTATTTTTCCATTCTTCCTCTAATTTAAATATCGCCCAAAGCAACTCATATCCATATTGATTTACCCCCACACGACTTTGAATATTTGCCTCGTTTCCGTCAATGCCGATAAGCATGTTATATAAAATTCCTTAAGCGTTGCTTGATACTTCGTAAAAAGCATAGCTTGTTACTCCGTAAAAAACATAATTTATGGCCAAATCTATCACTTTTTAGCCTCAAGATACACCTCTAAAGTTTTTCTTGCTGTTTTCTCCCAGGTATATTTTTTAACCTGTGCCTGTCCCTTTTTAATCAAATCTTTCTTATTTTTCAAAGCCTCCTCTATCCCATTAACAATCGAAGAAGTGTCATATGGGTCTACCAGTAAAGCTGCCTTTCCTGCAACTTCCGGCATACTTGAAATGTTTGAAGTAACAACCGGACACTTACAGGAATAAGCCTCAAGGATTGGAAGACCATATCCCTCATAAATTGATGGATAGATTAGTGCTTCTGCTCCCGTGTAAAAAACCGGCATCTCACTATCCTCTACATGACCGACTAGGCGAATATCTCTACCCTCCTCGACTTCTAAACCTACTGGCTCTCCGGTTAAAACAAGTTTTAAATCTTTCCCTGCCCTGGCTAAATGAAAAGCTTCAATAACTCTTTGGGTATTTTTTCTCGGGCTTAAACCAACCGCCAGCAAATATTTTCCAGAAATTCTATGATTTTTCTTAAGTTTATCAACTTGGGACTTTCTTGCAGGCTTAAAGATTGGGCTCGGGGCCTCCGGAATTACCCGAATTTTTTTTTCTTTTATTCCCATTTTAATTAAATCCTCCTTGGTAGACAAAGAGGGTGAGATTAAGATGTCTACTTCCCTCTCAACCCACCGAAGTCTTGCCCTGTGTGTAGAAATAATTTTCGGATGGGTTAGCCTTGGGAATTTTATAGGAGATAAATCGTGAACAGTGGTTACTTTAAATGCTTTTGAGGGAGGTTGCGTCCAGTCTGATGAATGGAAAACGTCTACTTTTCCCGAAAATAACTCGATCGGTAAAATGTGTAGCCTGTTCCAAATGAAATCAGCCAAAGTAGGTGGAACGGGGTAACTTTTTGTCTTAAAGTTTCCTTTTAAACTATTGAAAAAAATGTCTAAATCGTCCTTTCTCCTTAATGTCCCTCCAAAAAGTAAATACTCGTTTTCTTTATCAATAGAAAGTAAATTTTTGACCAGGTTTCTGGTATAAACTGAAACTCCGGTTCCGTAGACTACTGATGATACGTCTATTCCTACTTTCATGTCTCTCTTCGATTCTATCTTAAAACCAATATTTCCGTCGGCCCAACCTCCCCGACCTTGACATAAAACTCATTTATATATTCGTTTAAACTTTTAGTAAAGTCGACAACTTTAACTTGGTCAATTGAGGCTGCATCATCCCTAACGACAACTTTTGGCTTATCTTCTTTTAGTCCGTTCAAGATTGTCTCTTGCGCTACTCTCATATTCCAAGGAACGCTTACAGAAAAAATCTTACCGGCCGGCAGTCTATCGGCCAAATAATAGATAATCGGTTGCGCTCCTAAAACGAAAATTTTCTCATTTGGCCCAGATAGTTCTGTTACCTTCTGGGCGACCTTTATTGTTTCCTCGTCAAAAAAATAGGTAGCTCCTCCCCAATTTTGACTATAAAACCTAACGGACCAAACTCCTATTACCGAAAGCATTACTAATATATATAAAAATTTAAGTTTTTCCTTGCCTTTACTAAGAAATACTGTTATTAGTAAAACTGCAAAGGCAAGCGAGGGCTGCAGGTGCACAAATTCAAAACGAGAGAAAGCAGTTGCTAAGGAAAAAATCATAAAAATACCAAGTAAGGCAATTTCTTTTCGCCTAAATTTTGAATATATCCAATAAAAAGCTGGGGTCCAAAATATTAAAACTCTTGCAAGCTGCGATAAATTTGGCAACTTTCTGCCCATTTTCGCATAAACCTCGAAATTAAAGGTCACCGTCCAATAAAAAAAGTCATTAAATATTCCTTTTGAATAAACCCAAGCAATAGTAAGAGTTAAAGGAAATAAAGCAAAAAACAAAAAAAGAAAGATTTTACTTAAATCTTTGTTTTTGTAGTAAAAATAAATTGTGATTGCTATTACCAGTGGAAGGATTACTTGCTTCAAAAAAAGGGCGAGTCCTAAAAACAATCCAGAAAGCGCCAAATAAAGATTTCTTTTATCCTCAATAAATTTAAGGGAAAAATATAAAGCTGCCAACAAAATTGGAACTAAAAATGAATCAAGCCAAAGAGTTGTCCCTTCAAAAAGCGGCTGCAGTAAAAAATAAAGTAGATTGGCAACTACAGCCTTTTTCTCGCTTTTTAAAAGTTTTTTAGCAACCAGATATAGAAAGATGTGACTCAAGGTCACAATTCCTATCAAAAAAATTCTTCCCGAAAAGGCCGAGCGCAAACCAAAATCGTACAAATTCAAAGGAAACATCAACAGCGAAGGAAAATGCTGGTCAAGTATTTGAGTATAAGGAAGAAAACCGTTTTCGGCTAAATATGGATAAACAAAAAGCTCGGGATAAGGAAAAAAAGATAGTCTTAATAATAGAAATGAGTGCAAAAGAATTAATGGAGACAAAAATACCACGGCGTGCAAATATTTAAATTTTCTTATCATCTTTCCCACAGCCTCACCTGACCAATTCCTCGGAAATTGTATACTTCCTTCTGAAAGAAACCAAAGTCTTCCAGACCCTGATAAACATACCTTTGGGGGTCTGATACATCCATTAAATAATCGAAGGTGTAAATGTTTTGCTGTTTACCTACCGCCTTTTCCAGTCTAGAGGCAACTTGTCCCTTAGAGTCACCAAAACCCCTAACGCCGTGGGCAATTTGAGTGTTTTTTGAGTACCATCTATAAGGAGCGAACGGTTCGGGAAACGCCATCAAGACAGCCAAATCTTCTCTTGCTCGTTCTTCAACAAAATTAACCGCACCTCTCCAATCTTCTCTCCTGTGCTTTTGGTTAAAAATATAAACGGATGAAAATATTAAATTTAAGCCAAGAATTACAATTATCAATGGCCTGGCGAATTTTGATTTTGATACTCCGTAGGTAATTAGCAAATAGAATGCCGGTAGAACAAATAAAAGTCTAAAAAATGAAAAACCGGGAACGAAAAAGGAACCTAAAAAAGAAATTGCTAATGGCAAAATAAGCCAGAGCCAAAAAATTCCGGCATTTCTTCTTTGCTTAAATCCTCTAAACAAAGCATAAACAAAAGGTATCGAAACAAAAGTAATTAATAACCCAAATACAAAGTTTTGCTCAATAGGGATTCGCCCAATTATGAATTTAATCCATACTAAACTTAATTCTTTTAAATTCGCTTTTCCTAGCAACTCTCCCCAAGCAGGAAATGAAATTAAAGCGGCTCGGCTCCCAAGAGTTTGTTTGTAAAAAATCGGAAACCAAACGACTAAAAAAGCCAGCAGCGGTAAATGGGAAAGTAAAAAACCTCTCCACCAAGATTTGCCTTTCTTTTTTAAGCAAGCGTAAACCCAAAAAACAGGTAGTATCAAAAGCGGTAAATAGTCAACTAAGCCGATAAATAAAAGTGACAAAGAAAACAAAATCCAGTTTTTAGTCTTTGCTTTCTTTAAAACAAACAAATATCCATAAACAGAAAGTGAAACTGCCAAGGCTGATAAAGCATACATTCTAACTTCCTGCGAATAATAAATATGGAGTGGCGCCGTCGCAAAAAATAAAGAAGCTATAATTCCAAGTTTTTTATTTTTGACCTTTCTTCCTATTAAATAAACCACATAAACTGTCATCACTCCAAAAACGACTGATAGACTTCTAAGAGAAATCTCAGAAAAGCCAAAAAACTCGGTCCAGAATTTCAAAGAAAGGTAATATAAGGGCGGATGGGTATCTCCCGGCAAAAAATCCCTGACAATTCCAATGTATGAATAGTCCCGTGCGGCCAGCGCGCTTATAGCCTCATCCAACCACAAACCCTGGTTAAGATTTATAACTCGTAAAATTAGTGCGAAAAGTAAAATCAGCCAAATCATCCTAAATCTTTCGTAAAATCCTACTTACCCTATCGAGTCTGCCTTTTTCTATGGTTTGATCCCAACTAAAAACTGCAACACCCGCTGATGGAGATTTCGTAGCCTCATCTACTTCCTGTTCAATTTCTTTTAATGTTAACTTGTCCGGAAGCTCGTCAGGCATATCCTTTAACTGAATGATGGGAATAATTTCCGCACTAATATCTAAATCATTCAAATATTTAACGTATTCAGAAATATAAGAAACACGCTTTCCAATCATTCGGTGGTAAAGCATTGGGCTTATATAATCAAAAATAAACCCCAATCTTTTATGGTCTTGACCTAAGATTTTCTCCCACCCGCCGTATTCTCCTTCTTCATAAGGCATTGCAAAATATCCCGTTTTAATCTTTCTGGGAACTAACTTAACGGCATCCTTTGCAATCTTTACTATCTCAAGTAACCTGTCTTTTCCTTCACAGAATTTACAGGATCTGTGCGTTTCTGACAAGTCTCTCCGAACAACCCCCCACTTCCCCTGAAACTTCAAATAATCAAACCAAATAACGTTAGGTTTTAGAGTGATTATTTTTTTCAGCTTCCGATTTAAAAAACTTAACGCTTGCGGAGATAGTGGACAAACGCTTCCTCCAGGAAACACGACAAAAGATATACCAAACGCAAAACCCAAATCCTTTATCTGTTTTATTCTGTCTTTGTTTAACCCCCCAAGCGAGGCCATTACCCCATCAGCGTGCGGCCTCTTCAATTCGTCATCGGAAAAATCTCTGAATTTATACTCAAGAAATAAAATTTTTTTAAGCATTTTGCCTTTCCCAAACTTTAATCCAAAGCTCTAGATGATAAACAGCCATTAAGTATGAGAGAACAAAACCTCGCCAGCCGTCCAAAAATCCTAGCCTGTAAAAATATCTAACTAAAAAATTATAAATTGGCTCGAAGAACATTCTAGAGAAGGAAAATTTAACTCCCTTTTTTACTCTTTGATCTGCCTCCAGCTCTGAATAACGATTCATCATTTTTAGAAACTGCGAAACTGTCTCATATTGATAGTGGAGTTTTGGATTTTTCAATCTGACAACTTCACCGTCTACTTCTACCTCCTCGTGGACGTCGCCAACCCAGCGCCCCTTACTTTTTCTCCAAAGCCAAACGTGTCTATCCAATTCCGGCTGCCAGCGGGTGTATTTAATAAATTTCCCCAAAATATAATTCTTGCGAGGAATGGAAAAGGCGTCAACTTGAGAGTTGAGAGTTGAGAGTTGAGAGTTAATCTCTTTTGCTAACATAGGAGAAACTTCCTCATCAGCATCCAGAGATAAAATCCAATCTCCGGTTGCATTGTCCGAAGCAAAGTTTTTCTGATTCGCAAAAATATCAAATTTGCGTACAAAAACCTTTGCCCCAAGTTTCTCTGCTATTTCCCTTGTCTTGTCAGTAGTTCTCGAATCAACGACTACAACAATTTCACTGGTCAAATCTTCCACCGACTTTATTGCTCTCGGTAAATTTTTTTCTTCGTTATAGGCGATAATTACAATCGTTAGTTTCATCTTTTAAATATCAAAAGATTACCCAAAGCCAGATTCGGCAAAAACTTGTTCCCAAAAACTTGTAAAACCCTTGGGGTAATTATTTTGAACGGGAAATTCCATTTTCCGAAGAGAAATGAACCAAGGCCACGATACTGAACAATCTCTAGGCCCTTGACCATCTTTATGATGTTGGCTTTATTAAAAAACCTTATGTGTTCACGATTGGCCGGGTAATTTAGAAGGGGAGAAGAACCAATAAAAAGAAGCGATAGCCGCAGTTGCAAACTTCCGCTGTTGGGGTAAGTGAGAATTAAATACCCATTCTTTTTGAGCACTCGAGAAGCCTCTGCCAAAACCCTATCCGGATAAAACACATGTTCTAGTATTTCTGAGGCAATGACTATGTCGAAAAACTCGTCTTTATAGGGAATTTTTTCGCTGTTTAAATCGATAACTTTTGCCTCCTTTAAATACTTTTTCCCCCGTTTAAGTTGCTCTTTGCTTATATCAATTCCATACACTTGGGTCATCTCTTGCGACTTTTTGCTTAGTAAACTCTCGTAAACTGCGTCGCCCACACCGATATCGAGCAGTTTAATTTTCTTTTTTGAGAAGCTTTTTATCAATCTCTCGAGTTTTCTGGCTACCGTCAAAAACCTGTCGTCAAACGAGATTAAGCGCTTTATTCCCTTTCTGTCGGCCAGTAGATCCTTTCGGGGATGGTAGACAAGCCTATTTTTTTGCCGGTAAAATTTGGAAAGTTTGGTTTTCCTCATCAATCTTAGCTTCCCAATTATACTCTGAATCAGGATTTAGGACGATATTTCGGTCAGAATAAAAAGTAAGATGAGGATAGCGGCTGGATGCAAAGCTAAATGGATTAACGAAGATAGTGTCTTCGATTTGTGTTTCTTTCATTATCTCTTTCCCTATCTCCACAGCAAATTTATCGCTTGCTGACTCCTCTAGCACTCTTAAATAAGCAGTTCTTTCAAACCACACCGCCAAAAAAACCAAAATAAATATCAAAATTAAAGGGCTTTTGGATTTTTGAGAAAGTGTAAAAACTGCATAAGCCGAGATGAAACTTAAAAAAAGAGTCATCGGGTAAATAAAATAAGAGTGAATGTAGGTTGCATTTGGAAAAGTCAAAGGATACCCGATGCCAAAAATAAAAAATGACACAAAGAAAAGTTTTGTTTGCCTGGACTTCTCTTTTGTCAGGTAATAAACCCCTATCAAAGTTGTCAAAATAAGAGAGAGCGTAAAATTGGCAGACGCCCAAAGCCTTACTCTGTTTATAAACTCATACAAAGTAAAAGGGGTAGCTTTGGCGGCTCCCCCTAACGCAGTCCTTTGTAAAAATACATCGGCCAATCCTCCTCCCAAAAAAGAACCCGTTATGTATTTTGTATGAGCAAAATGTAAAACTACAAAAAAAGCGGCAACCAGCCAGAGATAACTAAGTTTTTGGCGCCCAACTTTTTTAATAAGAAGAATAGAAAGAGCCAATATTAAATAAACTCCCTGCCAGCCATTTAGCAAGCCTAAAATTACTCCTATCCATATCAGAAACCAGCCCTTCTTCTTGTTCTTAATTACCAAGAGAACTCCCAAAAAAGCTAGGGAACCAAAAAATAAAGCCAAGGGTTCGTGAACAGGATTTGTGCCAAAATAACGAACCATAGGTGTTGCGAGGGCTAAAGTAGCCGCCATTAAACCTACTCTCCAATTTAATATTGTGCGACCAATAAAATAGAAGGTAATTATTGTCCCAGCGGTTGCCAAAAGCGGAATGAGCCTAGTTGCAACCTCATTCACACCCATTAACCTGTAACTTAAAGAAATTAAAATCGGCAGCAATGGAGGATAATGAGTTAAATATCTATATTTTCCCTCCCCAACTACCCCGCCATTCTCTATTTGTGAAAACTTGTGAGTGAAAACTGGGTATCTTAAATAATTTCTGGCAATGTTCCCGTAGCGTGCTCCGTTCCAGTCATGAATTCCCCAAAAAGGCTTATCCAAATTTTTGCCTACTAATATCAAGGTCAGCAGAAGCAAAAAAGAGGAAACTATTAGATCCCTTACTCTCATTTAATCAATGCCTTGAATAATTTTTCGTAAGATAAAGTAATTTTATCCCAATCAAACCTTTTGGATTGGTTTTGCGGCTTGTCATCCCAAGCAGTATTTATAGATTTTTCTAAAGCTTGGGCATAGGCCTCGATATCAATCGGGTCAACCAAGTAACCGGCTTCCCCTATTATCTCGCGCCGTATCGGGTCCTCGTTGGCAACTACCGGGAGGTTGGTCGCCATTGCTTCAGCTATGACGATTTCAAAGGAATGAAAGGGTGTTGAAGGAAGTGTAGAAACTTCGGCGGCTCTATAAACCTTCGGCATATCCGAAAAAGGCACTTTAATTAATTGAAATCTATCGCCTAAAAGTTCTTTTCCCAAATTCTTAAGCTCATCTTTCAACTCCCCGTCCCCTACCACCAAAAGACTTCCATTTTTAAATTTTGAAACTGCCTTTATTGCTAAATCTAGCCTCTTTGATTTAGTTAACGCTCCTACGCTAAGGATTATTGGCTTTTTTAGGTTAGTTTTAAGTGTCCCCCCCTGTTTTGTAAATTTTTTAATATCAACACCGTTGGGAATATATTCAACTTTCACAAAAGGATTCGCCTTCTTAGCCCACTTTTTTGCAAAGCTCGAAAGTGCAACAAAAGTATCTGGAAATGCCCATAGATTAATTCTGTCGTCCCAACCCATTCCGGCCTGACCGGATACAACCAACTTTCCTCCGTAAAGCCAGGTTACTATCCTTAAAATTATTACCTGCCAGCCACCATTAACTGTAACTACTACATTATATTTTTCTCTCCAAATCTTCCCTAAATTTTTCAAAGTAAACAAGCAAATAGAAAGACTGTTTGAATCTATAAAAAGTCTCCACAAAACCGGCCACCTCCTGGGCGGTAACTTTTTACCCGCAAATATGTCTACAGTATGGTTTTTAGATAACCTCTTAGATAATTCGGCAACGTATGTCTCAGCCCCTCGTTCAACCGTCTCTTGATAAATATTCAAAAATGCAATTTTCACTTTTTTGCAATTACAAAAATCTGCGGCCCCCACCAAACAAAAGGCGGAATTTTTAAGTC
>JADFPI010000038.1 GCA_022562395.1 Patescibacteria group bacterium | reverse complement strand
TATCCGGTAATCTTTACCTATCTTGCTTGCCCTAAGCTTACCCGACTTGATATATCGCCTAATCGTTATTACAGAGACTTGAAGTAACTTCGCTGCTTGTTCCGTTGTGTATAACCTTTCCATTCCCTTATGGTACTTTAGCTATCATTGGTTTTCAAATCAGTTTAAAAGCACGCACAGAGTTGAGGCTAAACTATGTACTACGCATAACCATCCTCCATTGGTTGCCTTAAACTCTCAAGAACGTGTCTTGGAAATTCGGGAAACTCGTCTAAAAACAAAACTCCCCTGTGTGCCAATGATATTTCACCGGGAGCAGGATTTGAGCCACCTCCGATAAGTCCAATTCGAGATGTTGTATGGTGAGGGCTTCTAAACGGCCTTGAAGTGACAATCGACTGGCCGGCTGCCAGATTTCCGGTAATAGAATATATTTTAGTTACCTCCAAAGCCTCATCGGGAGTTAAAGTTGGTAAAATTCCCGGAACAGCTCGGGCAAGCATAGTTTTTCCAGAACCAGGCGTCCCTTGCATAAAAATATTGTGGTTTCCTGCCACGGCAATCTCCATCGCCCGCTTGGCTTGTTCTTGGCCAATAATTTCGGAAAAATCAAACTCGGCGTCGGCAGTCTTGAGCAAAGTCGAAAGACTTATTTTTTTTGCCGGCTTTATGTCATAAGTTCCTGAAAAAAAGCGAATAAGCTCAAGCAAACTTTCAACCGGATAAACTTTTATCCCGGGAACAACCGATGCTTCTCTCTTATTAACCTTGGGCACAAAAACGTTTTTAAATTTTTTCTCGCGCGCTAGATAAGCCATGGGAAGAATACCGTTTGTATGGCGGAGCGAACCGTCCAAGGAAAGCTCTCCAAAAAAAAGTGACTGGGTAACTTCTGGCCTAATTTGCCCGGAGGCAATCAAAATTCCAAGCGCTATTGGCAAATCATAAGCGGGACCTACTTTGGGAAGGTCAGCAGGAGCTAAATTTACGGTTATTCTGGTTGTTGGAAAATCGGCACCAGTATTTTTTAAGGCGGAGCGAACGCGCTCCCTACTTTCTTCAACCGCCTTATCCGGAAGACCAACAATTGTTAAACTTGGCAAACCTTGCTCGGCCACATCAACCTCAACATCCACTAAAGTTGCGTTAAGTCCAACCGTCGCCCCAGAGGTAATCTTGGCCAGCACTGCTTTTATAGTAGCACGAACTAAATATTACGCAGGCCGTCTTGTTGTCTTTAGAACTGCAACACAAATATCGTCTTTTTTCCTATGCGGTATGCTCTTGTCTGTCATTATCTTCAAAGCTCTTCTCGCAATCCCTTCCGCAATTTTTTGTGGCTCTATTTTTTTGGTCTTACGATCAAAAGCTGCTCTATACTCTCCTTGGAGCGCCTCCTGAAACTCATCCTTTCGCATATTGTCAGTTACGCCATCGGAAACAGCTAAAAATACATCACCCTCATCTATTTTTACAACCTTAATATCTATCTCCTCTGCTTTTTTTAAAGAACCAACACTTTTAGTAAGCTTATAGCTATCATCGTGGCCAAATACTTCTCCCTCAGTAAGCTGTCCGGATTCAACTAGCCTCTGCGCTAGAGTATGGTCGGTAGTTAATTGTTCAATCTCTCCCGAAGTCGGTTTATATCTGTATATCCGAGAGTCTCCAACATTTGCAATAACTAAAAATCGCCTTTTCCCACCTGGCGACTCAGCTACAATAGCAGCACTAACAGTGGTATCAACTTCCTCACTAGCGCCTTCTCTTTGAAGGTCTTTTATTTGATCTCTTCCCTCTAAGATTGCTCCCTTTAGTACTTCTGCAGCCCTATTAACGGTAGGGGGTTCTAGAAACATACTCTCCAGATTAGTTATCCTCTTTTGAACAGCCTCGGCTGCCAAAGCTGAAGCTCTGCCCCCTGAACCCACTCCATCAATAGCAGCAATTATGCCGCTTCCACCACCTGCCAATACACGCCCGACTACTCTGTCGGCAGAATAATCTGCATGTCGTGGACTACTTATTACTTCAAAGCCAACCTCAATTGGAGTTCTTTTCAGGCTTTCTTTACTAATTTCCTCACCTTCCTTTAAGTCGTCCGCCATTTACAAATACTTTATACCTTTGCGAGACTGCTCACAATGTTGACGGTCTTATCGCTATAAAAACGCTGTTGCGGTAGAACTGCTCTCCAGCATAGACCCAAATATGGAAAAGTCAGGGATTTTTGTCACTAAGGGATGTATACTTTAAAAAATATGAAGCAGGTTAAACAATTCTTCGCCTCTGCCCCTGAAAAAAGCTTTCGTAAAGGAAGTATTCTTCTTAATCCCGAAGATAAAATAAAAAATATCTATTACTTAACCCAAGGTAATGTTAAGCAGTATGTTGTCAGTAAAGGCGGAGAAGAACTTACAGTTCACATTTTTAGACCGGGCGCTTTTTTTCCGATAATGCTTGCAATGCGTAACGCTCCCAACAGGTTTTACTTCACCGCATTAACCGACATCAAAGTAAAAATTTCTCCCAGCAATAAAGTGTTAGAATTTCTCAAAAAAGAACAAGTGCCGCTTTACGATTTGGCCGTGCGTTTTGCTCAAGGAATTGATGGTCTAACAGTAAGGCTTGAAAGTCTACTTTCCGAAAGTGCGGCAAGTCGTATCTCGTCCTTACTTTTATACCTTTCTGACAAATTTGGCAAAACTTCTCCCGAAGGAACGAAAATAGACCTGTCCTTAAGTCAACAGGAAATAGCCGGCTGGGTAGGTTTAGAGCGAGAAACCGTCTCGAGGCAAATGAAAGTTTTAAGCGACGAAGGGCTTATAAGCTACAAAAAACAAAAAATTACAGTTATTGACGTCAAGAAATTTGCCAAACAATTCTCGAACTAAAAACTTGCTCGTTTTTTCTTTTTAGAGCGTAGAGTCATCTAAAAGCTTTAACTTAGTAAATATGAGGCAGAAATACTATTAATTTTTGGTTATTGAAGACACAATCGAATCCATTTCAACAAGCATCTGTTCGTCAAAACCTTGAGGTAAGGAATAGCTCATATGACCGAAACTTGTTGGTTGAAAGAAACTCCCATCATCGCTTCTCTCACACACCGTATAGCCAGTATCTCCGACGTCCCCGCTTCTTCGAAAGACCTTGCCCTCAGAGGTAGTAAATTCCTCATAGGAAGCATATTCTGCGCTCGGACCTTCAAAAGGCACGTCTCCCGGATAAAGACAAAGAGCACCCCCCGTAGCCCCCTGAAAAATTTTAATCTCGTATTCACCTTGAAATACTCTTAGCTCGTCAATATCTTTAATATTGTCGTGTTTGCCCGTTACAATCCAGCTAGGCGGGACAACTATGTTATAGGTAGGAAAACTGACAGCGCCTCCGGCATTTACACCTTTGTCTTGAGGAGGCTCGGGAGTAAAATTGGACAAAGACTCGGGTATGCCTGAGGCGACTTCAGTATCTTGCTGCGCGGGTTTACTTGGCAAGCGTAGACCTAAAAAATAGGCTCCTCCCGCAACCAACAATATAATAACCACGACTCCTATACCGGCAAAAAATTGCTTATTCATGCTAACAAAAACATTATCCCATCTACCTTTTCTATGTGCAAGTTGTAAAGGAAGCAAATTGGAAGAGACTACTTGATATGTTATGTTTAAAATAAGGGATATGAGAATAAACAAAATTAAGCCAGCAGGCGATAAAAGCATAAAATTGCAGTTTACCTGCCCAAATGACGGAGTGGTACTTCAGGATTTGGTGAGTTTTCTGTGTAATCGCTGCGGCTCGAAAATGAAAAAAATTGGCGACTCCTATCTTTGTCCGGAATGTCTTAAGCCTAACGCCAAATTTGAATGCAGGCTATGCAACTCAAAAGACGTAAAAATGAAAGTTATAAACTTCCGAGGGAGGTGAATTCTCGACATTCTTCTTAGTGGGTT
>JADFPI010000019.1 GCA_022562395.1 Patescibacteria group bacterium | reverse complement strand
GTCTAATGCTGACATGACTGATAATGGCCAACCTGTGGGCCAGCGTTACATTGATTTTGTGCCAGGTTTCTTAGCAGAAAAGATAAATAGTTCTGGAAGTGATGGATTAGGAACAGACGGGATATACAGAAAAGTACATTACGAGTACAGTAATTATCGGAATCTCTGGCCAGATGTAGATATAGATCATAATGGCCAAAACGATAGAAATGAATCTGGCAAAGGAAATAGCTGGGTAGTAGACCATCATGTCGCTGGAGTAGATCAAATGATTTCTAATATAAGATCTCGTATTGGCCCAGATAAAATCATTATTCTTAACACGGGTTCATCCGAATTTTTTGGTAAGCCCCATGTTAACGGGTATTTATTTGAAAATTCCGGCCCCAATTATAGTCCATGGGAAGGGCAGTTTGGTATGTTAGCTCAATGGGCCAATATAAATAAGGATTTACGTGAACCAAAGATCTCTCTTAACGAGTATAACGTTGATGGTCTTGATCCGGGCCGGGTGAGCCCCTCTAAAAATTATTATCAATATATTCGCTTCTCCTTAGGTAAGTCAATGCTCTTCGGGACGTATTTTGATTATGGAACATTAGAGTCAAGAGGCGATAACTATTACAATAAATACTATGATGAATTTGATTTAGACTTGGGCAAGCCGCTTGGTGACATGCAAAAAATTAAAACTGATGCGTGGGCTAGGTTTTTTGAACGAGGCGCCGTTATTGTTAATTTAAAAGGCGGTTCAATGACGGTTACAGATAGTGAAATTCGAAATTTATCTGGCTATAGCGGCCCGTATCATCGTTTTCGGGGTGGTCAAGATTCGGCTATGAATAATGGCGAGCAGTTTAGCTCAGTTTCTTTAGCTGGGCACTCCTTTAACTCAAATGGTCTGCACGCAATAGTTGGAGATGCTGTCTTATTAGTTACAGAGCCAATGACGGTTATATCCGACATAGTTATTGATGAGTCTAATTCTGGGACGAACCCTGGTTCGAATAAAGCCGTCCTTTCAGGTAATTGGGAATTTACTTGTGATGGCAGAGATTACTATACTCTTAGATGTGCGCCCTGGGTAGATGAAGCTTGGAGCGTGGCTTTAAATAGCTCTGGCTCTGGTACAGCTGATTTTGTACCGACCATAACCCAGCCCGGCCGCTATGAAGTCTATGAATGGCATGGTGTGCCGCTACAAACAGCAGCTAACAATGTCAGCTACACTATCAGACACGCTGGGGGCACAACTAAGAAAACGGTTGATCAATCAAAAAGCTATGGAAAGTGGAACAGCCTTGGCACTTATAGATTTGAGAAAGGCACGGCGGGAAAAGTGACCTTATCAGCACAAGGGGCAAATGGTCTTGTTATGGCCGACGCGGTGAAGTTTGTATATAAAAACTGAGCATAATCTCTCACCCAACTCCAACGCAATAGGAAGTTAGAGGAGATTTAGACAAAGATAGGGATGTAGATATTTTTGATTACAATATATTAGTTGAAAATTTCGGAAGTACTAGCTGCGGAAACATCGCCGATATTAACGGAGACTGTAAAGTCGATATCTTCGACTACAACATCCTTGTAGAGAATTTCGGACAGTGAAACTATGCGCAACCTCAGAAATAAATGGGATAGAGATATTAAATTATATAGTAGTATATCAATACCTTACTTTGTCCTAAACTGACTCAGTGTGATTAAATATAGTTAGTGAAAAAACTTGTCCAATTTTTTCTAACGCTTTTGGTTTTAGTTGGTTTATCTTTAATTATTGCACCTAAGGCCGTTTTAGCCTCAACAAACCAGATAGCCGAACCCATTAACAAAAAAGTAATGTTGCTTATTTTCGACCCTATCCTTGCTTCCAAAAATGGCCAAAAGCTTACAGAGTATAAACGCTGGCACAACCCTTTCGTACTAGCAAATGAAGCAATTTCTTGGCTCAAATCTGTAACTGGTAACCGAGTGAACTACTCCGTAGTTTCAACTATCGAGGAAAATAGCGAGGCCGCATTCCTTAAAAAAGTTGATGGTTTTAAATATACTGAGCAGAGTTATTTAGACGTTGTAGACAGTGGATTTTCTCCTCATCGGCCTGACATTGCCGATTATTATGAGATCATTAATAACTATCAAATCTGCGAAAGGCTAAACAATGGAGAAATTGATGAATTATGGATGTTTGGCGGGCCGTGGTTTGGCTTTTACGAGTCAAGATTGGCAGGACCAGACAGTTTTGATTATAACTCTCCGCCTTTAACGGGTACTTCATGCAAAAAGACCCTCCCAATTATGGGTTACTCTTATGAGAGAGGAATGAAAGAGATTATTCATGATTTTGGGCATAGAACAGAAGCTACCATGAGTAAAGTTTACGGCAGTTGGCAACAAAATCGCACTTTACACAATTGGGATAAGTTTGGGCTTGTAGCTGTCCAGTCCCCAAGCTTCGGATATAGCGGCTGTGGAACAACTCACTATACTCCAACCTCCCAAGGTGCTTATATTTATGATGATAGAAGTTTGGCAAACTCATTTTGCGATGAATTTAATAACTATCCGAACATGAGTGAGCCTGAAGATGTATTAAAAGAAGTTACTTGTGAAACGTGGGGCTGTAACGAACTTGGTTATTATGAGTGGTGGTTTAGGCATCTCCCTGGCTTTAAGGGGATAGGAGTAGACGGAAAGTTAAATGACTGGTGGTTATACTTAATTGACCCAAGTAGTATTTTTAGAGATTTTTCACTAACACCGACTCCAACCCCCATTCCTACTAGTGAGCCTATCTCTGGGGATCTTGACTCCGATAACGACGTAGATATCTTTGACTACAACATTCTGATTGAAAATTTTGGAAACACCAATTGCGGGAATGTGGCCGATATTAACGGTGACTGTAAAGTAGACATCTTCGACTACAATATTTTAATAGAAAATTTTGGTAGCTAGTTAGATGAAAAGAGCAGATTTTATCATTTTTGTTGATCTTTTTGTGGTTGTTTTATTAGGCTGGAGTATCTCGATAGGCCCTTCTCCGGTTTGGGCGAAGGCTTTGAATGAGACCGAAGATTTATCAGAGCCTGGCCTGCCGGTTAGCTGTACAGTAATACTCAATGTTCAAAACGGTGATAATATTCAGCCTGTTTTGAACGCTGCGACGAGCAAAGCTCAAGTCGGTGACGTGATCTGCGTCCCCGCAGGTAACTTTACATTTACCGGGAAAGTGCCTTCTTCAGGTAAAGGAATTACAGATGGAATTTATATTAAGGGTGCAGGTATGGATCAGACTAAAATTATTAAGCAGGGTAGTGCTACAGGTTTTAGCAATGCCATGATTCAAGTTGATTGTCAGACTGGTCAACCCTTTAGATTCTCAGACATGACACTAGAAGGTACAGGTACTGCTTTGGTAGAAGGAGACTTAGGTCTTTATCTCAAGGGCAAGTGCCAAAACTTTGAGATTTTCAATAGCCGTTTTACTGGCTTTGGCCGGGCTGGCTTAACTTTCCGGGGCAATGTGGGTAGTACCAATGGTCAGCCGCAAGGGGTAGTTTATGATAATCGGTTTGAAGACAATTATCTGAGAGGCTTGGGGTATGGTATTGAGGTGATTGGCAATGATAGTGAAGCCTGGAGTACGTATCCTCGCTTCGCTCCAAATCTACTTGGCGGAGCAGACAATGTGTTTATTGAGGACAATTATTTTGAAGCCAATCGACACACAGTGGCCTCCAACAATGGCTCGCGCTATGTTTTCCGCTGTAATCAGATTAACGACAATCGTGAAGATGCGGCCGCGATTGATGCCCATGGTAAAGCGTCATGGGATCGGGGCTCCAGGAGCTATGAGATATATGAAAACACACTTGATAATTCTCCGGCCATAATTGCCGGGGTTGGGATCCGGGGCGGTGATGGTGTGATTTGGAATAATACTATGGTTAAGGGTTACCAGGAGCATATTCTTCTTTGGAACGACGGGGGTGCTAGCAGTTATCCACGCCAGGACCAAATAAGAGAACTCTATATATGGGGGAATACTTATCAGGGTGGTCCTGCCAATGTAGAGGTGTGCACTAGAAGTTGGTGTGGTGGCGGCAGTGTGACTAATATTATTCAAGAAAACAGGGAATATTATCTCGGTACGCCTGAACAAGCCGCGACTGATGGTGCGACCAATGCACAATGGGGTATTGCAAGCTATACCTCATATCCTTATCCTCATGTTCTGGCATCAAATAGTAGCGGTACTTGTCTTGGCGGCGATCTTCAGGCTACCAATCCTCTTGAGGGCGATATTGACCAAGACGGAGATGTCGATATTTTCGACTACAATATTCTTATTGAAAATTTTGGAAATACAAATTGTGGGAATGTGGCCGATATTAACGGAGACTGTAAAGTGGATATCTTCGATTACAATTTGTTAGTTACAAACTTCGGTAAATCATCGGCCACGCCGACTCCTACGGCCAAACCAACCCCAACTCCGACTCCAAGTCCTACAAATACTCCCACACCAACTCCGACCACGGCTGCACCAAAAGAAGTTACGTCAAACATATTCAGCTTCACCCTTGAAGATTTGACTGTTCCTGTGGGAACTACCGTTACTTGGGTAAATCAGGATGGAGTTCAACACACAACAACTTCCGGCACCCCTGACAACCCCACGGGCGTCTGGGATAGTCCACTTCTTTCTAAAGGAGATACGTTTTCACATACATTTACAAAAGCCGGAGTTTACCCCTACTTTTGCCGACCTCACTCCTCTTTTATGAAAGCAACGGTTACTGTTGTAGAATAAAATAAGGTGAAAAAATTTCTTCTGCCAATTTTTTTAATTATTTTGTCTTCCACGTTATTTCTTTTTTTAGTTAAAACAGCCGATGCACAAAGTATTGAAGGTGATATCGATGGCGACGGAGATGTAGATATTTTCGACTACAATCTGTTAGTTACCAATTTTGGCGCAACTGGAGCCATGTAGGAAGTATTTGCGACTAAGGTTTAGTTGAGATTTGATTTGCCGAGGTTAAAATGTCTAAACTTAAACTAGACATAAACAAGTTTTTCTAATTTGTAATTTAATTAAATGAAAATAATCGCAGCACTAATTGTTGGCCTTTTTACATTTATAGGAGCGGTAGTCGTCAGTCAGAAAAATGTCAAATTAACTTCAAAAATTACTCCTACTCCTACGCCAACCCAAAACCAATTCAATACGTTTGAAGAACCGTCCATAGCGCTAAATCAAGGAGAAGCCACCTATTTTGCTTCTCCCAGTAGCGCAACAATAGGCTCGGGAGATAATTTAAGCGTCGATATTATGCTTTCCGTTGGAAATTTAAATCTTTCTGCGGGAGCGATGAGAATTTTTATGACTTCTAGCGGAAAAGTCCCGTTAAAAGCTGTTGACAAAAACGGGGAAAAAGAAGGAGTTCAGGTTGCGACAGGGGTGGTCTTTAAGGAAGGGGGCTGGAGTTTCCCAATAAATGAAGCTGGGGTTGATGAACAAGGTAGGCTTATTATTGACTTAGCCTTTATCAACCTTTCCCCGGAAGGATACTTGGCGGATGGCGAAATAACCATTGCCTCATTAGAACTTGAGGCTGTTTCAGGCTCGCAAACCGTCAATCTGGAGTTTGATAAAGACTTAAGCAAGCTTGTTGCAAAAAATGGTGACGAAGTGCCTCTTGGTTTCAGCGGAGCCACCTTTACTGTAAAATAAATATATTCTGTCCAAAAAGACCCTCTTGGCGATATTAATAACCTTAATTCTTCTTGGTGGGATTGTTGCGGGAGTTTTTCTTCTAAAACAGCGCCAGGAGATTAGAGAAAGGGCGGCCGGACCGGGAGAGGTTATAAGCAATATTGAAAACTTTACTCTTGAGGATTTGACAATTCCGGTTGGAACTACGGTGACTTGGATGAATCTCGATTCCGCGCAGCACACGACAACTTCCGGAACTCCAGAAAACCCTAGCGGATTGTGGGATAGCCCACTACTATCGCAAGGAGATGTATTTTCTCATACATTTACCGAACCTGGTGTATATTCTTACTTTTGTCGCCCCCACTCTTCACTTATGAGGGCAACTATTACGGTTTTGGCAGCAGAGGCAACGCCGACTCCTACTCCAATCCCCACACCGACGTTTACTCCATTGCCGACTCAAACCCCTTCTCCTACTGCGACTCTCACGCCCTCACCAACTTTCTCCCAAGCTACAAACACTCCAACACCCACTTCTGCCTTGGGAAGCGGGGGGTTGGCCGATACACCAACGCCAACACCTACGACCGCTGAATCTCAGTTGCTGCCCGAAGCAGGGATACCTTTGCCGACAATTCTGATAGTTTTGGCTGGTTTTCTAATGCTTTTAGCTGGGAGCCTTTTGGCTTTCATATGAGCAAAAAATCTGGACTTAAACAAATAGAAATCATTTTTCAGGCTTTCTTTTTGATTTTGGCGGCGGCAATTTTAATGCTTGTTGTGGTTTTAGCCAGCAGTAGGAAAAAAGAATTGATTAGCCCTCAAGTTAGAAAAGGCATGCAAAGGGTTGGAGATATTGGGAGTAGGCGAGCCAGCGTTATATTAACGGGGGATGTTATGCTTGGAAGAACGGTTATGACTAAAAGCATTGATTTATTCGATTCTGCCTATCCTTTCAGAAAAGTCGCCGATACTTTAAGAGAAGCGGATATTGTATTTATTAATCTTGAAAACCCAATAATTACTGACTGCCCACTATCTTTCGAAGGGTTTAAATTTTGTGCGAGCCCTGGAATGGTTGACGGTTTGGTTTTTGGGGGAGTCGATATTGTAAATTTGGCCAACAATCACTCAAGGAATTATGGTGATGAAGGTTTACAAGAGACAATAAAGATTCTTAACGAGAACTCTATAAAGGCGACTGGTTTAGGAAGTTTAGTCGAGAAAGAAGTGGGGGGAGTAAAATTTGGATTTTTAGGATTTGATTTTACAACTATTGCGCCAAAAGAGGAGGATTATGATTTTATTGATTTTACAGCAACAGAAGTTGACGTTTTAATTGTTGGGGTTCATTGGGGTATAGAATATACCCAAAATCCGACTAATGCACAGAAAGAGTGGGCGGAAAAGATGATTTTTTCCGGAGCCGATATTTTGGTTGGGCACGGACCCCATTGGGTTCAAGAGATTGAATTAATAGAAGGGAAGCCCGTTTACTATTCGTTGGGTAATTTTGTCTTTGATCAGATGTGGAGTGAAGAAACAAAGAAAGGATTAGTCGTCAGGCTTACCTTTGAAGGTGATGAAATTGTTAAAGAAGAAAGGCTTCCTATTTATATGTCCTCCTGGGCCCAGCCGGAGTTTGTTGGGGAGTAGTAAGCTGGTATAATATCAACCTGTCCCGATATGAGAAACGAAAGGAAGTTAGTTAATGCCCTTTTGGTAGGAGCTGTGGCCTTAGGCGCGTGTAGCCCGGAAAGAAAGGAAATTGCACCAGCGCCCTCTCCAACCGAACCGATTGCCAAAGAGGTTGTTCCTAATCCACTAGAACACCAGGAGGTACTTACAGAAGAACCCGATGAATATATTCCTCAGGAGGCTGTGTCTTTTCTTCTAGGACTAGGTGAAGGATACGAGCTAGGAAAAGAAGGAGAATACTTTGTAGCACGGCGCGCAGGAGAATTGTTTGCGCGTCTTCCAGAAGCAGGTTTGACTGCAAGCTTCTTGGAAAACGGAAGGAAGGTCTATACCGGGCTTGAGGTTAATCAGGATAGCGAACTTGCCAAAAAGCTCCCTGAAGATTCCGAATTTGTCCTTGATAATTTAGGCCACCTAAGTGTGCTTAGCGAGGGAAGAGTAATTGGTGTTTATTATGAAAGTGAATTACTGGTTATGCCCGGCCTTGATAGATGGGGGGCTAATGAATTGCAAGTGATTTTTAATGACTGGTATCCCAGAGTAGTTTCTTCAAGAGGCACCGAACTTTATAGATACATGGACGGGGAGTGGAGATCAGCGTTACAGCCAGGACTGTCGACATACTTCATTCGTAACGGGAAAGTGGTAACAACAGGACATTTTTTGGTCGAGGGTACTCTGACTCAAGCCAGAAGTAATGTAGGGGAGTTTGACAAAAATGCTCAGGCGGTTGTGTTGTTCGATAATCCCAAGCCCTATATCTACGACGCTCCGTGGAACGATGTGTATGATGAAGTGGTTATCGAAGGTGTAATTTTGACCCCAGACGGAAGGCCTTCTTTAGTAAGAATTCCGATTGCCCCAGCAGGGAGTACTGATGATATAAGAGTTTTAAGACGGAGCAATATCACAGGGGGTCCACAGGCTTTGCGAGTAGTAACAAGGGATGAGCTTCACGAGATGTCAATAGACGAGTATGTCGAATTGATAAGTAGAAAAGTGTATGGTTATGTTTTTATGGAGCTTGGGTTAATTGAAGGAAAGGTTCATCCAGATTATATTAATCACCCGCTTTACGAATGGTATCGGAATTTAGAATCGACTGGTGGGTTAGATTTTCTTGAGGATCCTAATAAACAAAGCCCTTATATTGTGCCCCTGCGTGTTATGTCACTCGTTTTGGATGACTTAGATAAGTAACCTTTACGAATTTTTCTTTCATCTACTGACAGCATGTCCTCTTGGGCCCAGCCGGAGTTTGTAGGGGAATAACATCTTCCCCGCCCCAAGTGGCGGGGTTTTCATCTCTACAGCAAAGCTGTACGTCTTCGTCGTAAAGAAAGATGTTTTATCTGCCTCAATTCATCCCCGACTCAAGCGTCGGGGTATTCTTGAGGTCGACTAATAACTTGACATCAAATAGGTGATGTCCAATACTGGAATAGAGGGCTGTGGCCCATAGAGGAGGTGATAAGTTAATGCAAGTTGCAAATGTAATAGTCGACCCACTTCAGCAGTTGTTAACTCAATTGGTCGGGTTTATTCCCAAACTTGTCGTTGCCTTACTTATTTGGTTAATTGGCAAATACATAATAAATATTGGAGTTGGATTAATAAAAAAGGTCGAGTTTAAAAGGCTAAAAGTTGTTGGCAAATTTAGAGACACTTTCGCATTTTTCCTTTTGTATTTGGGTAAGGTATTGCTGGTCCTGGTAATTTTGGACTATTTGGGTATCGGACGAACAGTAATTCAGGCCCTGCTTTCCGGCTTGACCTTTGCCATAGCTATAGCACTTGGAATTGCCTTTGGAAAAGCACTGGAGGATGACGCAAAATCGCTTCTCAATGCACTAAAAGAGCAAGCGAACAAGTAAAATTGTTAGCAGGGAAGTTGTATAAAATATATCCTCTGAAGTAGCTGATTTTCCCTCAGGATAGCCCCGAATGTGTTGTTTTTCTTGTCCTGGTGAAGATTTAATTTTAGAATTTTGGTCTTTGTGCTGGGAGTAGGATTCGAACCTACGTAGCCCGTTCGGGCGCGAGTTTTACAGACTCGTGCAATTGACCACTCTGCCATCCCAGCTTGGAGCCGACGAGTGGATTCGAACCACTGACCTACGGTTTACAAAACCGTTGCTCTAACCGCTGAGCTACGCCGGCGCGTCGGAACAAGCTTTGCTTCCCAGTCGCCTGCGGCGACCTTGCCGCTTCGCTGTTCCTCCTCTCAACCCGCCTTTGACGGATTGGATAAAGAAAGTACGGCAGAGAAACAAACATATTATAGCAAAATTCGGAGGTAGTTTGAAGCTAATGAGTCGACCCCGCCTTGAGTACTCGGATGACGTATTCCTCGCTGATGCAAGGTGGGTGAGCTCATCCCAGTGCCCACGGGCAAAGGGAGATTCGCCCTCCCAGGATAGTATTCGGTGAGGAATAGCTATCCCGATTACCCTAGCAGGGTCACTTATATTTTACCAGAATAGTCAATAGCCCGAGCTAGATAGTCGGAGCACCCGGCATTAGAATGTTTAAGAAGAGGTTTAAAATTGGAGAAATTACCAAAAATATTGGGGAAGTTCCTCCGAAAACAGGAAATATAAGTAAAAAAAGCATGATTATTCCGTACCTTTTCATAAAAACGTCTGCCTCGTAGGCTTGTTTTTGCGGAAGTAGCCCTACGAGTACTTTGCCTCCGTCTAAAGGATGTATGGGCACGAGATTAAAGACTGCAAGAATTACGTTCAGGATAATCATCGGTCCAAATAATAAGGAAAGAAATCCCAATGGTGAGAAAGGCGAGGATGCAAGTCGAAGGATGGTTGCCAATATTATTGCAAGAGTGATGTTTGAAACTGGCCCGGCAATAGAGATAAGGGCTGCGTCGCGTCTTGGGTTTTTGAGGTTATATGGGTCGAATTGAACCGGTTTTGCCCACCCGAAAGGAATAACAGGAAGGCCTATTGCTCGAAGAATAACAAGAACTAATAAAAGAGTAGTTCCGACGCGGTCATAGTGCACTATGGGATTAAGAGAGAGTCTCCCCATCATTCTTGGAGTAGGGTCTCCAAGCCTATCGGCCATCCATGCATGGGCGGCTTCGTGGATGGTGATTGCGACAACGAATGCTAGTATCCAAGCAATTAGTGACAACATATACTTTTTTGATAACTTACTAACTAGATAGTATAATATCCGAAGTGGAAAGTGGAAAGTGGAAAATAATTTTCAATTTTCAATTCTCAATTTTCAACTTGAAACATGGCAGCTTGCCAAATTTGCGGAAAACACACTAGTGTTGGTAGAAGTAAGAGGCACAAAAGGGGTGTCGCAGGCAGGCGTTGGAGAAAAAGAGCCCAGGTAACCCCACGCTTGTTTAAACCCAATATTCAAGTAAAAAATCTCGTCGTAAATGGAGAAAAGAAAAAAATGAAAGTTTGCGCCAAGTGTATCAAGAGAATCAAAAAATACGGCTCCGTCCGAAATTACTCAAATATTGCAGTAGGGTAAGTAAAGCTTGGCGCAGAGCTAAAATTGGATGTTGTAAGCTTCTTTGAATTGTTTCCAGGAGACTGGACTTTTACCTTCCAATTGAACTTCATCAAGAACCAGTCTAACTTTTGACCTTTGACTTTTGACCTTTGACTTTTCCAAGTGAGCTTTTAGGATTTTCAATCGTTTTTTCGTTTTTGAGTTCTTCTGTTTTTCAGTAAGTTGGACATAAGTCCAAGCAACCGGCCACGGTTGCATGGCACGGATGAAGCGCTCGATTACTTGGGGGGTCGGCTGTAAGAAGAAGTTTTTGATAAATTCTATTTCCCACTTTACATCTTCGCTCTGACCTCTAATAGCTGACTCCAGATATTCAGGCGGGATTAATCCGTGGTCTTTTTTGAGAAGATAAGTAAATGTTGCATTTTTGTGTGCTTGTTCGCGCGGGGTTATTTTTCCAGATAAATAGGCAGGAAGGAGAGTTTTAATTGCTTCTACTGATCTTTCAAAAAGTCTGTCTCTCAAGCTATTAGTGGTATCTTGGTCTTGAACTTCTTCTTTGAATTGGCTAATTATTGGCCCGTGGTCGAGGTTTTCGTCAAGTCTGATTGTTGTTACCCCGGTTATTTTGTCGCCGGCTACTAGGGTTGCTTGAACAGGAGATGCTCCGCGCCAAGCAGGTAGCAGAGATGGGTGGATGTTTAAAATTCCTTTTGGGAAATAATCAATTACTTCTTTGGGAATAATTGCGCCGTATGCTGCAAGAATTCCGACTTCGCCCTCTATGCTTTTTTTAATCAAATCACTGCTATCAAAATATATAGGAATCTTTTTCTTATAGGCCCAATTGTCAATTGGGGAGAAGATTTCGATTTTTTTGCGCCCAGCTGGCTTCGGTGGCTGGGTTACAACAGCAGAAATTGGAGTTCTGCCTCCTTTACCTCTGAACTCCCTGTGCAGGGCTTGTAAAATCGGGACAACATAGTTTGGAGTTCCGAAAAATACTATTTTCATATATCCACCTCAACCCACTCTTCGCCTTCTTGTTTGTAAAGGCCTTTTCTCTGCTCCAGAAGCCTGTCTATAAATAGTATACCGTCTAAATGGTCAACTTCGTGCAGTACAAGTTGAGCATCAAATCCTCTAAATTCTTCCTCTTTTTCCTCTCCTTCGGCCGTTTTGTATTTAAGTCTAACCCTGCCAGCTCTTTTCAGAGGTCCGTAATAGTGAGGAAGGGAAAGACACCCCTCCATTATTTTATCTTCACTTTTAGCGCGCCTTTCTTTGCTTTCGGAAACATTGATAATTTCTGGGTTGATAACTTCCTTTACCTTGCCATTTGTTTTCATTACAAAAATTCGCAAGTTTTTGCCGAGTTGTGGTGCTGCAAGGCCTACTCCTTCGGGGTCTTTTTGGATGATTAGAGTTTCTTTAAGGTCGCCAATTAAATTCAGAATCTTTTTGTCAATTTTGGCCACGGGTTTTGAAACCTCGCGAAGACGCGGGTCTTTTGTTTTTACAATCTTTCTTACCATATCAAGAGAAAATTATACTTCGTGTAACGCTTGCGCATTATACTTCGTGTAACGCTTGCGCATTATACTTCGTGTAACGCTTGCGCATTATAGCATTCTAAAAACCTAGTTCTTCTAACTGTTCTCGTGCAAAAATGTCATAAGGGTCATTTTTCAAGACATATTCAAGATGCCCTCTTGCATTTTCTGCCTCGCCCTTTCCGATAAGTAGAAGTGCTAAGGTGAACCTGGCGTCTCTATAATCAGGCTTTAAAGAAATTGTCTTTTCTAATATTTTTATTGCTTCTTCCACCCGGGCCGTTCTCGCTAGGGTGAGCGCCAGGTCGTAGAAAACTTTAGCGTCGGTTGGAGCAAGGGTAGCGGCTGAAACGAGTGCGTCCTTTGCTTGAAACAGATATTCAGGTTCAATTAATGAAAGGTTTATAAAAAGCCTAGCCCTTGATTTTCTTAGGTTTAAATTTCTTGGAGATAAAACAACTGCCTGGTCGGAGTGTTCAATGGCTGCATCAATAAGTTCTTCAACTCCGAAATCTCTATCTACATCAAAAAGATAAATTGCACTTTCGGCGAAAGAGTGTGCGAGCTCGTCGTAGTATAGAGGTTCATTTGGCGAGAGCGAAATTGCCTTTTCGAGATAGAGAGTGGCTTTTGCGTATTGCCCCTTTTCATTTTCCGACCTACCTTTGGCATAAGTGAAATCTGCATACCAGTATCTTCCGATAGAGTATAAGAGCAAGAGAGCCAGAGAGCTGGCAAAGATTATTGCGAATTTTTGCACAACCGAGATTTTTTTAGCCTTATACTCTTCTACTCTTTCACTCTCGTGCCTTAGGCTGTGGGCAATTGCTGGATACAGAAAAAACAGGACGGCTGTTGGGACTACCGAAAAGCCAAAAAAGTTGGTAACCAATATGCTGGCAAAGCCAGCGAGAAGGGAAGAAGGAAGAAGGAAGTATGAATAATGGTTTTTGTTGCTTAATTCCTTACTCTTTATTCCTAATTCTTTTTTGATTTGGAAAGCTATCACGATGGTTAATAAGAGATAAGAAACCAGTCCTACAGTGCCCGTCGTTGCTGCAAAGTTTAGATACTCGTTGTGTGCCTTGTTGTAGATGTATTCCCATTCAGAGGTTTGGTTATGCTCAGGTGGTCTAAAAGTGGGATACGAGTATGCATAAGTTTCTACTCCACTTCCGAAGATTGGATAATATCTCCAAATATCCAAGGCCCCTTTCCAAACTATTTTTCTTATATCGCCAGATTCAGTTATATCGCCAGATTCAGTTATATCTGCTGTTTCCGTTATTTCTCCCGATTCCGTTCCACCCTCCTTAGATGGTAGTTCTTTTTCTTTATTTCGGATTTCGGATTTCGGATTTCGGATTTCGGAAATGCTAGGTGTCCAAACGGTTCCCACAACGAAAGTTATAATGAGCAAAGTTGACGTGATTAATGCAAAAGCTTTAATCACTTTTTTTCTACCCTTTTTAATTAAAAGTAAAACTCCCCAGAAGATTACAAAAGCCGTTATAAAACCCAAAAGCCCCGAGCGAGATTTGGTAAACAGCAATGTTAAGAAAAAAAGTGGTGAGAGAGCAATCCAAAGCCAGTTTTTTATCCTGGAGAGAAATTTTGACCTTTGAGTTTTGCCCTGCAGAGCAGGGTCCTGCTTTGCAGGAAGTTTTGAATTTAGAGCGTACGCCCATGTCAGTGGTATTACCGCCGATATCCATGCGGCCAGCCAATTCGGTTGACCGAAGGTAGAAAAAACCCTTCTTTGAACATCTTGGTCCCAAAGGTCTTTATCGATACCTATTCGTTGAATAAATGCATAGACCGAGACTATATAGGCCGAAGAAATCAGAGAAATTAAAACCTTTTTAGTATGGGCTTTGGTCATATTTGAAACAAACGCCCAGTAAAGAAGGCTATAAGAAAATATTGATAAAAGACCGCCGTGGAAACGAGAGTAATAGCCAAAAATTGAAGTTCTGGGGTCTAATGAAAAGAAGGTGGAGAGTATTTGAGACGCAAGAAAGATGAGTAAAGGGACGTCTAATACTGTGCGACGAAAGATTATTTTCTTTGTAAGAGCCATTTTTGTAATCCAAGCGGCAAAGATTATCACAGTTATTGTGTAAACAAAGACAATTTTATTGAACTCAAAAATTTCTGAAGTCTTGGGAAATAAAATTATAGGTAAAAAGAAAAAAAGGAGGTAGAAAAAGAAAGGTACACTTTGCGCAAACCTAGTAACCATTTATACTCCTCTTACTCGAATTTGTAGCTCTTCGTAAGAGATTATATATTCAAAAACTCCCGTTCGCAGATGCAAACTCGAGTTTATTGAGTATAGGTTTAATTTACTACATAGGCTCGACAATTAAAAGCCACAGTGAAACCACGGCTTAGGGCTTTTAAAGATTGAGGTTGCACGATATACTTTCCAAGACATAAGAATTGCAAAATGAAAATAGGCGCAGCAAGTTTAAAAAAATACACTCCAAAAGTAGGAATAAATAAAATACTAGGGTTTTTTTCTCATGACGTTGGTATAGATTTAGGAACTGCGAATACACTTGTTTGGGTGAGAGGAAAAGGAATAGTGATAAGAGAGCCTTCTGTCGTGGCAAGACAAAAGAAAAAGGGTGGCGTTTTGGCAATAGGGACTCCGGCTAAAAAAATGCTCGGTCGGGCGCCATCAACTATCGAGGTAATAAAACCTTTGCAAGACGGAGTGATTGCCGACTTTGACGCAACCGCAGCCATGCTGAGTTTTTACATAAGAAAGGTACATGAGTCAGGGGGGATTATTCCAAAAATACCAAGACCTAGAATTGTCATAGGAATTCCTTCTGGGGTTACCGAGGTCGAGAGAAGGGCTGTTGCAGACGCAGCCCTTAATGCAGGAGCAAGAGACGCTTATTTAATCGAGGAGCCGATGGCGGCAGCGATTGGAGCGAAACTTCCGGTGCAAGAGCCGGAGGGAATATTTATCATTGATATAGGTGGAGGTACCGCCGAAATTGCAGTTATATCTTTAGGAGGAATAGTTTTGGGAAGGTCAATAAGAGTTGCGGGTGATGAGATGGACGAGGCAATTGTTAATTACGTGAGACTTAAATATTCATTGGTTCTCGGACAGCCTACAGCGGAAGAGGTGAAAATCAATATTGGCTCTTGTGTCCCCGGTAAAGAAAATTATTTTGTAGTCAGGGGTCGCGATTTGGAAACCGGCTTGCCAAAATCTGTTAAACTTTCAAGCTCTGAAGTAAGAGAAGCGCTAATGCCCATCGTTCAAGAGATTATTGCAAGCGTTGTCGATACGCTAGAGGAAACTCCTCCTGAGCTTATTTCAGATATTATGGAGAGAGGTATTATTATGGCAGGAGGGGGTTCGCTTTTGCCGGGAATTGAAAAGGTGGTTGCAGACGTAACAAAAATGAATGTTTGGGTGGCGGAGGACGCACTTACTTGTGTTGTAAGAGGATGCGGCAAGGTTTTAGAAGATGCGGCGCTTCTTTCAAAAATAAAATATACAAAAGGGCTTTGACCATTCCGATTAAATCGGGGTGGAAATCCTATATTTAATTTCAATGGAGTCTTTTTCTTCATTAAAACAGCAATCTTGGCTCTCGTGGTTTTTGAAGGGCGTTGTTATTCTTGGAGGGTTCATCATGATTTCCAGATTAACAGAGCTTCAAATTATAAAGGGGGGTTATTTTAGAAGTCTTGCAGAAGGTAATAGAATTAGGCGTGTATCAATAACGGCACCAAGAGGTGAAATTCTTGCTCGAGGAGGAGAGGTTTTAGTTGGCAATAAAGAGGTTAAAAAGAAAGTTGTGTTTGACCCAGAAGAGGGTTATGAGAAATTGGATGACTTGAAAGGTGCATCGAATGATGAAATTATTTCTGAGTGGGTCAGAGATTACAAATTAGGTGCGGCATTTGCCCACGTAGGCGGTTATTTGGGCGAAACAGGGCCGGATGAAGTTGGAAAAGTCAACGCTGAATGTCCTAAAAAAGGGATAAGAAGCCTTGGCAGTTTAATTGGAAGAAGTGGGTTGGAGCAGCAGTACGAATGCACCCTTCGAGGCGTAAATGGAGAAGAGCTTATTGAAGTGGATAATAGTGGAAAAAAGATAAGAATACTCGGAAGACTTGAGCCAATTCCGGGGGAAGACTTAAGAACGTTCATTAACTATTCACTCCAAAAGAAAGTTTCAGAACTTCTCGAAGATAAACCGGGCGCAATAGTTGTTACAGATACAGACGGACAGGTATTAGCTCTTTATTCTTCTCCTTCCTTCAACCCTAATATTTTTGTTAATAAAGGCGCGGCCGACAAAGTAGAAGCAGTTTTGAATGATAAAAGCCTTCCGATGTTTAATCGAGCAATAAGCGGGCTTTTTCCACCGGGGAGCGTTTTTAAGCCGGTGGTTGCGGTGGCTGCACTAGAGGAGGGAGAAATTGACAAGGATTTTGTCTACGATGATCCGGGCCAGATAACGATTAGCACACTATACGGGAAATTTACTTATTCAAATTGGTACTTTACCCAGTATGGAAGAAAAGAGGGAAAGATTGGACTTGTTCGCGCAATAACTCGCTCGACAGATACTTTCTTCTACAGAATCGGAGAAAAGACGGGGATTGAGAAGCTAGAATATTGGGCAAGCAAGTTTGGATTAGATAAAAAAACGGGGGTTGACATCCCCGGCGAAATTGCGGGCTTAGTTCCTAATCCAGATTGGAAATTACGAACAAGAGGCGAGCGATGGTTTTTGGGAAATACTTACCACATATCCATTGGCCAAGGAGATATGGGACTGACTCCTTTGGGAGTTAATCAAGCCGTCTCCGCTATTGCGGCAGGCGCCAAATTATGTTCCCCATCTTTAGCTAAAGAGCCAGAATGCAAAACTCTTAGTGTTAGCGAGGATAATTTAGAGATAGTAATAGAAGGTATGATAGGTGCTTGTAGCCAGGGCGGAACAGCCTTTCCCTTCTTTGATTTTGAAGAAAAGAGCGGTATTTCAGTTGCATGCAAAACAGGAACAGCTGAAACCGGGGAGGAAGACAAAACGCACGCGTGGCTTTCTGCGTTCGGGCCGGTTGATTTTCCGGAGATTGTTGTTACAGTTTTGGTTGAAAAAGGCGGTGAGGGTTCTTCTGTCGCCGGCCCGATAGCACGCGAAATTTTCGACTTCTGGTTTGTGGAGGGAAACGATTGACCCGTAACCATTGACATGTGACTAATTATTTTTGTCAAATGTTACATGTCACCTGTTACAAGCTAAACAATGACAGAAAGACAAGCGCTTGTTGCTCTTTGCGCCCATGTTCCTTTTGGTCCTGCCAGGGTGAAGCTTTTAATTGATTATTTCGGGAGTGCAAAAAAAGTCTGGTCAGCAAGTAAGGATAAGCTTGTCGAAGTAGGTCTTAGTTTCGATAGCGCCCCAGAGTTTATAAGACACAGAGAGAAATTTGATGAAAATAACTATTTTAGTAAGTTAAAAAAATTAAAAATCGACTTTATGACTATAAACGATTCAAATTATCCAACAAATTTAGTTGATTTGGGAAACGCGCCGAGCGTTTTATATGTTAAAGGAAAGATA
>JADFPI010000018.1 GCA_022562395.1 Patescibacteria group bacterium | reverse complement strand
TCCCCTTGAAACTTTTGGAGAGTATAAAATTGTAATTTCGGAAAACAAAAAAGAACTCGGTAATTACAGGTTTACTGTAATTAAGAGGAAAGCACATACGCCCTCCAAGGGAATGGTGAACTGATGCTTACTAATTATGGAAAAAGAACATCCAGAATTGAACCGCGCTCCGGGCGAAGTTGGGAGAACCACAGTTGTAGGTTCCTGGAGTAAAGCATCCTCTTATAGCATATATTCGGCGGAAGAGGAGTATTGGGAAGCCGAGCAACACCCAGATCCAAACAGGACTGAACTTGGCCACGTGGTTTATCATGATTGTGACGGGGTAATTATTCACTGTAAACCTGCAGATGGATTAAATGAGCCTTTTTTTGAAGTTTTAGCAAACAGGCTTTCTTACTCTCTAGGAGCAAATGTCACTCCTACCTTTACGGTTGTCTTTAATGAAAGACTTGGGACGGGATCGGCTGGCAGTTACACTAATCTTCTAACACAGGATTCGTATGAGAGCTTTTTAAGCTGGGAAGGGAACACGTTTGTCGCTAGACACTTTGTTATTAACGTCTGGTTTGCACATGATGATTGGTAAACAGAGAAATATGATAATATTGCGGTTAGTTTTTCCGCAGACGGCACTTTAAGTGGTGCATATGAGTTTGATAAAAGCCATATTCTATTTGGGCCTAACGGGAGGTTCGGCGAAGCGGTGATACATAAGCTTTCTACCACCCTCTCAATTAGACGGGCGTTTTTTGGTTATGAAATATTTTTCAACAATCGCGATGAGGCAATTGAAACTGTGAGGAAAGTCGAATTGATCAACGATTCAGAAATTTATAAAACAACTATGTCGGTTGCAAGACTGATTGGAGGTCGTATTCCAGAGCTATTTGAATATTACAAACAGTTGGCTTTGGCCTCAAGCCATGTTCTTATAGCAAGGAAAAGGCGCCTGCGAGTATGGATTGAAAGCATTATTGCTTTAAATTCGCAGCCCCAATTGCAAACTTTTTAATGTTTTAATAGAAAAAAATGGCGGCAAAATCAGAATACTACGACATATTGGGCGTTTCAAAGAGTTCAAGCCAAGATGAGATAAAAAAGGCTTACAGAAAACAAGCGCTCGAATGGCATCCGGATAAACACAAGGATAATAAAGATGCAGCGGAGCGGCGTTTCAAAGAAATAAACGAAGCTTATCAAATCCTTTCAGATAGCCAGAAACGTCGTGCTTACGACCAATTTGGCCATGCCGCCTTTTCCCCCGGTGGTGCGTCGGGGTTTGGAGGCGCCGGAGGTCCAACAGCTCAAGCCGGACAGTGGGGTCCATTTACATATACTTATACTTCAACAGGAGGTTCGCCAACTGGCGAATCGCCTTTTTCAGGATTTGATTTTGGCGACCCCTTTGAAATTTTTGCCCAATTTTTCGGAGGGGCGAGTCCTTTTAGAACCGCCAGAATACCTCGTTTTAGTGTAAACATCGACTTTATGGAAGCGATTAAGGGGGTAGAAAAACAAGTCAGCATTGGGGGAAAGAAAAGAAAGATTAAAATTCCTGCAGGTGTTAACGAAGGCTCCCGAATAAGTTTTGGCGACTTTATACTATCTATAAACATAAAACCTCACAAAGTATTTGAGCGTGACGGCGTTGATATTTTTGTAAGAACACTAGTTCCTTTCTCTTTGGCCTCATTAGGTGGAAAGATAGAGGTACCCACAGTTGATGGAGAGGTAAAGCTTAAGATTCGTCCGGGAACCCAATCTGGAACGATGATAAGGCTGCGCGGCAAGGGTGTTCCACATCTTCGCGGCCGAGGCTTGTTTCGCGGCAAGGCGGGCCGAGGTGACCAATATGTAAGAATCCAGGTTGCGGTTCCAGAGGAACTTACTCGTGAGCAAAAGAAAATTGTTGAGAAAATGGAGGGAGAAGGACTCTGAACCCACATTGACTTAAACTTTCACTTAAGATAAACTATCATAAGAATTTAGGGATTTTGGGACGCGGTGGGACAAGTGCCCACCATTTTTTTTAGTAAATATGCAGACGCCAAGAACAGAATTCGCACAAGCGCTTAAAGCTATCGCCACCGAGCGAGGTCTGGAGGCGTCGGTAATATTGGATACTATTAAGCAGGCAATTATCGCGGCCTACAGGCGCGATGCTCACGAGCGCGGTGAAGACGCCGAGGAAATAGAGCTCGAAGCTGAGATAGACCCAATCAGCGGAGAGGCCAAAGTTTTTACCTGGCCAACTGATAAGCCAGAGGAAAGGCAAGATGTAACCCCTCCAGGATTTGGCCGAATTGCAGCCCAGACGGCAAAACAGGTTATTCATCAAAAGATAAGGGAAGCTGAAAAGGGTGCAATAATGGACGAATTCAGTCAAAGAATTGGGAACTTAATTTCTGGAACAATCTTGCGCTTCGACGGCCCGGACGTGAGAGTGGACATAGGCAGAACCGAGGCAATAATGCCAGCCGACGAGCGAATTCCAAATGAGCGTTTATCAGCCAATCAGCGCCTGACTTTTCTTCTTAAAGAAATCAGAGAAACACCCCGAGGGAAAACGATTATTCTTTCTCGTTCTGACCCGGAATTTGTCAGCAAGTTATTTAGCCGAGAAGTTCCTGAAGTAAACTCGGGCTCGGTTGAAGTTAAAGCAATTGCAAGGGAGGCAGGCGTGAGAACCAAAGTATCTGTTTCTTCAAATCAATCTGGAGTAGACCCGGTTGGTTCTTGTGTGGGACAAAAAGGGGTTAGGGTCCAGGCGGTTACCAATGAATTGGGTGGAGAGCGAGTCGACATTATTCCTTGGAATGAAAAGGTGGAAGAATTTATAAAAGCTGCTCTTGCCCCGGCGGAAGGACTAAGTGTAAACCTTGAGGTAGACGAAGAAATGGGTGTAAAAATTGCCAGTGTGTCTGCTCCCGAGGATCAGCTTTCTTTGGCAATAGGAAAAGACGGGCAAAATGTAAGACTGGCTGCAAAACTTACCGGTTTCAGAATAGAGATTGAGGGAATACCAGGCGAGGAAGAGAAACCAGAGACAGAGACAGAGAAGGTAGAGAAAAAAGAGGCTGTAAGTGAGGATAAGCAGAGCTTGGCTCTTCGAGCTAAGAGAGGAAAGTCTAAGCTTAAGTCCAAGTCTAAGTCGAAGAAAGAGGAAAAGAAACCCGCCGAGAGTTCTAAGGACATTAGGGCGGGCAAGGAGGATGAAAAGTCCACCAGCTCAAAAAGCCGAGATATGAAAGAATCAGCTAGCTCAGATAAAACTGAGAAGAAACTTACTGAGTGAGCATGGAAACTTTAACTAGAAAGGATTTTAGTTATGAAGAAAAAAGGAAGTTCTGCTGGAAAATTAAGACCACCAATTGTTTCGGTAGTCGGCCACGTAGATCACGGCAAGACGACTCTTCTTGATGCAATAAGAAAAACAGACGTTGCCTCACGGGAGGTTGGAGGGATTACCCAAAGTATTGGTGCGTCAGTTGTCGAAACCAAAAACAAAAAGAAAATAACCTTCATAGATACCCCAGGACATGCCGCTTTTTCTAAGATGCGCTCGAGGGGTGCAAAGGTAGCCGACATCGCAGTCTTGGTTGTGGCGGCTGACGATGGAGTCAAACCCCAGACGAGGGAAGCTTTAAAATATATAAGAGAGGCAGACATTCCCTTCATAGTCGCTGCCACGAAGATGGATTTGTCTTCTGCCTCTGCGCTAAAAGTGAGAAAAGGACTTGAAGACGAGAAAGTTTCTTTTGAAAAAAAAGGCGGTGACGTTGTTCTGATAGAGGTTTCGGCAAAAAAAGGTAAAGGGCTTAATGAGCTTTTGGAAATGATAAATTTAGTTGCAGAAGTTTCTGGAGTTACCGGGGACCCAGATGGTAAGTTAGAGGCTGTTGTTATCGAAACAGATAAAGACAAAGGAGGACCCCTTGCTTCAGTCGTAGTCAGAAATGGAACGCTAAAAGTCGCCGAGACAATTTTTGCAGACGGATTAAGCTGTAAAGTTAAGAGTTTATTTGGAACAGAAGGGGAAAAGATTGATAAAGCGCTACCCGGTGAGCCGGCACAAATTTTAGGGTTTGCCCAACTTCTTCCGGTTGGCTCTTTAGTTTCCGATGAACCACGCGAGCGGGCAGCCGAGGGTAAAGAAGAAGAATCTGAGAGAAAGCCGGAGGGTTTTCCTGTTATTGTAAAAGCCAAAACGACAGGTTCTTTGGAAGCAGTTCTTAGTAATTTAGGCGAAAGCGTTTCGGTCGTTGGTTCAGGAGTTGGAGAGGTTAGTCTAAGCGAGGTTTTTTTAGCAAAAAGCGCAGGCGCAACTGTAATAGCATATGGTGTTAGTGTCTCCAAAAATGTTGCTAAGTTAGCACAATCCGAAGGGGTAAAAATAGAAAGCTTTGAACTGATATATGAGATTTTTGAAAGGTTGGAAGAACTTGCGAACCAGGAGCCGGAGGATTTTTTGGGCAGAGCAGAAATTCTTGCATCTTTCCCCTACAACAACAAAAAGGTAGCAGGGTGTATAGTGTTAGCGGGTAGAATTTCAAAAAATGACAAACTCATCTTAAAAAGGGAAGGGGAAGAATTAGGGTTTGCCAGGGTTGCCTCGCTTAAAAAACAAAAGGATGAGGTGAACACAGTAAAAGAAGGTGAGGAATTTGGAGTAATCCTTTCCCCCCAGCTTGATTTTGAAATAGGCGATGTGTTAGTATCCGTGAAGAAAAAGGCACGGGACAACTAGCTTGAAGTATGGACGAATCTTTTTCTTCTTTAATTGACTCTGCTGAATCAAGTCTTCTTATCTTGCCCCAGAACCCCTCGTTCGACCAGGTTGCTGCCGGGCTTTCCCTTTTTTTGAGTATAAGAGATAGAAAAGAAACGGCCATTTATTGCCCCAGTCCAATGCTGGTTGAGTTCAATCGGCTGGTTGGAGTCAACAAGATAACACAGGAGTTCGGAGATAAAAATTTGGTAATGAGATTCGAAGATTATCCATCAAAAAGTATTGAAAGGGTAAGTTATGATATAGAGGAGGGGCAGTTTAAACTAACTATCATTCCAAAAGCCGGGGCTTCCTCTCCAAAAAAAAACCAAGTAAAATTGTCCTATTCAGGGGTGGCAGCAGACACGGTTTTTCTAATTTCAGGTAAAAACCAAAACGATTTCCCGGTTCTTTCGTCTAAAGATATAAGAGGTTCAAAGCTGGTGCACATAGGAATAAGGCAGCTTACGATAGATGGCGGAACCAGTGTTATTTCTTTTGCCAGCCCCGTCTCTTCTGTCTCAGAGATGGTTGCCTCATTGATAAAAGAAAATAACTTCACTTTGGATAACGATACGGCGACTAACCTTCTTGCCGGGATTGAGAGGGGTAGCAGGCGTTATTCTTCAAGCGAGGTAACAGCAGAAACATTTGAGTTAGTTGCCTATCTGATGAAGAAAGGTGGCACAAGGACTCCGTCTAACTTGCAACTTAAAAAACCCTTTCTCGGCCAGATGAAAAAAGAAAGTGTTGAGGAGGAGAAACACAAAGAGCCGCCCAAATCCTGGCTAGAACCAAAAATTTACAAAGGAACAAACATCAGCTGATTGCCTGTTTGCTAAAGTTTTTCGTTCGTGATAGTATGTCTTGGTTGTAGGACAAGGTTTTTCGAAGTTGAAACCTCTACGATTTACTTTGTCACTTACAAAAATATGGCACTGTTGAGCGAAGAGAAAAAAAAGATTATCAAGAAATTTGCACGAGAGAAAGGCGATACTGGTTCTCCAGAAGTTCAAATTGCACTCCTTTCTGCACAAATAGATAAACTGGTTAAGCACCTGAAGGAACACGGAAAAGACGTTCATTCACGAAGGGGACTTTTAAGCATGGTGGCAAAGAGAAGGAGGCTTTTATCTTACCTTCAAAAGCGTGATGAGAGCCGTTATAAAAACCTCATAAAGCAACTCAAGCTGAAAAAATAATTTTTGATGAAAAAGACAGAAAAATCCATTAACCTAGGTGAAAGAAAACTTACGCTTTCCACTGGACACGTTGCCCAGCAAGCCAGTGGAGCGGTCATGGCTTCTTATGGAGAAACGGTTGTCTTGGCAACAGTTGTTGCCCAAAAGTTGAAAGAGGACAGAGGTTATTTTCCTTTATTTGTTGAATATCAAGAAAGACTTTTTGCCGGAGGAAGAATAAAGGGTAGCCGTTGGGTTAAACGAGGAGGAAGGCCGTCTGATGACGAGATATTGACGGCAAGACTGGTAGACCGGTCAATTAGGCCGCTTTTTCCTGAGGAGTATAAAAAAGAGGTACAGGTAATTATCACTGTTTTATCGGTTGATCTTGAAAATTCTCCCGATATACCAGCCGCCGCCGCTGTCTCCGCCGCCCTTTCTATTTCCAATATACCCTGGAAGGGACCAATTGCAATGATAAAAGTTGGGATGAAGGAAGATGGCTATTTTACCAATCCTACAAAAGGCCAATTGGAAGAGAGCAAAATGGAGCTTTTGGTCTCTGCTACAAAAGACGCGATAGTAATGATTGAGGCTGGAAGCAAACAAGTTTCAGAGGAGCAAATATTGGGTGGAGTCAAATATGCAAAAAAGGAAACTGAAAAAGTAATAAAACTGATTGACACTTTGGTGAGTGAAGTGGGAGAAAAGAAAGAAGTTATTCAGAAGAAAAAAACAAACATTTCTCTTGAAAGGAAAGTAAAAGAGTTGTCAAAAGACAAGACTAAGAAGCTGATAGTAGATTTGACCGTTAAAAAGGTTGGCTACGAAGAATATGACGAGATAAAACAGGCAGTAATAGAGGCTTTGGGCGAAGAGGAAAAGGCAGAAGTGGGAAAGTTATTTGACGAGCTTTTTGCAAAAGAACTGCGAAAGATGATTTTATCAGGCAAGCGTCCTGATGGAAGAAAGCCTAATCAGATAAGAGAGTTATCGGCCGAAATTGGAATACTGCCAAGAACTCACGGTTCGGCTATCTTTAAAAGAGGACAAACTCAAGTTTTATCGGTGACCACTCTGGGCGCATCATCCTTAGAGCAAATTATCGAGTCTGCAGAAGGAGAAGAGACAAAGCGCTACATTCACCATTACTCAATGCCACCCTATTCGGTGGGAGAAACTGGCAGAGTGGGTTGGCCAAGCAGGCGCGAGATAGGCCACGGGGCACTGGCCGAGCGTGCCCTTGAGCCAGTAATACCGCCGAAGGATGAATTTCCTTACACCATAATGGTAGTTTCAGAGATTTTAAGCTCAAACGGTTCAACCTCGATGGCTTCAACTTGTGGTTCTAGTTTGTCCCTGATGGACGCAGGCGTTCCGATTTCAGCACCGGTGGCAGGGATTTCAATGGGACTCGTCGTTGAAAGCGCCAAGAAGTACGCAATTTTAACAGATATAACCGGCCTTGAGGACGGCCACGGAGACATGGATTTTAAAGTGGCGGGAACCGCAGAGGGAATTACCGCCCTTCAACTTGACGTTAAAACTCTTAATTTGTCCTTGGCCATTCTTGAAGAAGCCCTGGGGAAGGCAAAGGAAGCAAGGGTGAAAATATTGGAGGGGATGAAAAAGGCGATAACCAAACCCCGCTCTCAACTTTCTAATTACGCTCCCAAGATTAAGGTTGTAAAAATTCCCCAAGACAAGATTGGCGAGATAATTGGTCCCGGCGGAAAAATGATAAGGGCAATTATTGCCGAAACAGGGGCGCAGGTCGACGTGGATGATGAAGGCCGGGTAAGTATCTCGGCAATGTCCGACGAAGAGGTAGAAAAGGCGGTAGCAAAAGTTGAAGGCTTGGTGAAGGAAGTAGCACCGGGAGAAATTTATGAGGGAGAGGTGAAAAGAATTCAGCCATTCGGCGCATTTATCGAAGTTTTGCCGGGCAAAGAGGGAATGGTGCATGTTTCAGACATGAAAGAAGATTTTGTTTCCGACCCTTCCGAGGTTGTAAAAGTGGGCGAGAAAGTGAAGGTTAGGGTCAAAGAAATAGACGGTTTAGGAAGAATTAATCTATCCATGCTCTTGGAGGGAGATAAGAAGAAAGACACAAGATACCAAAAACCCAGAGATTCTTATAGGCCGAGACAGAGATTTGGAAGACAAGACCAGCGACAACCAAGGCAAAAAAGGTCTTCTGGTCCCCACTTTCCGGCGAGTAGGCTTTTGGATTCTTCAAGAAAAAAAGGCTTCTCTCGCTGAGCTTGGTTTTTTAGGCGATGTTTTTCTACCTCCCTCTTTTAAGCTAGTTTGTCTTCATGCTAAAGTAAGTTAAGTTTTTAATTATGGACAAAACGAAACAACAGACATCCGTGCTTTCTGAAAAGGTAAAAGCGGCTTCGTTACCTGAAAAACTAACAGAACGAATATTGGTAAGACTCAATCAGTTAGCAATGTTAAGCGAGTCGCCCACCTTCCTTCCAGAAATTGACCGTATCAGCCGTTATATTGATTGGGTGACAAGTCTTCCCTGGAACAAAAGAACCAAAGATATTCTGGATTTAGAATACGCAAAGAAAATTCTTGACAAGAATCATTATGGATTAACCGAAATAAAAAACAGGATTCTAGAATACCTTTCGATTATGAAGCTCAAGCAGGAGAAAGGAAGAACCTCCGAGCTTATGCGGGCGCCGATTTTGTCCTTTATCGGGCTGGTGGGAACAGGAAAAACTACCATCAGCGCCTCCATCGCAGAAGCAATGGGTAGGCGCTTCGCCAGAATTCCTTTCGGCGGAATGGGAGACCCGCTTGACCTTCGCGGCCAGTCGAGAATGTACCCGGAAGCCGAACCGGGAAAAGTTGTCAATGCTCTAAGGACAACCCAATCAATGAACCCGGTTATTTTACTTGACGAGATAGATAGGGTAACCGACGAAGGGCGCTCGTCGATTATGGGTGTTTTGGTCGAGCTTTTAGACCCAGAGCAGAATCACGCCTTTGTAGACCACTATATAGATTTTCCGATTGATTTATCGCAAGTTCTTTTTATCACCACGGCAAATACGGCAAGACATATTCCCGTTGCCGTTCTCGATAGACTAGAACCTCTTCATATGCCTTCATACACAGACGAGGAGAAGATTACCATAGGAAGAGATTATATGTTTCCCAAAATAATTAAAGCGTCTGGAATTACTGAGGGGGCCTTGGTTATAGACAAAGATGTTTGGCCAGCAATTGTAAGGCCTTTGGGTTATGATGCCGGCATTAGAACTCTGGAAAGAGGCATTCGGGAGATTGCGAGAAAAGTAGCCAGAATGGTTGTTGAAGGGAAAGGACAGACTTTTAGGATAACCAACGAAAACATTAAGCAATTTCTCTCCCCCTATTTTTGATCAATTATTTCGACAGAAACAAACTTGTTTATGGACAAAGCAATTACTCTTAAAATTTTTAAACAAAAAATGCTGGCGGACGAGAGTCTTCCTTTAAGAAAAGGAGCAAACAACCTTGTTTTTGGAGAAGGCAACGCAGACACAAAAGTCATGTTTATCGGTGAGGGTCCTGGATATTGGGAAGACATGAAAGGTAGACCTTTCGTCGGAAACGCCGGAAAATTCTTGGATCAATTGCTTCATTCTATTAAAGTAGAGAGGAAAGATGTCTTTATCACAAATATAGTTTTTTATCGTCCACCGGGGAACCGTGACCCCTTGGAAGAGGAGATTTTTGCCTTTAAAAAATACTTAGATGGAATAATTGAAATAATAAATCCAAAAGTTATTGTTACTCTTGGGCGTTTTTCAATGGCCAAATTCCTCCCGGGAGTGATAATAAGTAAAGTTCACGGAAAACACTATAAAATCAATTGGAAGGGGAAAGAAATTGTGGTGGTTCCAATGTATCATCCCGCTGCCGGTTTAAGAAGGCTTGAGGTAAAGGAGGAAACTATGAGAGATTTCCAAACTTTAGCCGAATTATTGGAGAAGACCAACAAAGTAGACTTTGAACAAATGCAATTGGTGTAGAATGTAATTATGTCGAGTCTAAAATTCATCGCAATATCCGGAACAACAGACGTAACCGAGAATTTGTATATCTACGAATATGGCAATGACATGATTATTGTAGATTGTGGTGTTGGTTTCCCGGAAGCAGAAATGTATGGAATTGATTTAGTGATTCCCGACTTCGGTTACATCAGAAAAAATGCTCATAAACTTCGGGGATTAATTGTAACTCACGCTCACGAGGATCATTTGGGGGCAATCCCCTTTTTGTTAAAAGAGGTGAGGACTCCGATTTATGCGACAAAACTAGTCGCCGGTTTTTTAGAGGATAAGTTTGCCGAACACAAGATAAGAGATGTTAAAGTTAATGTATTCGACCCTCAACGCGACACTTTAACTTTAGGTGTATTTAAGGTGACTCCTTTTAGAGTTTCGCATTCTGTGCCGGATGGGGTTGGATACGCGATTGACACCCCAGAGGGTAGAGTTTTTCATATACCTGACTACAAGTTTGACTGGACTCCTGTTGACGGCAAGCCTTTTGATATTGCCAAGGTAGCAATGCTGGCTTCAAAGGGTACCTTGATGGTTGCTTCAGATTGTCTGGGGGCGACTACTCCGGGTTATACGGAAAGCGAGATGGAGATAGAAAATCAAATTGAACGAATAGCCAAGGACGCGACTGGGCGGATTTTCTTCACGACAATTTCTTCGAATATTTCGAGAATGCAGCAAGCCTTAAATGTGGCCAAGGGGCTGGGGAGGAAGGTTTCGTTTATAGGAAGGTCGGTGGAGACAAAAGCAGAGATAGCCAGGAATGTAGGCTACTTAAATTATCCGGGCGATTTGGTTGTTGCCGGAAGAAAAGCGGCAAGGCTTTCTAAAAACAAGGTTATGTATATAATTTCCGGAAGTTATGGCCAGCCGGGAAGTGCTTTATATAGAGTTGCACATGCAGAGCACAAATTCCTTTCAGCCGATCCAGGTGATACGGTGATTTTTTCAGCTGACCCCGCACCCCCGGGGTCGAAGGCAAACGTGGATGCGGTCGTCGATAGGTTAATCGAGATTGGAGCCAATGTTCACTATTACGATATGCAAGAGGACTTACATGTTTCAGGCCACGGAAGTCAGGAAGACATCTTAACTCTTTTTGCCCTCATCAAGCCTAAATACTTCATTCCCATCGGGGGGACAATCAGGCATATGAGAGCTTACAAAGACTTGGCTGTGCGCATGGGTGCCAAGCAGAACTCAGTTTTTGAACTCAAACCCGGCGAGATTGTCGAGTTTAAGGGCTCGCAGGCCCGAAAGACAGGGAAAGTTGACGTAAGAGATGTCTTGGTTGACGGTCTTGGCATTGGTGATGTTGGCAACGTGGTGCTGCGCGATCGACAGAAGCTTGCCCAAGAAGGCGCGGCCATTATTCTTATTCAAGTTGACAAGAAAAATCAGAGATTGTTAAATGACCCACAGGTTATCAGCCGCGGGTTTGTGTTTGAAAAGAAAGAAAAAGGGTTTTTGATTGGAGCAGGAAAGCTGTTAGGTGCCGAGATTAGGAAAAAGAAAAGAGTTGACAAGCGTGTTGCCAGAAACGTCACGATTGATTTTTTGGAAAAGTATTTCTACAAAGAAACCGGCCGGAGACCAATGGTTCTCCCGGTTATTGTAGAAGCTTAAATTGCAACCCTTCACTTTTACACAGATTCACTTTCTTGAGTATAAACACAGTTTGTAAGCTTCGCACTTTTGGTTTACGAGAAAGTGTGCTTCGCTTATAAGCAGCGCTTGTTTCTCGCAGGCGTTCGAAAAAGCAAAGCTTGTAAGCTCCGCGTTTCTTTAGGTTTACGAAATCTTGCGCTAGGCTTATAATGAGTTGCTATGGCTAAATTTCGTAAAAGATTTAATAAGCGCGCCTTTCGTTTAAAGCTTAAAAAAGCGACTGTCTACTCAATTGCCCAAGTTGTCTTTTTTTCTTTATCAGCCCTGGTAGTAGTTTCATTTGCGAGACAGGGCCTTCTTCTGGTAAGACTGAACGACATTTTAGTAACTTACTTTTCCTGGACTACCATTTTTCTACCTTTCATCCTTCTTTCTTTTGGCTTCTTGGTTTCTAAACTAAAAAGTCCACTGAGCGCGCCTAATGTTTTGGTAGGAGGAGTATTGTTTTTTATCTCCGTTTTGTCCCTGACTCGCGCCGGAATTTTGGGTAGGGCTGCCTGGGAAGGAGTAGCTACTCTGATAACCAAAGCTGGCGCATTAATTGTCCTTTTAGGCACCAGTTTGGTGGGGATAGTAATTCTTTTTAATACTTCGGTCGACCAAGTTTTAGGCCTACTGGCCTCTCTCTTAAAGTCGGTCAGGAGATATCTTATAGGAGAAAAACGCCTAGGTTTATCCCTATCCAGAAAACAACTTAAAGTTTCTGGCTCTACTCAAAAAGTTTCCGATAGAGGCCCGGACAAAGAGCCCGAAAAACCAACTGCCAAAGGTGAATTAGCCCCTAAATTGGTAAGTAACGTCCCCGGAGAAGACAAAGTGTGGAAATACCCACCGCTTGATATCTTAAGCGACAAAGTAGGCGGTAAAGTGGACCGTGGAGACATTAAAGGAAATGCAGCAATAATTGAGAAAACACTGGAGTCGTTTGGCGTTACTGCAAAAGTAGTTGAGGTTAATTTGGGCCCGGCAGTTACCCAGTACGCACTAGAGGTTGCCCTGGGCACCAAGCTTTCCAAAATCACGGCCTTAGAGCGCGATTTAGCCTTGGCTCTGGCCGCCCCGACCGGAACAATAAGGATAGAGGCGCCCATTCCTGGCAGGTCTCTGGTGGGAATTGAGCTCCCAAACAAAAGCCCCGAATTTGTGCCCTTGAAAAAAATGATTGAGTCGGACGAGATGGACAAATCAGATTCTAAACTGACGGTTGCCTTGGGACTCGACGTTTCCGGGAAACCCATTGTTGCCAATCTTGCGGCAATGCCCCACATTTTAATTGCTGGCCAAACTGGCTCCGGCAAGAGCGTTTGCATTAACACCTTTCTTTCGACCCTTCTTTTCCGCGCGGCCCCATCTGAAGTAAAACTAATTCTTGTCGACCCTAAAAGAGTAGAGCTTACGGGCTACAATGGCATTCCGCACCTTTTAACACCGGTTATTACTGAGCCCGAAAAAGTTGTCTCTTCTCTACGATGGATTTTGTCCGAAATGGATAGGCGCTATAAACTTTTTGCCCAGGCAGGGGCAAGAAACATAGGAGGTTTTAACGAAATGTCCGGTTTTCAGGCTTTGCCACACATAGTTTTGGTAATCGACGAGCTGGCCGACATCATGTTTTACTCACTGGTAGAGGTTGAAGACGCGGTGACCAGAATTGCCCAAATGAGCCGGGCTACAGGAATACACATGGTTTTATCAACCCAGCGGCCCTCCGTTGACGTTATTACCGGCCTGATAAAGGCCAACATTCCCTGCAGGATTGCCTTTGCGGTTGGTTCCCAAGTCGACTCACGAGTAATTTTGGATTCTCAAGGAGCAGAGAAATTGCTGGGTCGTGGGGATATGCTTTATCTTCCGCCCGACCAGGCAAAACCAATCAGGATTCAAGGAGCATTTGTGACGGAGAAAGAGACGAGTAGTCTGATAAGCTTTTTGAAAAGGCAAGGGGTATCGCCGCAATATACCCAGGAAGTTACCTCGATGCCCAAACCCGGTACAACGACAGTTGCGGGAATAGACGAAGAGCTGGACGATCTTTTCAAAGAAGCGGTAGGAGTTGTTTGCCAATATGATAGAGCCTCGGCCTCGCTTCTTCAAAGAAGACTTTCGATTGGTTACGCCAGAGCCGCTAGAATAATTGACCAGTTGGAGGCGACAGGGGTTGTCGGTCCTGCAGATGGCTCTAAACCAAGAGAGGTCTTAATTCAAAACCCGGAGGAATTTTTTTCCGCCACCAGAACGGGGCAATCGCCCTCTTCCTAAAAAATACTAGTTTTAATGGACACAATAGGAACTGTTCTTAAAAATGCCCGACGAAAGAAAAGATTTTCTCGGTTGCGTCTGGAAAAGGAAACAAGAATTAAAAAAGAATTTGTTAGGGCGATAGAGGAGGAAAAATGGGACCAGTTACCGGAATTACCCGTAGTTAAAGGATTTGTTAAAAATATCGCCAAAGCTCTGAATATAAATGAAAAAAGGGCAATCGCCCTACTGCGCCGCGATTACCCACCGAAAGCGGTTGACATCAATCCTAAAAAAGGGGTTTTCGAAAAATTTGTGTGGAGTCCAAAACTCACATTTCTTTTGGGAGTTGCCATTATAGTAGTTGCCGTACTTGGCTACCTTAGTTTTCAGTACACGAGCTTTATTAGTCCGCCGTCGCTTGAGATATTTGGGCCTAATAAAGAACAGGTTATCACAGACACAAAAGTCAATGTATCCGGAAAGACAGATTCAGATGCTACTATTAGTGTTAATAACCAGCCGGCGATTGTGGACGCGGATGGGTTATTCGAAGCGGAAATAGAATTGGTTGAAGGGAGCCAGGAGATTATAATTAGAGCTACCTCTAGGGGTGGAAAAGAGACGGTGGTTCGACGTAGAATTAGAGTCGAGTTTAATAATTAAAATGGAACCGGTCCAAAAGCTTTTAATTTTTGTTATTGTTGTTTTGACAACCCTTCTTGTTATTGTAGGGATTCAGGTTATTTTGGTTATTTTTGACTTGAGGCGCTCGATAAAAAGACTAAATAGTATTTTAGAAGACGCAATTTTGGGAGGAGGTCTGATTAGACCGGAGAAGATTGCCGGAATTCTTGAAATATTTAAAAGAAGAAAAAAACTTAAAACCCACGAGCGAGGAACTCTTCAGCAGCCACCCCCACCCGGTCTTTAGAGCAAGACGAATCTTTCTTCAATTTTTTTTGCAGCGTCCTAGTTGTATGCATAATCTAGGGAAAAATTACAAATTATTCAAACCCAGACTATCCCGGGGGTGAATTAAGGGGTGAATTACTTATTCATTTTTTCTTTTTCATCACCTTCGGGCAGAGAAAATGTTTTGATGTCGGGTAGTGCATTACCCATAACGCCTTGGAGCTCGCCATACATTCTTGCTGCGTTGAGCAGAGTTTTCTTTATCTGCACTTCTCGCTTTTTCCAGACTCTTTCCATGGCTCTTTTTTCGTAATCAAGGTCGTTTTGCATCTCGCTTACCCCTTCGGCAAAGGACTCGAATCTATGCCTAAAGGATTCACTCTGCAGGTAACCATAAAGGAGCTCTAAATTTTCATCTTTATTAGCGGCTGTTTGCTTGGCCACGGCAAGGTGAAGGACGGAACGTCTAAGAACACTGGCAAGAGGAATGGCTGATTTGTATGAGCATACTATCACACCTCCGGTTAATTTAAAGTCGTCTATGTCGGGGGGTAAATTTATACTTAGTAAAACAGCAAAAGTAGCGCTTTCACTCCTCGCGTCTTCACGAAGCTTGCCAAGCCACTTTGGGGCCCATTTGGCTCTCTTAGTTTCCCATAAAATAACACCCGCAACCCTGCCTGATTTACCTTTTACTTTTTGGATAATGTCTCCACCCTTGGCACCTTTCCCAATAGGAACAATTTCGTCGTCGGGAAAGGTTTGCTCCAGTAAGTTCTCAAAGTCCAGCTCCAGCACCTCTCCCTGCAACTGTTGAGAACCTTGTTTCCCTTTTCGCTCGGCCTCCTTAAGTGCGTTGTTCATGTCCGCAATTTTCTTTTCATACTCTGCAAATTTAAGTCTGTCTTTTTCCTGAATCTCATCAACTGCAGTTTTTCTTATTTTCTCTCGCTCAATGTCAAGTTGACGCTCTTTTTCAAGTTCAAACTTCTCTTTAGCTTCTTTGAGTTCTCTTTTTTCTTTTCTGATTTTCAATTCCGCCTCTTCTGCCTCCTTTGCCCTAACTTTAAGTTCTCCTATTTGGTCTTCTTTGTCTTTTAACTCTTTCGATAATTTCTCTTGAGCCTCCTTTTCAGCCTTTTTCTTGGCTTGGCTTGCAACCTCCTCCAGTTGCTGCTCAAACTTTTTGCCTTCTTCCAGACGAATCGCTTCTTCGAGTTGATGTTTTAAAGCGTCCGAAATTTCGATTTCTTCCCCGCAGTTCTTACATTTAATTGTATTTTTGGTATTCATATTTAGACTATCTCGTATTCTACACTAAACACTTTTGAATGTGGGAAATTTCCTTCGCAAAGCATAGCTTGGAGACACCCCACGTTGTAACCGATTACTCCAAGTGTAGCGCTTCGAGGTCAAAGATTCGGTCTGAAATCATGAGATTTCCGAGGAACGAAATGTTATAACACTGAGCAATTCGATTTAACTCACTGTCGTGGACCGGTCGAATGGATTTCGGGTGGAGGAGGAAAACAGGGTATGGTATAAAATGGGGGCATGAGGGAAAGATTTTTTTTGATTTTGGCTATTATTCTTGCCGTCGCTGGAGTTTATTACTTTGTCTTGGCTAAGCGGCAAAGCGCCCCCGATATCACATCTCAAAAAGTCACCTCAAACGACAAACCTCAAAGTCCTCCGCAAGATTGCGGGGAGGCAACTGCGGCGCAAGCAGCAGGGCCCTATTACAAAGAAGACTCACCCGAAAGACAAAATATAGCCGAAGACTCCTCCGGCGAACCTTTAATAGTCACCGGGTATGTTTTTGATAAAGAGTGTAATCCCGTCCCTGATGCTTGGATTGATTTCTGGCAAGCGGGTGCGAACGGCCAATATGATCTTGAAGGTTTTCTTCTTCGAGGACACCAATTTACTAACGAGGAAGGCCTCTACCGCCTAGAAACGGTTATTCCTTCGGAATACGGGACACGCCCGCCGCATATCCACGTAAAACTGCAAGGTGAAGGCCCGGTTTTTACAACACAGATATACTTCCCAGGGGAAAACTTGAATGTTTTGGAGGTAGACAAGAGGGATGGTGTTAGCTACGGCTCTTTTAACTTCGTCCTACCATATTAAAATTTTGGAAATCTAGAAAATTACTCTGCCTGCCTTCGGAAGGAAGTCTTTGGTGGGGTTTACCTCGCTTTATACAGGTAATGGGTTTACTTCGAACTGACAGAGGCGGAGTCAACTTTTCTCCACATTACTAGGTTTAATTGTCAAATCTATAATTATAGGCTATAATTCCTGTATGGAATGTGAATTTACGGGTGAAAGGGTCTATCCGGGAATGACTCGCCCAAGGGACATGATTAGAATTTGGCGCGGTGAAACAAAAATACCGCCTCAAGTTACCTTAAGGCTTTGGCAAGAGCACCGCAGTCGTTATGAATTCGCAATGCCATATTGCAAGGATAAAAAAGTTTTAGACGTAGCCTGCGGAACAGCATATGGTAGCGGAATACTTAAAGCCTCCGACTATACTGGCGTAGATATAGATTTACCTACTTTAAGAAAAGCGCATGAAGCTTATAAAAACAACGGCGCTTTCATAGTCGCCGATGCGCTTTCTTTACCCTTTAAGTCAGATAGTTTTAATGTAATCGTTTCTTTTGAAACAATCGAACATATACCAAAGGAGCTCTTGCCAGCGTTTTTAACAAATGTTACCGATCTTCTTGCTGATGACGGTATTTTTATAGTATCAACTCCTAATAGAAATATCACTAATCCGGGGAAAAATATTGAAGACCAGCCAAAAAACCATTTCCATAAGCTTGAGTTAATACCCGAAGAGCTCGAGGAAATTCTTGAACCTCACTTCGGAAAAGCTTTTCTTTTCGGCCAAGGAAACAAGCCAAAAGATCAAACAAATGGAAGAACTATATTAAGACGCGCTAAAACACTAAAAAAGCTAGCCTTAGGTGAGCTTGCGAAAGTCGAACAACTTTCTGTAAACAATCGTGAAGCTAACCCAACTTATATTATTGCTGTCTGTGAGCAACCACAAAGGCGTGTTGGATAGAAGAAATAATTGATACCGTGGATTAGGGAAAAATTATAAATGCGTAGTGTCGTTCCACGTTAGCAGGCCCCATCCGTATTTATCCGTATATTCACATTCTGTTATCCCTGTATTTTGAGTCCATAAATGATGTCTGAAACCCAGTAAAACCTCGGGTGTTAACTTTTCCCCGAGCAACATACCCGCAATTATTGCCTTCATAATCCCCGCGTGGCAGACACAAAGGACATTTTTATCCCTGTGATTTTTCAAAAGATATTGAAGAAGCTTAAGACTTCGATCCTTTAGTTGGTTAAAGCTCTCTTCATCGGAATACTTCCAATCAGATTTGTGCCAGTTGTTTTTCATTTTGTTTTTTATTTTTACGGCCTTAGGATCGTCGTAATGAAGTCCATTTAATTCAGAGGGGTTTGGGGTTTCTCTCAATTCATCTAAAATCTTTACGGGTTTACCGATAATTTTAGAGATTGTTATTGCAGTCTCCTGTGCTCGGACGTAAGGACTAGCATAAAAAACATCGATATTATGTCTTTTTAGTCTTTTTGCAACAATCTTGGCTTGTTCTTTACCGGTATTACTTAAAGGAGTATGTTCGTATTGATGTGTTCGGGAGATGTTCCCTTCACTCTCACCATGTCTCACTAAATATAATCGCATTTCAAAATATTACTTTAAAACGTACAATAAATACAAATTGAAGAATTATGGGGCTTGCCTCGCCTGCTCTAGGCAGTGGCTTGTACTAAACAAGTCGAAGTATCAAATTTTCTCCACGCGATTCTCTCAATTAAAGAAAAATGACTTAAATTCTCTATACTTGTTGAATTTTATTCTCCAGATGGCAAAACCCTAAGAGGTCCAGCTGTAATACATTCGCTATCTAAAAAGGAAAGAAAACAAGTTGTAAAGAGAGTGAAAAAGGCACGAAAACAGCTCGTAACCTAACTTTCTTTCTAAATCAGATTATCTTCACCCAAAACTACAAACGAGATTAGATTTCCAAATACATCCTCGCAGCTTTATATTTTTCGGTTAATCTAATTCTATCTTCTACACTTGCATTTTTTAAACGAAACGGATCTAAACTGTCTTCAATATCATAAAGCTTAACCGTTCTTGCTAGTTCATTTTCTTTAACACGGATAATGTATTCGTGATACGCCTCACCCACTCTTTTTGTCAAAGAATCTATCGCCGCAATTACTTCTACAGAAAACCCTTCATTCCATAAATTTTCAAGAGTCACGTCGGAATCCTCAACAACGTCATGTAAAAGTCCGACTATTCTTTCGTTTTCATTTTTACCCATTTCCGAAACCCTAATTGGGTGAGGTACATAGTCTTTCCCTACCTTATCCACTTGTTCAAAATGGGCTCGTGTGGAAATATCCATGGCTTTCTTTTCCAAACCTACCAACTTCTCAACACTCATGAGGCCATATTATACCAATTCCAAGAAGAATTATGGGTCCAAATTTATGAAACTGTATCCGGATCAACAAGCTCCGGAATTGGAGTAGGTTCTTCGGATTGCCCTTCCCAGTCAATTGAGCCGGAAGTATTGGGAATAGTAAGATTTTCCTCGTTGCATGCTTCCGGGATAGGCACGGTGCTGAATATTTTCCGCCAATCTCGTATTTCAACTGCTTGATCAAAAAAATCATAGTACATTTGTTCATACTTATCTCTTCTTTCCCTGGCTTCAGCAATTTTGGCATCAATGTCTTCAGCTAACCCTCCTGAATCAACAAGCTCAAGCATATATGTTGCGTCGTCCCGATAACCTTCATACATCTTCCATTGATACTCTCCCGCTTGTTTTATATACCAAGGTTCAATTAACTGAAAATCCCAGCTATCCATGTATGTTTTTTGCATATCAAGCCATTTGTTTTCTTCTTCTACATAATTCCTCATTCCGGAAATGTAATTTTCAAAAGCAGTCTTACCACTACCCGGTTCATAGTTTTCAGGATTACTTAGCATACCTGCAATAACCAGAAAAGAATTTTTGTAAGAAATCAATGGAGGATTAACATTTGTGCATCGATAAGCAAATATTTCATTTCCATTAACCGCCAAAGCATGAAGTTTGTAAATATAGAACAAAGATATTAGAAAAATTAGTCCAACTGAAGCAAAAAATATTTTAAGAAACTTTTTTGACCTAGAGTTTTGTAATTTAATTTTCTTAACTCTAAACTTCCCCACTCTTAAAATTATACCGAACCTTAGGGAAAAATTACAAATTATTCAAACCCAGTCCACCCCAGGGGTGTATTAGCATGGTTAGTTTATGTTTTACCCTATTTTTAATTCTAATTTTTCTTTAACTTTTTCCCAATTTGGATATTTGGAATTAAGAAGAGAATAGTATTGTTTGTTGTGTT
>JADFPI010000037.1 GCA_022562395.1 Patescibacteria group bacterium | reverse complement strand
TTACTTTGTCACCCCAAAAATGTGCATGCATCACGCCATCTAAAACAGGCAAAAGCGCTGTGCGCCGATAAACTGCTGTTCTACCGGATAGGCATGTTAAGGCATGTCCAGATGCGGCTAGAAATGGCATCTCATCAAAATATCGATGGTCAAGCTGGATATCAAAGAGCCTCTGGGAAAGCGTCTTTCCCTCTAGCTCGTTCTGTCTAGTTGCTACACCCCCAACTTTTGGATCCTTTAAGGGCTGCAAGGCGTTATTTAATAGGTCCTTCTCCCAAATTGTATCGCCATCCGTTAGGACGATTATCTCGCCACGTGATGCGCGTGCACCGTCTACTAAAGCTGGTCTTTTGCCTGGAGTTTTGGTAATAATAAGCTCAGTGCGACACGACTTTTTCTTATTTTCCCCAAAATCACGAAACGCTTTGATACAAGCCTTGTCAGTGTAATCAATAACGGCTACAATTTCGCTTGGGTTGTTCTTTGCCCACGAGTTGAGGGCCTTGCTAAAAACTCTATGATTCTCATTATAAACCGCAGTGACAACTGAAACAGAGGTCTTATATTTTCCTGTACTCGGTCGATAACGCAGGGCAACAAATTCTTTTAACAGCCAAACACTCCACCGCCATAAACCAATTATTCCCAAGGGGAAATAAAGTAAGATAATGCCCAATTGGCCTTGTGTAATTTGTGCAATAAGTTCAGACATCAATAAAACCCACCCTCTAATTCTGGTGGGCAACCTGTAAGTATTACTATCGGAGGCAGTATATCATAGCTAACGTAGACCTGTAAACCACTTAAAATAACATCTTAACGTTTTAAATCTATCGGCACACGTGCGGAGGCAATAAAGCAACATAAAAATCAGACGAACTTAAGGAAAAGCCTATGAAGGGTTACATGGCTGTGTCGGGTCAAGCTCGGATCCGTACTTCCCAATAGAACCCTTTTCGTCGTCATTTACTATAGTATTACCACAAACTTGTCCTTGGGGCATCACCTGAAAGCCAATCCCACCCCTAGTATTGTCGCGGATATTATTCTCATAAACGTCGTTGTTCATACCATACTGTACACCATTGACCTTGCGTTCCCCAAGCCAAAATCCAGTACCAATATTGTCATAAATCTCATTGTATCGGAAAATGTTACTGTCCCCGCGTGAGCTAAACCCTCCCGAGTTTGGATCTTTCTGCCCTGTACACTTGTTATATTCGATAATATTGTCAGTTGCGCCTTCTTTAATGTCAACACACTCATTGCCTTGCGTATCCATCGTGTTGTCATGAATCCAGTTGTTGCTTGATTGGTCTGGGTCGTCTGTCGGGTTCTTACCATCATCCCATTGTTTACTAGAAGTACCTATATAAATTGCTTCTCCATTTTTCCCGCCGCCATTAAACTTAAAATCGTAAATCCCGCAATTGCTAAAAGTGTTATAGGCAATTTCTGTCTCTTCTACAAAATAACGTAGTCTTAAGCATTCGCCGCCAGCATTTCTAAAAGTCATGTTTGTAACCTTTATGCCCTTGGGGCCTCTCTTCGGTTTTTTGCCATGAATAAAGAGAAGCTTATGTTTCTTACGATAACTAGAAGCCTCGTCTGGCTCTCGAAGACCATCAATGGTAAATCCCTCAACATAAATATAACTGTGGTTAACCTCAAAGATACGGGCTTTCATTTCTCCTTTCAAGATTGCGTCAGCGGACCCTTTAATAGTAATTGGCCTGTTTTTAGTTCCATCCCTCTTGGTTATAATATCTTGAGAATAAGTACCGTCTGCTAGGTTAATTGTATCTCCCGGTTGAGCTAAGTTGATAGCCTCTTGAATTGTCTTTAAAGCAGCGTCTGGTGAAATTCCACTGTTTGAATCGTCGCCTAGTGGACTAACATAATAACTAACTCCCCCCCTGGAGTAGAGAGCAAAATAAACGGCAATCGTAAGAGCAAAAAATATGACAATTAAATACCTCAACTTCACAAAAAACCTCCAACAAACTTATTGTACAATAAGAAACACTATACTATCATTAAAGAGGAAATTGACAAACTTATAGTGTTGACTTTATCATTAGTCTGCACTATAGTCATCACAGCTACTTGATACTAGAAACAGACTGTTCGCGGTCTGTTTTTCTTGGTCCGTGAAGCTTTGGCTTTGCGGGCTATCACTTTCACGAGTGGTTAAGGAGAAGGGGAAAAACAATGGCACAGATAATAGTTGTTGGATCGGGAGTAATCGGCCAGGCAACTGGCAGGGCGTTTCTGTCTATGTCCAACAAGGTGACGTTTGTCGATATCGACGAGGAACGTCTTGGACAACTAAGAGATGAGGGCCACCAAGCTCTGCATCTTAAAAATATGGACTTGAAGGGAGTCGATGTTGTTTTTGTCACAGTTTCCACTCCAACAGTAAACGGTCGTATGAAGTCCGACAACCTAACTTCGGCTATCACGGCGATCGGAAAAGCCCTCAAAAAAGTGCTCACCCCTAAAAACTACCCCTTGGTAGTAATCAGAAGCACCGTTCTGCCCGGAACAATCGATGGAAAAGTAATTCCTCTTTTGGAGAAAACGTCTGGAGGAAAGGCTGGCCGTGACTTCGGGATTTGTGTCAATCCCGAATATCTCAGGGAAGCACAAGCAGGAAAGGACTCCGCTAAACCTTGGATAACGGTGATCGGCGAAAATGAACAAAAGTCCGGAGAGATACTCGAAGAACTCTACAAGCCGCTCGGTTCCCCAATACACAAGGTGCCGATCATGTTGGCAGAGTTTCAAAAATATGTCCACAATCTCTTCAATTCTGCAAAAATCTCGTTCTTTAACGAGATGCGTATGGTCTCAGAAATGCTCGGTGTTGATGCCGAAAGGGCCTTCCAACTAGTCGTTGATAGTGCAGAGGGAATGTGGCACCCGGCTTATGGAACAAGGAATCTGGGCCCCTTTCGTGGCTCCTGTCTACCAAAGGATACCCAAGCATTCCTGAACTACGCACGAGAAATGGGTATTGAAATGCCTCTCTTAGAGGCCACAATTGAGGTCAACAAAAAAATGAAGAGTGAGAAGGCGAAGAAAAACAAGCCGTTTTCATAACCAAGTGCTTATTTTAACCTCTTCCTCGTAGTTTGAAGGGAAAAGCACTATCTCAACCTCTCTTTTGTTATCTTTAATTATTCCCACTAATTTTTTTGCAACCCATTCTGGGACAAAATAGCTTTTTCCTTTCTTCTCCCCTTTTTTCCTGTCCTCTATACTCAATGGCCCAAAATTAGTCATAACGCTTCCCAAAGTTATCAAGCAAAATTCTAGTTTCCTTCCCTCATATTCCTTTGCCAAAGTTAGAGTCATCCCCCTCAGCCCATACTTAGAAGAACAATATGCAACTCTGTTTGTAAAAGGCATTATCCCTGCCCCAGAGCCAACATTTATAACCAATGGACTTTCGGATTTGTTAAGTAAAGGAATAAGTTTCTTTATAAGGAGGAAGGGTGATGTCAGGTTTATGGCCAGAGAGTCTTCCCACTCAGAAAGTCTAATGTCTTCAATGCTTTTATAGACACCAATGCCAGCAACATTAATAAGCAAATCGATTTTCTTGTATGCTCTTTTTATTTTTTTGACTAAGCGTAAGATTTCAGAAGTACGACGGAAATCGCAAATAAAATAACTATGATTCTTTCCTTGCAAAGAAGAAATTAACCTTTTTACCGACTCCTCATCTTTTTCTATCAAAACACAATCAACATTCTCTTTATCAAGCTCTTTTACAAAAGTACTACCTATTCCACCGGCGGCACCCGTAACAACAGCAACTTTGTCTTTTAGTTTCATAAAGTAAGAAAGTATTATACCTGGAGAATGCCCAAGTTTCAACTATAGGGATATAGCGGCGCAGTTACAGACCTGCTGCAATATTATCTGTCGAGCCGAATTGCAAAGCCGAATCAACTAGTTCCTTGCCGGAACCTTCCAACAGCAAACTCGCCCACCCTGGCTTTCGGCACCATTTAAAGCTACTCTTGGGTTGACAATTTCAAGCTCTAGAGGTAAATTACGGCATGAGAGAAAACGGAAGAGATCCCAGAATGCTGGATCCTGATTTGAGAGAGGTAAATAAAGATTTGATAGAGGCAGCCCAGGCCCTAAACGAGTCGTATAATAGGGTTGCTGAACTTAGGGAAGAAGGTGAAGTAGAAAGTGCCCTTAAGGAAGAAAAAAAGATGGTAGAAATCGCCCGAACCGGAAAGCCTACAGAAGATCTATAATCTAGCCCTCTAATGCTTTAGTTTCCCTGTTTACAAACAAAAAAACCCTCCAGTCTTGACAATCATAGCGCCGGTTGGCAACTAAGAAAGTCGTATTACGACTGGAGGGAATCTGTCTTGTGCCTGTCGAAAGGCATCTGTCTTAAACTCTAATCAAGGCTACCGTAACATTATCCGTGGAGCCAAATTGGAGCGCTGCATCAATTAGTCCTTGTGCCTTGTCCTTTAAATTCGCCTCGCTTGCCAAAATTTTTTCAATAACTTCTTCTTT
>JADFPI010000017.1 GCA_022562395.1 Patescibacteria group bacterium | reverse complement strand
TTTAAAAAAAAATTATGATGTTTTTGCCGCAAATCCATTAGCCCCTGGTTGTGCCGACGTCACACCGCATTATATTGAAACCGTTCCGGATGCAAGACCCGCACGAAGTAGACCATACCGTGCGTCTCCTTATTCTAGAGAGGTAATAGAAGAAACAATAGATAGAGGCATAAAATATGATACAATAGAGCCTTCAAGTAGTCCCTGGGCAGCTCCCGTCCTAATTGTAAAAAAGAAGGACGGAAGCCCACGCTTCTGTGTTGATTACAGGGGACTCAACAAACTTACCATCAAGGACATCTATCCTTTGCCCCGAATAGATGACACCCTTGATAGGTTAAAAGGAGCAAAGTACTTTACATCACTTGATGCGGCCAGTGGATATTGGCAAGTGCCAATCTATCCGCCGCATCGACACAAAACAGCCTTCATAACGCATAGAGGGCTTCATCAATTTAAAGTAATGCCTTTTGGACTATGCAACGCTCCCGCTTCTTTCCAACGGATGATGGATATGCTTCTGTTGGGATTGAACTGGAAGTTTTGCATGGTTTACATCGATGACATAATCGTTTTTTCTGGTTCTTTTAACCAACATTTAAAACATTTACAACTTGTTTTCGATAAATTAAGGTCAGTTAACTTGAAATTGAAATTGTCAAAGTGTATTTTTTGTAGAAAAAAATTCCTTTACCTAGGTCACCAAATCTCCTCCAAGGGGATTGCAACTGACCCTGCTAAAGTAATAGCAGTAAAAAATGCTCCACGGCCAACCAACTACACAGAACTACGTAGTTGGATAAGTATTCTACCCTCCCCCCTTCTCTTCCTCCTCCCTTTTTCCCCCCTTTCTTCTCCCCTTCTTCCCCTCCTCCCCCCTTCTTTTCCCTTTTTCTTCTGCCCCTTACGACACAGGGCTTCACCTAGGTGATAACGATAATCCCCTTTTTCAGATAAAGGCCCTACATAAAACTTTAACGCTCTGGTGTAGTTTTTTATTGCATTGTTATAATCCTCAAAAAGCATGTCGATTTCTCCCAATCGGAAGTAAGACGTGTGGAGTCTGTCTTCAAGTTTATACTCCTTAGAAACTGAAAGCATGGATTCAGCATCCTTTTTTGCCAAAATGGCAAAAACTTTATCATTTTTTAGAAGAAAAAGATGCTTCCAGGTAAGTACCTTGTCTTTTAAAGCATCGACTAAATCACCATACTTTTTTTCCTTTTGATAACCAATTATTGCAAGTGTTAGATATTGCAAGGCCTCATTATGCTTGTCTTGCTCTCTGAGTTGGGCGCCTTTTGAGTGAAGCTTTTGAGCTGTAAGTTTGTTTAGTTTCTTACTTGTCATTCAAGTTTGGATAATTCTTCTTTTAATTTTCTAATTTCTCTTCTTCTTATTGTAAAGTTTCTATCACCCCAAGTCTCCATGTCCTCGGGAATTACTAAAAGAGATTGGGCTTCATCGAGCCATTTTTCAGCCCCTTGCCTTCCAAGAAGTTCTATATTACCTGTTTCCACAAGAGCTCTTACTGTTGATATTCCAACACCTGATTGCCAAACTTTGTGGGTATACAAGTCAAATTCATGCATGGGATAAATAACCCAGGTTCTTCTTGCCAGGGTTAATCCTTCTTTCGGCCGGCCTGTCATTATCAAGGCCTCTGCTTCAAAACCCTGAACTTCAATCCATCGAATTCTTTTTGGCTCCTCGGAAGGCATTGCCAAAAGGAGTTTTTTGGATTCTTGATAAAAAGCTAGTGCTTTTTCGTCTTCCCCTTCTGAAGAAGCAACCTTTCCCAAAAACCTCAAAGAGTCTCCTCTTAAATCCTCCAGATTATGAGCCACTCTATACTCCTCGGCCTTCATTACTGTTTCCTCCATTTTTTCAAGAGCTGAAAGCATTCTTTCCTCGTCACTCCCCTCAAATTTGTCCCTTTCCTCCATAAAAACATGCTGCCAGACCAAAGATTGCTCAAGCAGAAAGTGGAATGCGTTTTCGTGCTCGCCTAGCTTATCTGCCGCCTCATAGAAAAAATTAGCCAGATACAAAGTTCTGTCCTCAAGCCCGGGCTTCTCTCTTAAAGCACCCACCGCCAGTCGCCACCCAGAAAGGTGCTCTGGGGCGACAACAAATTCTTTAACAATTTGTCTATCCGTTTCCTGAAAATCCATCTCAAAAAGGAGGCAGAGCAAGAATTATCGCTTATAAATGTGTGCGCCCGCTAGGATTTGAACCTAGGACCCCCGACTTATAACGCTGTGCGATATATCGCAAAATTGTGGGCTCGCTTGGATTTGAACCAAGGACCCCTGACTTATAAGATCAGTGCTCTAACCGCTGAGCTACGAGCCCTAAAAATTTTGCGTTATAAGATCAGTGCTCTAACCGCTGAGCTACGGGCGCAAGTGTGCCTATTATATCAGAAAGTCGGGGGTTTTGAGAAGTCTATCTCTTTTTCTTCTTGCGGTTAACAGCACCTTTTATCTCCTCCCAATCTTTAACTTTCCTAATCTTTAAGTTTTTGCTCCAGACTGTCTTTAGGAGCGAGGCGTCAATTTTTTTATCTTTGGCAAAACCAATGAGAGCCACCATGTCTTTAGGGAAACACTTTCCGCCAAACCCACGGAGAGTCGTTACATCAAGATGGGTTGGGCCGATTCTTGCGTCGGCAACCACCATACTTTTAACCTCCTCATACTTTATCCCCATGGAAGTACACAAATCATACATTTCATTGGCAAAAATTACTTTGGTGGCCAAAAGGGCATTGCTCATATATTTAACTATTTCGGCCGTCGTTGGATCGGTCAAAAAAATCTTGCTTCCAGGTCCATATAGGTTCTGATAAAGACTGGCCAGTCTGGCTGAAACTGACCGGGAAAAGGCACCAATCACCGTTCTGTCGGGCTTCAAAAAATCCCCGAGTGCATTTGCCTCCGTCAAAAACTCCGGGTTCATGGCAAAGTTAACATTTGGATACTTTTTCTTAAAAGAAGCTGTTGTACCAGGTACTACAGTTGATTTTACCGTCAATATTTTATCTGTCCCTTCAATTTTGGGTGCGACAAAATCAACCACCTCTTTAACAACTGAAAGGTCAATTCCCGAGTGGTCAGAAAACATGGGGGTTGGAACACAAGCAAACAAAAATTCACTTTCAGAAATTACTTTCTCCGGAGAATAAGGACCTTTTCCCCTGCTGTACCAGAGGACTTTGTTACCCTTTTTGGTCTCAAATCCCTGGCCTACCGCTCTGCCTACTACTCCCCAACCAATAATTCCAATATTAGCCATACAGAAGAACTTTACTATAACTTCGCTCGTCTTACAATCTCTGCCTCAAGCAACTTCACGTCTCGGCCGTATTTGAGCCTACTCATCTCCTTAATAATTTCGGCAACTCTTTGGTTTTTAATCTTCTCTTCCTGGCTTAAGTCCTTCGTTAAATCCATAGAAAAAGGTGGCACTGGTTCGTTATTGACAGTAGTCTTTATATAAACATGGAAGCGCTCGATATTTAAAAGGTCGTCTTCTCCAAAGATAGGCGAAAACTCGTGAGCCAAATAATTTGCATCCGTTACGCCGACCCTAAAACAAATCAAGGTTCCGACATTCCCAAATACCGCGTTTTTGACCTCTTCTTCTACCTGACCAATAAACTGATTAGCAACGGTAAGATTTAAACGATACTTTCTGGCTTCTGAAAGTATTTGGGCAAAGTCTGGGGTGGCAAAATTCTGAAACTCATCAACATATAGATAAAAATCGCGCCTTTGCTCCTCGGGAATATCTTGCCTGCTCATTGCGGCCATCAAAATCCTGGGCACTAGTATTAACCCCAAAAAGTTTGAGTTTTCTTCTCCTATTTCACCTTTTGCCAAATTTATTAGAAGAATTTTTCCGGAGTCCATTACCTCACGGAAAGAAAAGGAAGACTTTGACTGGCCAATTATATTTCTAATCATTCGGTTTGTCACAAAGCGACCGAATTTGGAAACAATGTAGTCTAATACTTCGGATTTATGAAAATCTGCCGTTTGGGCAATCTGGTCTGTCCAATAACGCCTGACCATCGGGTCGGTAACTTTGGGCAAGATTTCTTGCACATAACTCGCGTCTGTCAAAATTCTTACAACCTCGATAAAGGTAGAGCCCTCCTGCGACATAGCTGTCAGCATCGCGTTCCTTACCGCGTGCTCAAAACGAGGCCCGACAATGCCGGTCTTGTGCGGGTCAAAAAGCTTATACATCATATTAATCACGGCTGTTGCCGCAAAATGCTTTTCGTCCTCTGTCTTTGCCTCCAGAAGATTTAGCCCCATCGGTCTGTCCGTATCCCCGGGATGGAAATAGATTACATCTTCTACACGCTCCGGAGGAATTAGAGGCAAAATCTTTTCGATTGTGTCATGGGGATCAATTAAACAAACTCCCTTGCCAGCTTTAATGTCCTGTAAAATAAGGTCTTTTAGAAACTCGCTCTTTCCTGTCCCGGTTTTTCCGACAATATAGACATGGCGTCTTCTATCGTCGTCTGCGATATTCACCGATCGCCTTACCCCTCTGTATGCACTCATTCCCATATAAAGTCCTTCGGTTGGAATCTTGGCAGGCGCTGGAGCGGTCTTGGCAAAAAGCCAGTGAATATGTGGAGTTGTCACTTGGTTGTTTGGAAAATGAAAAATACTGGCCAGCTCTTCGGAATTTAAAATTGAGGGCCGATTCCCGAAAAAATTAAACATTGGCTGGTATCGGTATATAAAATCTTCCATAAAGGCACCCTTTCTCCTAATTTTTCGGCTGGTAAATCCATTAAGCTCACTCGAAAATTGCTGAAATGCGCTTTCTATATTGGCAAGGTGTGCTTTGGCTGACTCTTCGCTATCTGAAACAACCACAATCCTAATTGTCGTTTCAAAACCAGGCTTACCTACTTTTTCCTCGACTGCTTCAAGAGTTTTTGCAGGGACAGAAAACTTCGCCTGCTCTGGGTCTGATTCTTGTTTTTTGGTTTCTGAAACAAATCCCGAGCCTGCGCCTTGCCAACTGCTCTCTGACGGAGAAATTAATATTTGAACGACGACTGCCTCGTCTTTGCCCATTTTTACCAGCGCCGAAGTGAGTGTTGCCAAAGGGTCGGTAGGAAGATTCTTGTATGTCTTTATTGGATAGAAATTTTCGCTTCTAAGTTGTAGCGATTTATAGGCAACTTTTCCGTCTTTCGTAAAAATATTGTACTCCGGAACTTCCAGAATCTCTGCGTCCGGATATGCCCCATGGATTTGTTTCTCAATCAGGTCCTGCAGGCTTTTAGGCGTCCAAACATAAAAACGAATACTTTCAGATCGCCCCACTATCTCAAAAGAGACAGTCGGTTGCACTGAAAACCTCTGTTTCCACCCTCCTTTTTTAACTGAATAAAGGGAAGCAAAAAGCTGCTCCATCGCGTCTATTTTTATTTCGTTTCCGCGCGGGACTGCGACTTGAAGAAGAACCGAATCAACCGAGCGCTCCTCACGCCCCCTGAAACGAAGAATGATGAAGATTGAATAGAAAAAAACGACAAAAGAAACTACCCCTACCCCCAGCAGAAGAACCAGCAAAACAATCGTGTTTAAATCAAAAGCTAAAGGCATTTATTCTTCTCCTCTTTTTAAGACTCTCCAGCCAAAATGCGCGGCTTTTTTAAGCATCCGAAGCCAAAAAGTTGCCAGCCAGGAAATTGATTCGGATACTTTGCCCTTTGAAAGAGTAGCTAGCGTTTTTTGGTCAGCCGGAAGCTGAACGGTTACTGTTTTGGTTTGTGGAGTCGCAATTAAGGGCTTTCCAGAATCGTCATAAACCTGGGCCTTAAACTGGCTTTGACTAGGACTTACTTTTTCCTTTTTCTCAACCTCGGAAGGAATTGAAACGTCCTCTGGCCGCCATTGAAGTGCTCGTTCGCCTTCTTTTCTTTCAGGGTCTGGCATAACATAATCATTGTAGCATCCCGCAACTGCGGGACAAGCCTACTTTTTGCCTTTCCAAACAATCTCCCTGGCGCCTTTTTCAAAATTCTCATTTCTTGCCAACATAAAGATAAAGTCCGAAAGCCTATTTAAATAAATAGTAATTTGAGAATTCACCTTCTCCTTCTCGTGCAGAGAGATGACTTCTCGCTCAGTGCGCCTGGCAATGCTTCTGGTAAAAAATAGTTGGCTGGCTGCTTTTGTTCCGCCTGGCAAAATGAAATTTTTTAAGACCGGAAGGTCTCCTTCAAGTTTATCAATTACTTTTTCCAATTTTTTTGTTTTGGATTTGCCAAAGCGCAAGTTTGCTCCTGCCAAAATTGAACCGACGACAAAAAGGTCTCTTTGCACGCCGGCCAAAAGAGACTTCAGTTTTTTATCGTCGGAAAAGGAAAGACAAATACCTAAAGCGCTATTAAGCTCGTCGATTGCGCCGATTGCCTCTATTCTTAATGAACTTTTTGAAATTTTCTCCCCCTTTTTATAAATACTCGTCTCTCCCTTGTCCCCTTTTTTTGTATATATTGCCATTACAAATTTAGCAGCTTTCAAGTTCCAATTTTCAATAAATTTATCAATGTGTCAATGACCAAAGAAAAACGTGACCGAAAATTAAAAATTGCCCTGCAAGACAGGGTCCTGCTATGCAGGAAGGATTGATTGGTAATTGAGAATTGAGAATTGAAAATTCAATTTAGCATTCGCTGTGGCCACAGGCATAGCACTTGGAGCACCCTTCTTCATAAACTAAAGCACCTGAACCACACGAGGGACAAAGGTCAACCGATACCTCACTTGCTACTAAAAGTTCTTCTTTTGACTCCTCAACAAGCCCTTCGGTCTTGAGCTCAGGGTCGAGTGACTCTCCATCGGCCTTAGGGTCTTGGAAGGCAGCTGGGGCAACTGTGGGGTCAGCATCTTGACCCTTACGGGTCTTCTCCTCACCGTTAGGCGAGGAGGTTTGTGCCACCACAACAGCCCCAGCTTTCTCCTCAGAATTGCCTTTGACGGCAATATTTCCATTTCCGTTAATTTTAAATCCATAGTGAGACGATAAGGCAACGCTTATGGCATCAGGAAGAGAGCGAATTCTTCCTCGGCCAAAGCCAACCGAGCGCCTTCCTCCAATCGCAGAAAGCTGCATGGCGAGCTCTTTTGCACGTTCTCTAGGACTAAGCTCCCCTTTTAGTCTTAACGCGGTAGAAATGCATCTACCCAATGCCTCTGCCATGGCGGCAACGTCACTTCCCGCTTTTCCTACGTTAATAAATACTTCCAGTGGTTGGCCTTCTTTAGTTTCATTTATGGTTACAAAAGCGCTGCCCACGGGGGTCTGTAGCCTATATGTGGCGCCTAAAACAACGTACGGCCTTTTGGCAAGGGGCTCGGAACCAGCCGTAATTTCACCGTCGAGGGCTTCTGGCTCTTTGTCCGAAACTCTTTCCAAAACTCCTGGCCGAGAACCTGCCCGCATAAAAGTAACTCCTTTGCAACCGAGCTCGTAGGCCAAGTTGTAAAGCTTTTTTACCTCCTCTACTGTGAATGTTTCCGGGGCATTAACGGTTTTGGAAATAGATGCATCCACATATTTTTGAATGGCAGCTTGAACCCTTACGTGGTCTTCCGGAGATAAGTCTTTTGCCGACACAAAGTAGTCTGGGCGGCGCTTCCCCGGATTTGCCTCCTTCCACTCTTCATATAAAGAGTGATATATTGTGTGCTCACCGAGCCTATCGCGTCTTACGAAAACAAATTCGTAAACGGGTTCCATCCCAGAGGTAACGCCCGAAAGAAGTGAAGTTGAACCGGTAGGAGCCTGCATAAGAACGACAGAGTTTCTAATTCCTTGTCTTTTTATCTTCTTTCTAGCCGTCTCTGACAACCTTTTAATAAAGTACCCTTGCAGGTACTTTTTCGCGTCAAACTTGGGAAATGCTCCTTTTTCTTTTGCTAAATCACTTGACTCATCGTATGAAACGTCTCGAATAAGCTTGTATATTTTATCGATGATTTTAAGTGATTCTTCGCTACCGTATCGCACCTTCATTTTTATTAACGCATCGCCCAGCCCCATCGTCCCAAGGCCTATCCTTCTTTCTCCATTAAGTTGGGTTTTCTTTATCTCCTCAAAAATATAGATATCAGAATCGATTACGCTGTCTAGAAAACGCACGGCTACTCTTACGTGCTCTTCAAGGGATTTATAGTCAAATTTTGTGTCATCATTAACGAAGGGAACTAAATTGATTGAGCCTAAATTACATACTCCATAGGCAGGCAAACCTTCTTCGCCACAGGGGTTTACGCAGTTAATTTTATTAAAATACCAATTGCTGTGCTGTTTGTTGTAGCGCTCCATAAACACCACTCCGGGCTCTGCCGATGTCCAGGCGGCCTTGGCTATTAAATCCCAAAGCGCTCTTGCCTTAATAGTTTTGTATATCTTTACGTCCTTACCCAGCTCAATCCAGCTTTCAATCATGCCGTCCCACTTCTCGTCGTATTCAGGGTCGTTTAAGTCGGGGAATATAAGCGGCCAATCTTCGTTACCTTTGACAGCTTTCATAAATCTATCCGAAACACAAACAGAAAGATTAGCTCCATTAATTTTTGACAAGTCTTTTTTAACGGTAATAAACTCTTCGATATCGGGGTGCCAATCCCAAAGCATAAGCATGAGTGCTCCGCGCCTAGTGCCCCCTTGCTGAATAATATCGTGGGTTGCAACAGAATAAAGCTCTCCCCAATTTATCGGACCCGAAGAAAAACCGTTTACCTTTTTAACCCTTGCTCCCCGCGGCCGAAGAGAGGACAGATTAATCCCAACTCCTCCACCCCTACTCATTATTTCAATCATCTCTTTTAAGTTGTCCAGTATCCCGTCTCTTGAATCCGAAGGCGAAGGTAAAACATAGCAGTTGTAATAAGTTACGGCAAAACCGGTTCCGGCGCCGGACAGAATTCTTCCGCCCGGAACAAACTTAAAATCATCCATCGCCTTGTAGTACTTTTCCTCCCACTTACTTTTAAGCTTTTTATTCTTTTCCGCCTGGGCAATCCCTCTTGCTACTCTTCTCCACATCTGCTCGGGGTATTCTTCTATTGAATTTCCTGCTTCATCTTTCAAGGCATATCTATCCAAAAACACCTTTTTCCCCACTCCCGATAACAAGGTTGCATTTTCCACTGGTTCCGGCATAACTCTAATTCGCTTTGTTAACCTCTTTCGCCTCTTCCTTTCTGTTTTTGTAGTAGTTAGTGTTGGCATTTTACTATCTTTTATCTATTGCCTTTTCGAAATCTTTTAAGTCTTCAAACTCCAAGTAAACGCTTGCAAATCTCATCCAAGCCACTTTGTCGATTTTTTTAAGCCGTTTAAGTACCGCGCTTCCAATTATTTTTGAGGGGATCTCCTCGCTCTCTTTTCTTAACATCTCCCGCTCTACGACGTCTACCACTTCATCGACTAAATCCAGCGTTACCGTGCGTTTTTCAATTGCCCGCAAAATTCCTCGTCTTATTTTTTCTCTGTCAAAGGGTTCCCGCCTTAAGTCTTTTTTTATAACCCATAGAGCCGCGCCCTTAACCTTCTCGTAAGTCGTAAAGCGTTTGTGACACTTTCCACATTCCCTTCTTCTTCTAATCGCAGCACCTTCTTCTACTGCCCTTGACTCTAAAACTTGGGTGTTTACTTTGGCACAAAATGGACATCGCATAATCTATGTTTCACGAATGTGAACAAAATTCACTATCTATAGAGTCACGGAAATTTTGCAACACTAGATAAAGACTGTCAACCAGTAATATTTATGTCAAACAATATCAAGTTAAGCATTGCCAATGCCTGTAAAATCGAAGCCAAAAATTAATTTCTTATTACTTTTACAAAAAATCTGGAGCAAATGACAAAAGCTTTTAAAACTTAAAACTTCTTGCGGGCAAAATTTTCTCTCAAATACTTAAATTATGTCCCATTAAACGGGTTTTGAGGGGGTGTTAATCCTTGCTCAAGTAATGCATCTCTTTTGTCCTCAAAAACTCTTATGGGAACATTTTTTGTTTCAATGACACCGGGTTTCGCATCTTCTGGCGCAATTGGAAGAATTTCTTCCATAATCTGTCTGTGTTTTAGAGCCGCCTTTGCAAGCTTAAGAAGAAATTCATCTGTTTTCATCCCCTCTTCTCTATTTTTCTCTTCCTGGGATGAGGCTTCTTGCAAATACTTCTCGGCTTTAGTTAAAGTCGAAAAAGCAATTTCCGGCTTATCTATCTCAAAAAGGGTTTTGCTCATGGCAATGCGCTTATCAGCAAATAAAAGTTTCAGCTCAGCTTTTTTACCTGCGTCCGTGGTTACCAAAAGCCAAAGTTTGTCCCGAAGTGCTTTAAGGGGCCATAAAAAATGGTCGGGTAGAATTCTTCCCGGAAATGGTAAATAATAGTCAATTTCTATCTCTTTTTGTTCCCCTAAAACAGCCGGGGCACTATTTTGGGTGTTGTTTGTTGGTTGACTGAAACTGTATTTTATTGAAGCACTTTTCAAAACTGAAGTAAATAAAATTCCAAATGCCAAAACTATTGTGGACAAAATTAGCGCAATGCGCCTAATCATAGAGTGTCCTCATGTTAAGTCCGAAAAATTTAAAAGTCAAGAAACCCAAAAGGCGAACAGATTCTTAAACTTTATCAAGACACCGGGTTTTCCACGACTCTGGAAGGCTATTGCATAAATTATAAAATTCCTCTGAACCTGGGTGGAAATTATAAGTGGAGTAAAGCAAAAGCTCTTCATAACACGCCTCCCCTACACCAAGTTCATCTGCGGTAGAACACAAACTTACAGACTTGCCTATTAAACTCCAGTCCGTCTCAATCATTCGAGAAGCTGCATTGGCAAAACACTGGCCTCTGCGTTGTCTTGGTAGGCCAACACAATAATTATTAATCACTTCTTCGTCGAAGCCAAACTGCGCGGTCATTACATAAAACAAAGCCAGATAACACCTATCCTCCTCCCCGGGGTCGGCATCAAGATATGAACAGAACTTAACCAGATTTTGTGGCTTTTTCAGGTCTTCAAAATAAAGCGGCCATCCCTCACTCCAACAAGAGCCCTTTGCCCTTCCTTCATACGAGCTGCAAAAATCTTTCAGCTCCTCTTTTTTAGGTGTCAAGCCCTCAACCAAGGCAAAATCCTCGGGCTCTAAAGGCTGGAAAATCTGCATAAAAACACCGTCGTAGCAAATTTGAGTATAGTCGCGACCGTCCGGTTTTACAGAAAGTTCTTCGCAAAGCGTACTAGACCTTTCAATGTTTGCCGCAGTCATATACATACTTAGGTGTCCCAATGCATGATAACAAGTAGCTTGCTCGAGGTCTGTTGGATTCCACCCGGGCCTTTTTTCGCAAATTCCTTCAAGCTCTGGCCTCAACTGCGCAATCTCTGCATCTGGTAAAGAATCTGCACGAAAACGCTCCTGAAATGCACCGTGTATGCATCCATTTGAGCACAAACCGCTAGGACAACGAGCTATTACCTCCTTCCATTTATCCGGGTCTTTTTTTGTCTCCTTAGCACTTAAATTATGCCCCAAAACATGACAGTATAAATATCCACCGTCTTTTTCTTGAATCAGTCTGGTAACCTCAAAAGCCTCCTCCAAAGAAATAAACTCCGTAAGGAGCGGAACTTCCTCGTCGTAGCACGCCGGGCGGTACCGCGCTTGAGAACATTTTTCTAAAACCGCCTCAGCATATTCTTGTAAGCTCTTTTCTTGGCCCCTTTGTTTAATTGCACCGAGAAGAATCGGGCGCTTAGAATAAAGAATCGAAATTTCTAGCGCTACCAATAAAATTAGTACCGAAATGATTATCCACTTATATTTCAAGGAAGGGAAAGTTTTCTTAACTTTTTTAGACTTTCTCATAGTTAATTACAAAACTTTTTATATTCAGGACCTACACTCTCACAAATTTCAAAAGCTTTTTCTTTCGAATACCAAGCATTTAACCGCGACAATATATGCTTGTAGCAAACCTCCTTTTCGTCCTCGCGCATAATTTCAGAGCTGCAAAAGTTCAACCCCTTAACATACTCTTTCTCGGGCTCACCGTACTTCATGTGTCCGCCTGAAAGCCCTTCAATACAAGCAAGGCGTAATTCATCAGAAAATGCCCGGCAAAGTTTAATTCCTTCTGCCACATAATTATCGTTCGCCAAATTCAGTCTAATAAACTCATGATACAAACTAAGAGTCACCATCTCTGAAACCTTATAATTATCAATCGTTTCTTGATTTGGATCTTTTATGTTGGTAATCAGATAGTCTGACGCTTTTGTAAAATCATCATCCGTAAGTCTTAAAACCGCTGGAATCATGTTCGTATAACAAGGCTCTTTAAATTCATCTGGCTGTTTTTGGCAAAGCTCATATGGGTTTTTATTTAAGTCTTCAATGCCATATTTGGGATTAGTTGAGAGAATTTCGGTAGAGTTAAATACTCCGGTTACACAAAGATACAACTGAAAGTCAGTCTCGCTAACTGCCTTACAAAGTTCAATCCCCGGTTCTATTATCGCCTCAATGTTGCCCCAGGCCCTTGGATCCGAAGCATCAACTGCACCATGGCCAATCCCGTGGTAACAAGCAGTCCAAGCACTGGATAACCCCGTTCTTTCCTCTGTGTAATTACAAAAATCTCTGGCCTCTTGAAAGTCCCCAGTCGTATATAAAAGCGTCTCCATAAATCCGTGATAAAAGCCGTACCCGCAGTAGCTGGTTTTATTGGAAATTGTCATGTCTTTCCCTTGAGAGAAAAACCCGTTTGCCTCCTCCCCTATTAAGTGGACGTACCCATGACACTCAAAAGCAAAATCAGGCTCTTTTTCATACAATTGGGCCACCACCTCAAAAGCCAGCTCTACTCCTTTGTCCTCAAGAGTTGTCACGATTGCCTTCTCCCAACATTTTCTTTTGGAAGACTCGTCAATTGCCGAATCCAAACAATCAAGCCTTACGCGCTGCCCCTTCTCGTCCAAAACAGAAATTATTCCTTCATAGTTTGAAGCAAGGTGGTCGTGATAGTCCCATTCCCCTTCTTTATCAAATTTAAAACTAAAGCTTCTTGAAGGCTCTATGGGTTTCCTGGGGTCAAATTCCGAATAAATTGTGTGGTCGGGGTGGACACTGGAAGCTGGCCAGAATCGTCTGTCCGTTTTTGTAATAAATTTAACAGTATCACCCTTCACTATGGTCGTTTCTTTTGGGTAAAAACCGTCTTCCTTAAGCTCAACAACATATTCTGTGCCAGTAGGCGAACCTATACCCATGCCGGCGAGGATATTGCTAGCAATATTTCCTTCACTTTTGGGAAAAACCAAGTAAACTATTTCGGAAAAAACAATTGCCGAGATAAACAAAAGGGCAAGATTGCTTTTCTTTTTGAAGGAAAACTTTGTTACGGAGTCGACAATTACCTTTAACTTATCTGAAAACATATTCTTAGAATATACTCGTCTTATTTGTATTTGTAGCCTTTAAGGTATTCGTATATACCTGACATGTTATTTTAAAAATACAAATAAAGGTATTTTAGGTATATTAGCACAGGAAAATAGCAAGGTTCTTTTCCTCAATGATAAACTAATCATCGTGAGAACTAAACAGATATTGTTAATTGCTCTCTCCACCCTAGTTGTTGTGGAATTAATAATTTTAGCGCAGACAGGCTTTTCTATTAGCAATAAAAGGACCTCGCCACTACATTCTGAAGAAACGCCAGAGCAAAACTTAGAAATAGCCAAACTCAAAGAAAAACTCAAGGAAAATCCCGAAAACACAGAAATCTTTATACAACTGGCAAACCTTTACTTTAACAAAGGAAAGTACGCCGAAGCAGAAGATTTATTAACAAGCGCCCTTAACATTGAACCCAAAAATGAAGGGGCGCTCCTTACTTTAGCGCATGTTTACCGATATCAATACAAATTCCCTGAATCTGAAAACTTGTATCTTCAAGCTCTTAATAATAGCCCTGCAAACGAAATGATTTATATAGAATTGGGGAAGCTTTACAGAAATTGGGAAAAGTTCGACAAGGCAGAAGACTCTTTTATGAAAGCTGCCGCTCTTAATCCCGACAACGATTTAATCTTCGGCTATGGTCTTGGCTATTTATATCGAGATATGGGTGAATATCAAAAGGCTGAGGCGATGTTTAAGAAAGCCTTGGTCCTTAATCCCAGCGAATTTAATTATATGGGATTAGGAGATATATACAGAGATTTAGAAAATTATGAGGAATCGGAAAAAATGTTTATGAAGGCGCTGGAAATTAACCCAGATAGCGAAGCATATTTGGGACTTGGTTGGCTATATTTTAACCAGAAAAGATATGATGAGGCAGAAAAAGCTTTTAAAGAATTCCTTTCACGAATAAGGCCCAAGGGTGAGGTCTATTATGCGCTCTCTCAAGTTTATTTAAGACAAGAAAGGCTGGGCACTGCCGAAGAAATGCTCAAGAAATCAATAGAACTTGCCCCAAGCAGCGAAGCTTACACTTCACTGGCAGAGTTATATAAATCCCAAGGAAGAAGTGAAGAAGCAGAAAAAATTATTAATAAAACAAGTAATTAATTACAAAGTCTTTTGTACTCTCTCGCAACTAAGTTACATATATCTTGATACTTTTGACTACTGTAAAGATGCCAAGCCCCCCCAAGCAATCTTTTATAACAAGCTTCTTTCTCCTTTTCAGTCAGCATTTCGGAGGCGCAATAATCCAAAGCAGCCACATACTCCCGCTCTGGAGGGCCATGCTCAAGTAATCCTGCAGCAAAACCGGCCACACAAGGAATCTTTAAGTGCTCGGAAAGCGACTGGCAGGTAGCTATAAATTCACGGTAACTAGCGTCTTTGATTGCGAAGGAAGAAGCATAAGCGGCCAAGCTCTGTATGGCAAACACAGCATACTCGCTTTCTTCAATATTCTCGACATGGAAAGAAGCTTTAGAAAAATCATTGCCTGAAGAGCGCAAGGTAAGAGTGTTCATTTCTTCATAGCACGGCTTTTTAAAATAGCCTACGGTCTGCTTTTGGCAAATCCAGTATGGATCAGCGTTGTTTATCTCAAGTTTGTATTTAGGGTCATAATGCATAATTGCCAAAGAATTAAAAACGCCTGAGGCACATAAATCTTTCTGGAACTCTTCGCTAGAGAGTATCTCACACAATCGAAGCCCTTCAGCTATCATTGCCTCTGCATCCCCCCATGTTCTCGGGTCACTTCCGTCAACCGTCCCGTGGCCAATTCCATGAGAGCAAGCCCTCCATGCACCCGGATTTTGACTAGCCAGTTGCTTATCTACATAGTCACAAAACTCACGGGCCTGACTAAGATCGCCGGTTGTCTGTAGAAGCGTTTCCATAAAACCATGATAAAAACCATAACCGCAATATGAAGCCTTTGTAGTCAAAGCCATATCCTCACCTCTCGCAAAGACGCTAGAAGCCTCTTCTCCGATAATGTGAGTGTATCCGTGACAATCACTCCTAAAACTGGGGTCATTATCATATAAATCAGAAAGAGCAAAAAAACCTCCCTCGATACCACCTTCAGCAAGCGCATTCTCAATAGTTTCCTGCCAACACCTTGGCTCATTTTGCTTACAATCTACCCTTGAAAAAAGTGACTCTTTGCCAGCAATAATTACACCAGAATAAAGAGGGTTCAGGTGATCGTGATACTCCCATTCCCCTTCTTTGTTAAACCTAAAGCTCCAGGCCTCATTTGATTCTATTGGCTTTCTGGGATCAAATTCGGGGTAAATGTTGTGGTCGGGGTGGACACTTGAAGCAGGCCAAAAGGGTTTGTCCATTTTGGTGATAAATTTAACAGTATCGCCTTTTTTAATTGTTAATTGTCTAGGGAAAAAACCGTCTTCTCTAAGCTCAACGGTGTGAATACTCCCAAAAGAAAAGCCCATTACCATCCCCGCAAAGATATTTTTTGCATTGCCATCTTGGACATTTAAAGAAACCAAATAAGAAAATTCAGAAGCAACCACTAAAGCAAGAAGAGCTAAAACAAGTTTGCCCTTATTTTTAGGAAGGTGCTTTAGCTTATCCAAAAACATGCTCTTAGAATATTAGCACATGGAATAGTTAAGAATTAGAAGCTTTTTACTCAACTATTACAGTCCCAACCCACCTTGGCCTTAAGTGGTCGTGGAAGTTCCACTGGCCTGTTTTTTCAAACGTAAACAGCCACCCCTCGCCCGAAGCAATGGGCTCTTTGGGGTCAAATTCTGAATAAATTAAGTGCGTCGGGTGAATATCCGACGCCGGCCAGCTAAACTGGCTATCCTCGTTAATCCAGGCAACGGTTTCACCTTTCTTTATATTAATAGTAGAAGGAGAAAAACCACCTGGTGTCATTTTAATGACATAGTTAGCCAAGGACTCTGCTTCCTCTGCAGAAATAACAGGTGATGATTGTTTTGTCCGACTTTCTTTTTTACGATTGAATACAAAAAATACTCCAACAATGACTAAAATTCCAATTATGGAGGCTAATATTATTTTTAATTTCATGGTTATTTTTCCGCTGAAGCTTTTGTTGGACAACAAACCGTCAATTCTTGAGAGTCAACCTTTGTTGGCAATCTTCACGATATCCATCTGGCAGTTCCTGGCAAAATCCCTCTCGATAATCATAATCGTCGATATAAAAAGAAACTGCATTAATTAAACCCATGTAGCAAGATTTTTGATAATAGGGTTCCGTCATCACACCACAAAAGCCAATTGCGGCATCCCTGTCGTTTTCTCCTCCCCAATAAAGAGAGTTCATGGCGTGAATCATGCAGGCAGCAGAACCTCCCCTGTTGTCTGCCAACAAACACCAATCATAAACATCCTTCATCTGCTTCTCATTTATCTGGTCAATTTTTCTAATATCCCTATCCTGGGCCAAAACCACAAACTCTTTGCCAAACCCACCGTAACAGGCATCACGGTTTGCACCGTCATCTTTAGGAAGTCTGTCACAATAGGGAAAAGCAGTTTTATAATCTTCTTGCGTGGGGAAACCAATGTCTGCTCCGGCCAACTGCAGAAGGTGCGGAGTAAGATAAACATAGCACATCGATTTTACTTCATCCGGCATGAAATCAGCGTTGCAAGGGTAAAGAGGGTCGTCATCCTTGAAATAGACCTTAGACTTCTCCTGCCAAAGGGCGATGTCGTGCACTCCCCCTGTCATTTCCATTGTTACTCCCCCGACACATTGAACATACTCTGCGTTGTTATACTCGGACGTGCCCGTCTTTTTACAAAGCTCAACTGCTTTTTCCATTTCATAGCCCGTGTAGGCCAAAACTCCGTGGCCAAGTCCGTGGAAACACATCGTATAGGCACCACTTCCTCCCGGTGCTTGGCGGCAAGTTTCGGCAATCTTATCCAGCGCTCCCTCTCCTTCCTCCAAAAACAAACCGACTACTATCGAATGCGAGCAGGCGTTCCGAAAATCGTGGGTACAGACACTAATTCCCTCAAGGCCTTGTTGTTTGAACAGAATATCTCCGACAACGTGTGCAAGTAAATGCATATCTATGTTGGGAGGAAGCTCTGTTCTCTTAAGAACCTCAAAGCCATACTCTGCACCCTTGTCTTGGGCAAGGGCCGAGAAATAGTTTGACAAGTCTTTAAAAGTAAACTGTTTACCTGAAAGTTCGGCTACCTCCGAATATGTCTGAGGACTTTTCTGTCCTATTTTTTTGCCTCGCAGCCAAAACGTAAATAATCCAACATTAACAACTAACAAAAGCAATAAAATTACTTGAAGCAGGTTTTTGGGGATAATATTTTTTAAGGTTATCCTACCGCCTCTGTCCTTCTTTGCCATAAATTAGTTTCTCTAGGCAGGGCAAATATCAGTTTAAAAAAGTCGCTTAACTAAGGGGCAACCTGAATTACGCCTACCGGGCCGGTTGAGCCATCGCATGAGTAGCCGTAATTACCGAGATTTTCACCAATAGCCTCGCTAACCTTAAGTGTTTTTTCGCTTGCTGCAGGAATGGTAGTAGCACGGTCTAGCTGAATTGTGTGTTCAATTGAGCTTGTGTTTTTAACCACAAACGTACCGTTTTGCTTTACCCTATAAACAACCGGGAGCGGCTGGCATCCTGTAATATCAAGAAATGCATACCCAGATTCATTCCCTAGTTTATTTACTAAATCTGAATGCCTTTGTCTTTCTGCCTCGCTTGCGTTTGACCCCGGAAAACTAAGAACTGCTTGCTCGTCGGCAGTTAATGTTCTTGACACAGATGTCGTGGTCGTACCCGTAGTAGAAGTTGCCGGTGTTTGAGTTGTCGACGCTGGTTGTCCGCGCTTTGCCGCACCACTTTGGTAAATTGCATATCCAAGTACTCCACCAACTACAACAAGTATTCCTATTAATATAAGAGTTCCTTTGTCTTTCATAATTAAATCTTATTTACTATTCACCTCCTTTGTCAAGACAATGTTTAACCATAATTGAAAATTTTTCATCACGGTGCCACTTCCCTCCAGAGTATTCTTCTTAGAGTCAGGGCCCTTGGGTAGGTGAATATCAACTCCGGTGCTCCTTCAAAAAGCTCAGCCGGGGTGACGTCATTGGCACTCCCCAGGTCTCTTTCCAGGTTAAAGCCTGAGTGGGCGGTGACAAATCCACGGAGGTGAAGTTGCTCTGTTCCACTCCCTGTTGAGAAAGTTGTGTCGGTTAAGTATAGGCCCTCCAGGGCCGGACCTCCCGGGTTGGTTACTGCCGGTAATACTTGGGTACTTTGGTCAACTATGGCCATGAAGAAGTCAGCTCCTTTGTCTGTCAAGTTAATCCTTCCTCCAAGCTCAAGGTCGGCATTCCCAACAAATAAAATTACTCTCCTTCCACCGGAAAGAGTCATATTACTGTCTATCCTTAATACTCCACCCAGGGCGGCTCCATCGTACAAGTACCAGGTGTAGCCTGAAGCGTCTGTCGTTCCCCCACTTTCAAAGAAACTGCCGTCAACCGTTGCCGAGGTCACCGAGTTCAGGGTGATATCAGCGGGAACTTGGCCTCTAAAGTAGGAATAATCATAGAGTCTTCTTTGGATGTAGGCACTATTGGCCAGCCAGTTGGTTGAAGAGGTTGTTCCCGAATCAAAGTTAAAGGTGGTTCCTCCATAAACAGGGACTCCGGGATACCCTCCGGTTCCTGAAATACTAAATACGGGATTACAGGTCGGAAGGGTACAGCTGGAAGGAATTAGGGATTGAAGGTTGCCGGTGGTAATCACATCTGCATCGGCCGTCTGCCACCAGGGGCTGAATTCAACAGTGATGGTTGAAGAGTCAGAACCATTGGCAGAAGAAGAGCCGGAAAGGTACACCGTTGCCGTCACCGTTGTAACCCCGGTTGAAACTCCGGTAACCGTTGTTTGGTAAAGGGGGCCGGTACTATCTGTCGCCGGACTAACCGTTGCAATACCGGTATCGGCTGAGACAAACTCTACTCTGTCAACGGAGACAGCACTGGTAATATCGGCTGTCAATGTCGCCGTGTCCCCCGGAGGGACAGAAAGACTGCTGGGGGTTAGGTTAATTACTACCTCGGTGAAGAAGGCCTCTGTCCCGGTGGTAAATCCTTCTTGACAGCTTGACGCCAAAAACTCAACCACATTCCAGTAGTATCGCTGGCCGGGAGTTAAGATACTCCCCGTTGAATAACTCGACTGCCCTAATGGCAAGTCTTCATCGATTAAACAACCTCCGGGGCACCCGGTGTCAACCGCCGACTGACTGGTGTCAAGCCGCAAGATTTGAAAGCTTCCGCTGGAACCAGGAGTCCAGGAAAGCTCCGCGGAAGTTGAGGTAACACTGGCCGAAGGACTACTTGGCCCGGTGACCGGGCAGGGTGGAAACTCTCCATCTACAAACACGCTATCCAGAGTTACTTCAGTGCTAGTTCCGATTGGGGTGCCTCTTAGATAGAAAGTATAACCAGCCACATCTATAAAGCTGGCAGCTTGTGAGCCAGATGCACCAGTTGCAAGTGTCGAGGTCAAATCAATCTCAACGCTTACACTTGTTGCGTTACTTGAAGACCAGGAAATTGTGCTCGTACAAGTTGTCTCGCCAAAGGCAATCGTACAAGGGTTGGGGGAAGCGCTTATTGAGCCAGAGGCGCAGGCTTCAAATACAGATACAGTGGCAGACCAGGCCGACTGAGTACAAGTTCCCCTTGCCCTGACTCTACTGTAATAAGTAGTTCCTGAGGTTAGACCGGTTGATGTATAACTACAGGTACCCCCTCCTGCACAGCCAAAGGTTCCTGCTCCTGTCCAACCTGTATCTTCAAAGCGAGGAGATGAAAAACCGCTTTCATCATCCACCTGCAGCCGATATTGTGTTGCCCAATCTCCTGCGTTCGGATCAAATACCGCATCCCATTCCCAAGTTGATGAATATGTTCCACCAGAACAAGAGGTTGCCGGTGGGTCAACCGGCCTGGCGGGCGCAGGGCACGAAACTATATATGCACCTTGGGAATAGTAGGAGGATTGGGAATAATAGCTACTTTGGGAGTAATAGGAGGATTGAGAGTAGTATGACGACTGGCTGTAATAGGAAGCCTGGCTGTAGTACGATGCTTGGGAATAATAGCTACTTTGGGAGTAATAGGAGGATTGTGAGTAGTACGAGGACTGGCCATAATAAGAGGACTGGGTGTAATAGCTGGATTGAGCATAATAGGAACTTTGGGTGTAATATGAACTCTGGGCATAGTAGGAAGCTTGAGCATAATAGCTACTTTGGGTGTAATAAGAGGATTGGGAGTAGTAGGCGCCTTCGCTATAATAACTAGACTGGGTATAGTAAGAACTTTGGGTGTAGTAACTAGATTGGGCATAATACGAGGATTGGGTGTAATAGCTAGACTGGGTATAGTAACTGGATTGAGCATAGTAGGAACTTTGGGCGTAATAAGAACTCTGAGTATAGTAAGAACTCTGGCTATAATAACTGGATTGGGAATAATAGCTGCTCTGCGTATAATAGCTACTTTGGGCATAGTAACTTGATTGGGCGTAGTAGGAAGACTGTGTATAGTAGGAAGCTTGAGAGTAATATGACGACTGGGAGTAGTAGCTAGACTGGGTGTAATAGCTACTTTGAGTATAATAACTACTCTGGCTGTAATAACTTGATTGACTGTAATATGATGATTGAGAATAGTAGCTACTTTGGCTATACGGCGCCGGCCCACAACAGCTCGCTGTGCCACATGATGCGCAGTTCCTGGCTCCACAACTACCACCGTTGAAACCACAATCTATACAAATGTTGTGTACGTCGCGTGCAACACACCCACAACTATCGCTTGTGCCACAGACATTGCTAGTTGTTTGACAACCGCTACTTGTACAGGAGGAGCACTGGCCAGTACGAACTCTGGGATTAACACAGGACCCGGACACCAAATTACATTCAAACAAGTCTATTCTTAGCCTACTCCAGCAAGCTTGCCCCCCTCCACATGAACCAATAACACTGCCATCCGAACAACCGGGCGCAGCAGCAGATACTTCTTGGGGGGCAAAAACTAAGATTAAGAAAGAGCTAGCTAAGGCAAGTAAAAGCTTCAAAAGTTGGCCTTTGGAAAATCTCATCTAATCTGTTAATTGGTACACTGAATTAGGAAAAACAAGCTTGTAGTCTATTTTCGCAGTTTCTTGGTCACCTAGTATTTTTTCTAAATATACGTTGAAGTCTATTGGTTCATCTCCGAATCCTAGTTCGATATATCTTAGACAAAACTGGTAATCTATTTGGCTGCA
>JADFPI010000036.1 GCA_022562395.1 Patescibacteria group bacterium | reverse complement strand
GACTGTTCTTAGGCTTTTACATCATTTCTTGTTTACAGATAAGATTTACGGAGAAATTTATTCGAACTTGCTGTTCAAAATTATAAGCTTTTTAATTCCTATAGTTGCACTTTTCTCTTTAAAAGTATTTAGGAAAATGAGCCACTTTAAGTTTTACCTTTCCCTATTTCTAATTTCACTATTCGTGGTTTTGGGCTCTAATCCGCCATTAGGTTTTGCTTTTGAGTGGATATTTACAACCCTGCCTCCGTTACAGGTATTCCGGAATCCATACGAGAAAATGGGACTCATTTTTCTTTTAGCGTACACGCCCTTTTTTTCAATAGGATGTATCAAGGCTTCATTGGTTATAGATAAAATTGTAAAGAAAAAGTTTTCTAGTTTACTTATCAGTTCGTTTCTAATAATGGCATTGATTTTAATCTTGGTTTCTGGTGTTTATGTCTGGCCAATGTGGAAGGGCATTTTCGCCGGGGGAGTGAAAATGAATGTTTGGGTTAGGGTACCTTCCTACTATAAACAAGCGAATGATTGGCTAAATAGACAGGAGGGAGAGTTTAGGTTAATACATTTTCCGCTAAATGCCGGAGATGGCATAAAATATACATGGGAGAATTCTTATCAAGGAACAGACCCTAGTGAATTTCTATTTAGTAAACATTCGATAGCAAAAAATGTCGCTTTCAACAAGCCCTACTATAATGTTTTACTTGAAAGATTTGGGAAACTTGCGAAAAATGCCTACGGGCCAGACCCTGATATTACTAACTCTGAATTTAGAAGTGAAGAGTTCTACCAAGAATTAGAAAAATTGAATGTTAAATATATCATTCTTCATTTTGATGTAGATACGCAACTACTTAGACTAGACCCTGCTGATAAGATGGCAGACTATCTTTCCAAACAGAAAAATATTAAAAAAGTCCAGTCTTTCGGACAACTTGAGATTTACGAAGTGAAAAGATCCTCCAAAATTAATTTAATTCTTTCAGAAGACGCAGAAACTAACTACGCAAGAATTAACCCGGCCACCTACGAAGTTATCGTTAATAATATAGACAATAGACCGGTAAAGCTTAATTTTCTTGATCTTTTTGATCCAAGTTGGGAAGCCTCTATAAATGGAGAGACGGTTAAAGAGCACACAAAAGTTTTTTCTTATGCTAACTCCTGGATTATTGATGAAAGTGATGAAGAATATAAGGTTGTTATAAAGTATAAACCCCAAGATTATTTTAAGTCTGGCTTGAAAATTTCTTTAATTACTCTTTCTTTAATGGCAGGTCTTTTTGCTATTTCATTGGTGAGAAAAAAAGCATGAGAGCTTTATGAAAGAGGTTACTGTTGTTATTCCCAGTTTTAATAATAAAGAAAAGTTGTTTAGACTGCTCGATTCTTTGAGGAAGGCTAAATATCCAAGTCTTGAGGTAGTAGTTGTTGACAATAGCCCGACAGATGAAATCTTAAAAGAAGGAAGAAAGAAATATAAATGGATTAGATGGGTTGACGCAGGACGAAAAAATATCGGCCAAACCGCTGTTTATAACATTGGGTTCGCCCAGGCGAATCTCAAAAACCATATTCTTTATTGCGACGAGGACGTAGTTGTTGAGCCCGACATGATTAAAAAACTTGTAGAGCGTGCCGAGTCCGATGAAAAAATCGGAATAGTTACTCCCATGATTTTGTATTTGTCTGACAAAAACTGGGTAAATCAGGCTGGCGCAGAAGTCAATCTTATGACCGGGAGGACAAATGTTGGTTGGGGACCAAAGAAAAATTTTCTTAAAGCCCACGAAGTTCAAGGTTCGGGAACAGTAATGCTAATAAAAAGGCAAGTTATAGATAAAATAGGGGGATTCGAGAATTGGTTTTTGTGTTATTTTGATCCCGAATACTGTGTTAGAGCCCAAAAAGCCGGATTTAAAAACTTCTATGAACCCAAAGCTGTTGCCTATCACGACCAGCCAAAAGATGAAAAACTTTGGCGACCGAGAGTTTTATCGAGAGCTTATCTTTTAGGTCGAAATAGGACTTTGTTTATGAGAAAGCACGGAAATATTTTAACTTACATTTTATTTTTACCTTTTCTTTTTGGATACTACTTATTAGAGGCAGTAAAATTCGGGATTTTTCCTAAGTGGATTGAATTAGTAAAGGGAACTTTTGTTGGTTTCTTATATCCACTTAAAAAAGGAAATAAAATCCCTTTGCCCCACACCAATAATTTTGGTGAGCGGGGTTTACCCACGGTTTGATAGCGGGTATACTTCAAAAGTAAAGTTATTTTTGTGAAGAAAATTAAAAAGTTCCACATAATCGCGATGGCGGCACTTGGACCCGGCTTTTCGGGGGGAGATAGAATTTTTTTGGAGCTCGCCAAGCGCTGGCAAAAAAAGTTTCCGGTAAGGATTTATGTTTGGGAAGAGGGGAGACAGATGTGCAGGCGTCATGCTCTTAACCCTTCCAAAAACTTGAAATTCGTCATTTGGAAAATGGGAGATTGGGGAAGGGCGGGGTTTTATGTTAACTATCTTGCAAGAATTGTTCGTTCAATCATTGGAGCGTTTCAATTAAATCTTAGAAATGAAGCATCTACTTATGTCTACTCGGCTTCCGATTTTTGGATGGATGCATTACCGGGCTGGATTTTGAAACTGCGTTTTCCCAAAATAACCTGGGTAGGAACTTTTTATTTGGCTGCCCCGAGCCCATTCAAGGGCTTTAAAGAAGAGGGGGAGTTTCGTTTGCCTACGATAAAAAGTATATTTTATTGGCTTCAACAACAACCGATTTACTGGCTTATAAAGATTTTTTCGGACAAGGTTTTTGTAACCAGCCAGCCGGATGCAAAAAGATTTCCCAAACACGAAAGGCAAGGAAAGATTGTTGTTGCCCGCGGCGGGGTCTACGTTCCCAAAAAAGTGGAGAAAATGAAAAGAATTTACGACGGATTGTTTTTGGGGCGATTTCATCCGCAAAAAGGAGTTACCGAGCTTGTTGATATTTGGGAAAAGGTTGTTGCCAAAAGGCCTAAAGCGCGCCTGGTAATGATTGGAGACGGGCCTTTAATGGATGATGTAAAAGCAAAAATTAAGGAGAAAAACCTTGGCAAAAATATAGAACTAGCAGGCTACTTGCCCGACGGAAAAAAGAAATACGACCTTTTTCAAAAAGGCAAAATCTTTATGCATTCGGCGGTTTATGATTCAGGAGGAATGGCTTGTGCCGAAGGGATGGCTTGGGGAATGCCGGGAGTCTCTTTTAATTTAGAAGCCTTGAAAACTTATTATCCAAAAGGAGTTCTTAAGGCTCCAATTAACGACTTTGACGCATACGCCCGCCTTGTTTTGAAACTTTTAAAGGATAGCACACTCTATAACAAAACAACCAAAGATGCGGTTGAGTTGGTGAGGCAATATTGGGATTGGGACAGGAGGGCAGAGGATATTCTAGTGCAAATAACTAAACCCCGTGGTTAATAGAAGACAATTCCAAAAAGCTGTTAGTTTTAGCAAAAGAAACCGTTTGGTGCAATTTTTGCTTAATCCCTTAAAAATCCTGAAGTACCTCTTCTTTACCCGTTTCCCTTTTCTAACAGGAAAGGGGATTGCTTGGCGGGCAAATCTATTCTTTGGTAAAAATATCTCAGGGGTTTTTCCGGATGTGGTGTTTTCTTACCTTTATTTATATGGTTATTCCGAAGAGGAATTAACCACTATGGTTCTAAAATATTTAAAGCCTGGAATGACCTTTTTTGATATTGGTGCCCACATTGGCTACGAGTCAGTTCTTGCATCTGTTATTGTAGGGAAGACTGGTAAAGTTTATTCTTTCGAACCAACACCTTCCACTTTCGAGCAATTGTTTTCAAACGTAAAAAAATTTAGAAATGTTTTTGCCTATCCACTCGCAGCCTGGTCTAAGACTCAAGATTTAAACTTTTTAGATTACGGGCCATTTTATGCTGGATGCAACAGTTACAGAGAAGCAAGAATGTCCGAGGAACATTTGAAAAAGATTATTCCCAAAAAACTTCGTGTTAAGGCAGTAAGTTTGGATGATTTTTGCAAGATATTTAGGATTAAGCCAGATTTTGTAAAAATCGACGCCGAAAGTGCAGAGCTGGATGTTTTAAAGGGAATGCAGACAGTTATTCAGAAGAATAAACCAATAATATCTATAGAAATAGGAGATAAAGAGGTTCCTTCTAGAAAGGGAAGCAGAGCGTGCATAAAATTGCTGGAAAAATTAGGGTATATAGCTTACGATATTGAGGACGGCAAAATTAGGCAACACAAGTTGAAGAGTAGCTACCATTTAATATATGATAACCTACTATTTTTACCGAAAAGGGAAGCAAAATGAATAAGAAAGTATCGGTAGTGATTGTGACTAAGGACAGGAAGAAAAATTTAATTGAATGTCTTGATTCCTACCTCGCCTCTTCTTACAAGAACCTAGAAATAATAGTAGTAGATAATGCTTCTAAGCCGCCGGTTTTGACTTGGCTTCCGAAGAAATACAAAAAGGTTAAGCTGATAACAAGCGATTTAAACTTGGGTGCAGCCGAGGGGAGGAACAGAGGACTTGAGGAAACTTCTGGGGATTATATTCTTTTTACCGACGATGATGCATTTGCTGATAAAGATATGGTTCGGTACCTTGTTTCAGTCTTTGAAGAAAACGAGGATGCTGGTATTGTCCAGCCCCTTGTTTACGACAGCAAAGAGAAAAATGTTCTCCAGGGGGCCGGACACGATATAAATCTTTTAACGGGAAGAATTAAAGCCTGGGGTGTCAGGGAAGAAGACAGGGGTCAATATGACGGATTAAGAGAGGTTCCCATGTGTGGTTGTGTCTGGATGGTTAGAAGATCGGTATTCGATAAGGTTGGAAACTACGACGAGGATTATTTTATTCCCTATGAGGATTCAGACTTTTCTTTAAGAGCAAGGAAAGCGGAGTTTAAACTTTACTGTACATCTTCTGCCAAGTCATGGCATCAGGGACCCAAAAAAACTTATGTGCATCCATGGGTAGAGTGGTTGGGAATTACTTCTGTCGAACGGGCTTACAGGGTTGCCAGAAACAAGATAATCTTCATGCGTAAACACTCTCC
>JADFPI010000035.1 GCA_022562395.1 Patescibacteria group bacterium | reverse complement strand
TTATACTTCTTATAATAATCTTGAAACTGGAAAATAGTCCAGCTATTACTGGGTTAACTCTGACCGCACACGTGCTACTAACTTATCAAGATCAATACCTTTCTCAATAAAATCTTTCGCGCCGATTGCTTTAGCAGTCTTTGGATCCATTTTGATTGCTGACCAGTCGTTAAATGCAGAGAGAATAATAACTTTGATGTCTTCTGTTAATTTTTTGAACCTCATTAGGAGCGATGCTTTCATACTCAGTCAGCATGTTGTTAATAAAGCCAACTATTTCTTCAGATTTAACACTCACATCCCATTCGATTGAATAACTTACTACGTCAAGTCGCTCGTTGGAAGGTATAAACCAAGATTTTAGCAACTCCCGGTTGTCAACCAAGCAAACACCGTCAACATCTGGCTCGTGGAACATATCAGGGTGATATGACCGTTGACTAAACTCGTATCGCTGTTCAACCATGTCTGTAATTTATTATACTCTGCGGATAAAACCAGCTCAAGCTTATAGGATTATTTCAATCTGCTGACGAGCATAGACGCTATTCGAACCTATTATGCCAATATCCATTAAGAATAACATATATATTTTGTTAAAATCATAATGTGAAGAAAAAATTAATAAAGATATTGACGTTAGTATTCTTAGGTCTATCAATTAGAATCTATTTGCTAACTAGAAGTCCGTCTGGTTAGATGAGAGTATAACCTTGAACAACAAACTGGCCAGAAATTGCTCCTTATCCTGAATTAGTTTACCAGCAATCGCAAGAATTTCTTCATCATTGGGTAAAATAAACACATGGCGATCAAATAGTATCTTATAATATGGTATACTTCTACCTATTCTTTATGCAAATAGAAAACCCAGAAACAGGCAATTTAGGTTAGCGGACAGAAGGATTTCCAACCTTTGAGTATGATGACTCCCTCTTTGAAGAGGATACTCCCGGACGGATTAAGGATATGTCACAAATTAATTGATACAAGAACATATTTTAATACAATTTAGGATAATTATGAGCAAAGAATTCGGCCAAGGAAGAAATTTTGACCGCGGCGGGCTACAAGACGCCTACGAAAACAAAACTGCAAAAAATACTGCTGCTGGAATGGAGCAGTTTGAAAGTGGGGACTTTAAGCCATTTGAGGGGTATGATCTAGCAGGGTCTCACAACGTGTTTCATGCATTGCTGATTCCTACTAGTGATACAGTTCAATCCATCCAAACGAGCGTAATCTCTCCATTACAAGAAATTGCGAAAAAACTTAACCTTCCCACAATTTTTGCTGGCCAAGGTGATGTGCCCATCCATATCACTCTTGATATTCGTAACATCACTGGTTTAACTCAGGAGGAAAGAGAAAAAGCAATTGATTGGATGAAACAAGATTATTCCCATCTTCAGCTGATAACAAAAATCTTCAGAAAGCCAGAGTTTCGATTAAACAGATTGGTTATGGCTCCAAACAGTTATCTAGCAACCGACTTCAATAACTGTCAAAGCGTAGTATACAGAGCAAGACAACTATTAGAAGTAATCATGAATAGGTCTTTGCAAAAAACACTACCTGTTGGTTCACAAACAGCCGGCAGAGGCTTTGAGCCCACCTTTCCCTACCACGACATCTTTCACTCAAGTATTTGTAGAGTGGTAGAAAGCAAAAACCCGGCTCCTTCACAAAATCTTGTCAATTTTGCCCTTGAGGCTACTGAGACGATTGGCAAGTCAATTCTAGAGACTCCTATTAAAGTTGACATTGAAAGTGTATTCGTAGGGACTAAATACGAGACTATTCATCCAACAAATCCTAATCTACTAATCTGAAAAAACTCATTCACAAGCCTTTTATTGCTGAAGCTGAGTATACCGGTCAAGACCGTTCTAATCCCATAACTGAATGTTGTGCCTCTGGTACTATTCTCACTAAGTTGCCAGAAACAGATTCTGACTCTAGCCTCAGTTTCCAGATTCAGATTTGAAAATACTCGCTTCAATCTTTCTCAGTTTTTCTATATCATCAGGTAGGAATATTTCTAATCCCTCCTGACTAGGCAATGAACCTGTATCAAATACGGATAAATAAGCCAGGGGTCCAGTTTCAGTAGGATAAAAGTAAGCAAAACGTAAATGTAGTATTTCTCTATTTGGCTGGAAAGCGGACTCGTCAGGCTTTGATTCGTAAATCTTACCTGAAGGAAAAGAAAGCTTTATTCGTAAAGATTTCAGAAACTTGTAATACTCTGGGTTTTTTGCAGTAAAATAAGGAGCTTCTAGAATACCACCATCCCAAACTCTCATGCGTTTTGTTACAATACCAGCTCTTTCTAAATCTTCTCCGCTAGAGTAAAAAGTCAACCACAAAGGTGCTACATCAGCTATATCTTTTCCTCCTTTTTGGGTAAGATTGACAACCTTCTCCTTCCGGGTTTGAAAACTAGTATCCTCTTCTGTTATTTGATATCCAGCTTCAGGTTCAAATGGAGTAACTCCAAAAAGTGAGGTGGGATTTTTAACAGTTCGGACTCGAGCTTTTAATGAAAAGGTCGGAACTTCATCACAAGATAACATCAATTTGGAGTACAAACCTTCTTCCTCTCTTATTACTCCCTTTGTTTCAAAGGGTCTAAAAGTTTCATTAAGTTGAATCTTCCTTTCTTGTCCCAAAGACTCCTCTTCAATAGATTCGTTACCCATTTGCATGAATTATATCAGACTAGCAATTTACTCTAGAATACAAAGCGGTAGCGATCGGTCTTTTTAGTTCGAGTCCTATTTAACCAGCTAGATTGGGCACCCTAGTGACCCATATGCCTCAAATAACCCTTGTTTTCCTTTAAAACCGCCATTTTCCCTTCAAAACATTCGTACCACACCCTCAACTTCCAGAAAATACTTATATTGCTCGTGTGATTAATTGATAAAATTGGAGCTGTTTTAATTAACTGATGGAAGTATCATTCTTTCTGGCTCTACTATATTTTTATATGAACCAGGTAGTGGGGAGAATGCTTTTGAAAATTACATTTCCAGAATGAGGGATTACATAGAAGAAGAAAACAAGCTCCTGACCCTAATTCTCCTCCTTTAATTTCGCTAGAAGACGAGCAGGATGTTGAAATAGGTGTGGGAAGTCTCTATGACTTTGGGAGACAGTTGGGAGTGGATTATTATTTGAATACTCACATTCAGAGAGTTTTCTCAGGGAAAGCAATTACAGGGCACCCCCAAAAAGGTGCTCTGGTGGACTATAGAGATACACTTCAAGGAGAAAAGTTGAAAGCATTCGATTCGCTTGTAGAGGGCTTCTTGAGTTGACCTTTTTCAGACAAATTTTATTTCTCTCCTTGTGATGGGGTATAGTAAATATACCAATGAGCGAGTCCGTCGAGGTACAGACAGCGCCGCCTGTAAAATCCACCCAACCCTACCTCTTAGAGCAAGTTACTGAGGCAGAGGTGCGGTCATTAATAGAGCCAGAATCTTGGGGTGTAACCAAAGATATTGATTTAATTCAAGCCAATGACACACCGTTAGGAGATATTGTCTCTCGCTACAACGACACCCAAAAATGGAGCAGTGACCGTCTTGACGCGGAATATGCTGGGAAACTAGAAAAAGCGGTCGCTCCAATTCGAGAAGAGCTCGGCAAGCTGGTGGTTAGTGAAGAATTGATCAAAGCCCTAGCTCAGTTTGAAGAAATCGAAGCCGTTTCGTCAAAGGACATCAGTTCTTTTTTAAACAACCTAGATAAAAGAGGTCGCAGCCGGGCATTAATGATCTTACGTCACGGCATTGATCCAGAACTAATTCCACTGGCCCTCGAAATCCAAAACAAACGAGGAGGGGCTGATGGGGCACTCTTGGCAGTTCAAGACGTTTTTCGTGCTAGCGAGCACCTGCGACTGCAACTGGCTTCAATGTTGACCGATAAAAGTTTAATGAAAGAATTTCGAGAGGCTTCGCACGACACAGGTAGGGGCTATTCCGACGAATTGAAGGACAAAGTGGGCCAAATTATAGACACGTTTGACGCCGGCGCTGGCAAGTTAGGCAACCTTTCAAGCGAAGTCATTGTTTATGCTAGGCGGTATCTTGCTGGCCGCCTCTTTGATGAAATGGCAGTTTATCCTCCACATGATAAAGACACCATCGAATCGTTACACTCATCCCTCTTGCGATTAACAGCCGATGTGTATTTTAGGCACCATGACCGTGACCCCGGTTGGTCGCTACACCAAAATGCTGGTTTAACTGCTACTGAGTTAATAGAAACTCCCTTAATCAAACAAGCGTGGCAACACGCTCGGTCAGTGGAAGCCGGAAAGTATATAGTGGCGCTATACAAGGTCACCGATAAAATATTAAAAACTCACTTTCCCGAAATCTATATTGATTCTCACTTAGACCGCTTGCGACTCGAAGATCCAATGTCGAAGCTGCATAAGGAGGAAGAAGTGAGCGAGGGAGCTGATAAAGCTGGGGGGGGAGAAGGTGAAGGATTAGTGGTAATAGAGTCAGGAACAATTATGAAAGCCCGCGGCCTAGCCGCCTTCGAAGAGGAAACCGTAAGTGCATTCACTGCTGGGGTGAATGGAAAAGAGGAACCAGTAGAAATCAAAGCCAAACGAAAGGTTATCGACACACTCACAATGGCACACGAGCTGGCTCATGCAATGTTTGACTCAACTGTTCACGGACGCCATGTGGAGGTTGACTTTGTGGATTTATCTGTCAAGCGGGCCTTAACTGAGGGTTTCGCTGTTTTGACCGAACTCTTGTTTATTGACCTGCTAAGAGAGAATCCAGCGTTGCTGAATTTGGACGACTCGGATATTAATGCATTAAAACAATTAAAATGGGGGCGTCTTCATTCACTCCGAAAAAAGCAAAATGAATATAGCGAAGGCACTTTTCGTATTTTGCATAAAGTGTTTAAAAAGGCCGCCGGCCCTCCGCAAGAACGAGACGTTCACCAAGGCCTTAGGGCAGTACGTGAGTTTATAGAAGCCATTGATGGTGATAAAATCCTACAAGTGGAACGTTCTGATGCCGAGTATCGAAAATTATTACAAGAGGGTGATCCGAACAAATGGCGGCAATGGTTGTCAAACGGTGGTTTTTCGGATCGCCAATGATCCCAAGTTTGGGAGCAATCTTTATCACAAGCGGCTCCGCCGCCGCCGCCCCAACAGGACAAACTAGCTAAACTGAGGGCGCGCGACAAAAAAGACATGCGAATAAGTAAAGCCGAATTGGAGCACGCCCGAATATCGCGAGCCCCGCAAGAGTGCACTTCGTTAAAAGAAAGTGCGGGGCGAGCCTGCGACTTAAATGAGGTTCGAATTTTACGATAAAGAGCCAGCTCAAACTGGAAAGTCGACAGATGTCATCTTTCTTGCAAAGAATAAACGGGCAACGACCATATAATTTAAGACGAGCAATAAAATGAACAAGGAAAGAAATATTTGATTTGTTATCGCTCCTAAAGCTAGGATCAAAAGTCT
>JADFPI010000001.1 GCA_022562395.1 Patescibacteria group bacterium | reverse complement strand
ATTTTAATGTGCTGTATAATCCATCATATATATCAGGATTACGTTCATTTCCACCGTATTTATCATTAAACAAATATGCCTGGTAAGCAATAAGCGCTTTTTGGGCTGTATCCTTAGTTATTTGTATGGATTTTACAGCCATGGATTGTGATATGGAGAGCATACGAAGGTTATTTGCCTTGTCACTAGCTTCTTCTGCCAGTGATTTTTGTTCATTAGCTTCTACAGCGCTCTTTTCCGCCAATGATCTTTGCTCAAGCGCTTCTACAGACTTTCTGTTAGCAATTTCTTTCTGACGCAATGCTTCATTGGCGCTTTGCACTGCGAGAAGCTTTTGCTGTTCAGCAATTTTTGTTTGTTCTTCTGCTAATTTTTTTGCCTTTTCAGCTTCCGCTTTCTGCAATTCTGCTAATTTTGTTGCTTCTTCAGCTTTAATCTTTTCTTCTGCAATTCTTATTTTTTTAGCAATTTCGGAGGTTAAATCCTTTTGAACCTCATCGAGTAGTATTTTTTTAGCCTCATCTTGGGTCAACTTGGATACTTTCGAAAGTTTTTCTTTAAGTTCGTCTCCACGCTTTTTAAGCTTCTGTTCCTTTTCTTCCAGAGATTCACGTTGCTTTCCTAAATCTTCTACTAATACCTTAATGTCGTCTTTTTTTGCCATGATTTAATGGTTAATGACTAATGTCTAATGATTAAGCTGGAGTACAAGGAAGCCAACCGCTCATCCAAGCGGGGTTATTGCAGAAGGAACTGAAATTTGAGTTCTTCTCAGCATTTTTTCCTTTACTCCTTTGAGTATTTTAGTCCTTTTTAAAAGTGTCGTCAATTGTTTTTTTGATTATACTCCACTTAAACCCTTTCCTCGCCAAAAATTCTCCCATTTTTTTCTTCACTTCAAGGCGCGGTAATTTTTCCCACTTATATTCTTTCTTTTCCAAAAGCTGCCTGGCGATTTTTTCTTCGTCAATCTTTAATTCTGATAGAACATCATCAATTATTTCTCTAGCAATTCCTTTATTCCAAAGCTCTGAACTTAATACCCTTTTTCCCCTCGGTCTAAAAGAAGTTCTTTGCTCAACCCACCACTGGGCAAATTTTTTATCGTCAAGCAAATCCAAGCGCTTCAATCGATTAAAGAGGTCTCTATTCAAACTCTTATGAACTTTATATTTTTTTAACCAATCATTAATTTCTTTCTCACTTCTTGGTCTTAAAGTTGCGAATCTCAAAAGTTTATCTAGGGTTTTTTGAAATTCCGCTTTTTTAACTACCCCCTCTATCTCTGTCTCTGTCACTGTCTGTCCTACTTTCAATCCCAACTTCATGTAACTTTCCAAATCCAACCCAAATCCAAACTTATTATCAAGGTATACGTTAACTCGTTTTCTGGTTTTCTGGGGTTTAATGGAGGTTATTGTAGGCATGTGTCGAAATTCTAAATGTTTTGGATTTCGAAATTGGAGCTTTGATATTGTTTGGGTCTTGGAATTTGTAATTTGGGATTTATTTCTTCGTCTCCCCTAACTCCTTCGGTACTTTTTTACCGGAAGCAACGGCTCGTCTTATTTTTTCCTCAAGTTCCTTGGCAAACTTCTTATGCTCGTTAATGAATACTTTTGCCCCCTCTCTTCCTTGCGCCATTACTTTACCGTCATAGTTGAAAAAAGAACCTTTCTTCTCAATAAGAGCTAGGTCCACGGCAACATCCAACAGCCCCCCTGCCTTTGAAATTCCCTCATCGGCCATAATGTCAAGCTCCGCAACCCTCAAAGGAGGCGCAACCTTATTCTTAACAACTCGCACTCTGTGTCTTGAGCCGATTGCGACCTCTCCATCTTTTAATATCTCTATTCGCCTGACATCAAGCCTGACCGAAGAATAAAACTTAAGAGCCAGTCCTCCCGAAGTAGTTTCCGGATTTCCAAACATCACTCCAATTTTCATCCTTATTTGATTAGTAAATACCAGAATAGTCCTAGACTTTGAAATTGCACCAGTTAACTTTCTCAATGCCTGACTCATAAGCCTCGCCTGCATTCCCATAACCGCATCTCCCATTTCACCTTCAAGCTCAGCCCGTGGGACAAGTGCCGCAACCGAGTCGACAACAATTACATCTAGTGCACCGGAACGAATCAGCGTCTCCGTTATCTCCAAAGCTTGCTCTCCTGTGTCAGGTTGAGATAAAAGAAGGTCGTCTAAATTAACTCCAACAATCTCTGCCCAAGTAGCGTCAACTGCGTGCTCAGCATCTACAAAGGCTGCTTGCCCCCCAGCTTTTTGAGCCTCGGCGATAACTGACAGCGCCAGAGTAGTCTTTCCCGAGGCTTCCGGCCCATAAATTTCAACAATACGCCCTCGAGGCAATCCCCCAACCCCCAAAGCCAAATCAAGCGCAATTGACCCAGTGGGGATAACGCTAATCTTAAGTCTCCCGTCAGTTTTTGCTCCAAGGCGCATAATAGAACCCTTGCCGTACTGCTTTTCAATCTGTTCCATGGCAAGTTTTATTGCTTGAAGTTTAGCTGATGCATCTTTTTGAGGCTCTGGTTTCTTAACTTCCTTTTTCTTCTTTCTTGCCATCTCGCCAAATTTGTATCACACTCTCTGGTAAAATACAAGATACATCTATCCCGATAATGCTAGCGTACAAATACTGTCCTTATTGCAAGGGAAAGCTTTCCTACAGCGGAGAGAGTTATCAATGCTTATCTTGTAAAAGAAAGGTTTTTGCGCGTTCTTATCCCGGAGTATCAGTCTTACTCATAAAAGGTGGCAAAGTGCTTATTGCCAAAAGAGCCAGAGAGCCCAAAAAAGGCAGGTGGGACTCAATAGGGGGATTTTTAAATGAAGGAGAATCCCCTCCAGCCGCTGCTGCGAGAGAAACAAAAGAAGAAACCGGGCTTGACATAAAGCTTGGCAATTTACTTGGAATTTACACGGATAGCTACGAGTATGAAGGAATAGTCTATGAAACTCTTAATCTCTACTATTTGGCAGAAATAAAGGGCGGGGAAATGAAGGCCGAAGATGACGTAAGTGAGCTGGTCTGGTTTCCCATAGACAAAGTCCCTAAAATGTCCTTCAAAAGCGCAAACGAAGCTATAAAAGATTTACAAAAGTGGTATAAAAACAAAGCTAAAAAATAACATCTTCCCCTCTACAGCAAAGCTGTACGTCTTCGTCGTAAAGGAAGATATTGTTACAGCTTCAATTCATCCCCGACTGAATCGGGGTATTCTTGAAGCTTTTAATAACCTCAATTTCGCTCAAGGTTGTGGTAAAATTTCTTCATGGCGAATATCCTGGTTTTTGGAGACAGTGTTGCTTACGGTCGCTGGGACAAAGAAAGCGGATGGGTCAATAAATTAAGAAACTTTGTAGACAAAAAGTATACCAGGCAAAACTGGTGGCTTAAGGAAACTTTTACGGTTTATAACCTTGGTGTAGCCGGCGAGACAGCTGAAACATTATTAGAGCACTTTGAGGTTGAGACCAAACCTCGGGCCTGGGAGGGAGGAAAGCTGATAATTATCTTCCAACTAGGAACAAACGATTCTGCTGTAAAATACCCCGGCGGTAATGCAAGATTTACACCGAATGAATTTCAAAAAAATCTAATTAAACTTGTTTCACTTGCAAAAAAGTTTACAAATGTAATAATTTTTCTGGGATTAACTCGTGTCGATGAAAAAAGGGTTAATCCCGTGCCATGGGACAAAGAATTATCTTACAAAAACACATCAATCTCTGAGTTTAATAATATAATTAAATCTGTCTGTAATGAGAAAAATTTAGACTATGTTAATTTAAGGAAAACGTCTCAAGCAAAAGTAGACACATTACTTTTTGACGGTATACATCCAAACACTGAAGGTCATAAGAAAATTTTTGAGATTGTCAGAGATTTCTTAGTTGAGCACAAGATAATTTAGTCGGGGCTGGCCATTTTAACTACTGAAGTGAAGCCTCCCCGAGCACAGAGGCTCGGGACTTCTTCAATATCCTGAAGGATTAACTCGGCTTTGCCGAGAGGCTTCTAGACGCCGCATTGCTACCCCGATTTTATCGGAGACTACGCCTCACCCGCCCCCCGCTCAAAGCTACGCAGTTGCTGGCGGGGGGAATTCGGCTTGATGCAGTTGTCTTAACTACTGAATTAATTCAGTAGCAAATTTACAAAGTGAAATCATTATTGTCATCAAAGATAACCCTAAGTCAACAACTGGAATATCAAAATCCTATAGTGTCGGGGAGCCGAGAATCGAACTCGGGCCGCACGCACCCCATGCGCACATTCTACCACTAAACTACTCCCCGCTTGTTGTATTTTACCAAACCCTGTGTTTAAATTGAAGCGAAATTCCCCCCTAGCTACATACCATAAATTTGAGGATGGGTGCCGATATCTAGAAAAATAAAGTGGTTCTTGTCTACTTCGACATAAGCATAGCTTGTGTCTCATGCTTCGACATAAATAACTCTAATATCCCCGGTAATATTAAAAGCTTTCGTGCCTTCTAGCCTCCCAACAAGCTTATGGTCATTTAATATGGAATTACGTCTATCTTTCAAAAATAAATCCAGTCGTTCTTCATATCTTTTTGCAAGTTTTCTATTGAGAAAAATTCTTGTTTTGAAGTGCTTCTTAAACCTCCTGTCGTATTCGATTGTGGCCATCTATTAAGAAGTCAGTTGCCTTATCATCTCCTTGGCAGAGGTTGCTTTATAAGTTTTACCCTTCTTCTTCTCGGCTAGAAATTCTTTATACCTCTTTTCCAAAATAGCATCTTCCTGGGGAGTCAAATATTCCACTCCAGAAATATCAATCGAAACCTGCTTCTTGGCAAGCTTGGTGGTAAACAAACGAATTACTTCCTGTAAAGACGAGAAACCTGAATCTTTCGCAGCGCGAGTTGCGGCGTCTCTTAATTTTTTAGTCATTGGAACCTGTACAATCACCTTCTGCATAGCAATATAATTATAATGTTCTGATAAAGATTGTCAAGTTTCGGCATAATAGACTTTAGCATGAAGGTTACAGTACTTTCGGACATTCACGACAATATTTGAAGTTAAAAGATATAAAGAGGTTGCTTAAAAAGCTGAAAAGGTTGCACTTCAAGAAATTGATAAATACGGTTCTCCCAATAAAAATAATTTCTTTCTCTCAAATAGCCTCAACTATTTGTAGGCGATCGCGCGTGTAGAGTTGAATGTAAATAGATCTATGAAAACTTATAACTGTCTGGAGAGATGTCTTCTACCGGGCTCTTTTTATGTTAAAATCCCTACATGGCAAAACTAAAAGCTAATAGAACCTCCTGGGACCTAACTCTTTTATTCAAATCAGAGAATGACACAGAAATCCAAAAACTCAGAAAGATAACCGAGAAGAAAACTAGCCAGTTTGTAAAGAAGTGGAAGAACAGAGACGATTACCTTAAAAAACCAAAAGTATTACTTGCAGCGCTAAGCGAATACGAAGATTGGAGAAAAAATTTTGATCCCAAAGGCGGCGAACACTACTATTACTCGCTAAAAACCTCACAAGACCAAAACGCTCCAAAACTCAAAGCCAAATACAATAAATCAATAGAATTTGTTAAAAAAATGCAAAATCAAATTCAATTTTTCGAGTTAAGGCTTGCGAAGATCGATCCCCGTCAACAAAGCCAGTTTTTAAACTACAAACCACTAATGCCCTATAAACACTTTTTGGAGAGACTGTTTTTGCAGGCGAAACACCTACTCACCGAGCCAGAAGAAAAAATAATGAATCTAAAATCCCCCGTGGCTCACGACAACTGGACAAAAATGACTTCTGGATTTTTGTCTAAGGAAGAAAGGATGATATTAAATGAAAAAAGGAGAAAGGACAAGAAGAGTTTCTCTGACATCCTGGGGTTAATGGGTTCTAGGAACAAAAGAGTTCGGAATTCTGCCGCTAATGCATTCAACGACATTTTAGCAAGTCATACCGATACAGCAGAGCATGAGTTAAACGCCGTACTGCAAAACAAAAAAATAGACGACGGATTGCGTAATTACGAAAGAGCAGATACTGATCGCCACATTTCAGACGACGTCGACACCGACACTGTCGACACACTAGTGAGCTCTGTATCTTCACACTTTGACGTAGCAATGCATCATTACAAGCTCAAAGCAAAACTTCTAGGAGTTAAAAAGTTGGAGTATCACGAAAGGCTCGTTGAATACGGCAAAATCGAAGCGAAATATTCTTATAAAGACGCCGTTTCAATAATTGAAAGCGTATACAAAAACCTAGATAAAGATTTCAGCAATCTCTTCTCAGACTTTGTAAATGAGGGCAGAGTCGACGTTTACCCTAGAAGTGGAAAGCGTAGTGGAGCTTTTACAGCCTACACACTCTTGTCCCAGCCGACCTTTTTACTTCTCAATTGGACAAACATGCTCAAAGACGTTCTAACTTTTGCACACGAACTCGGACACGGAATAAACTTTGAGCTCATTCGCAGAAAACAAAACGCGCTCAATTTTGGCACACCCAGGTCAACGGCAGAAGTTGCGAGTACATTTATGGAAGACTTTGTATTTCAAGAATTGTTAAAAAGGGCTGACAAGGAAACCAGGCTTGCTTTAATGGTCAATAAACTCGACGAAGACGTAAAAACAATCTTTAGGCAGATCGCCCTTTATAACTTTGAAACCGAGTTGCATAAAACTTTTCGAGAGAGGGGTTATCTAAGCAAGGAAGAAATCGGCAAAACGTTTCAGAAACATATGGATTCGTACATGGGCCCTTACGTGCTGCAATCCCCTGGCTCTGAAAACTGGTGGGTACACTGGCAACATATTCGCTTTTTCTTCTACGTTTACTCCTATGCCGGAGGCCTACTAATCTCAAAAACCATGCAAGCCGAAGTCAAAAAAGATTCCAAATTTATAGGTGCTGTAAAAGAATTCCTTTCGGTGGGGCTGTCCGAATCCCCTAAGGACAGTTTCAAAAAGCTTGGCATCGATATTTCAAAAAAAGACTTCTGGGAAAAGGGCATCGCCGAAGTTGAAACTCTTCTCAAGGAAACAAACGCCCTCGCAAAGAACCTGGGGAAAATCTAAGCTACTCTTTCTTTCAGAGCCGAGTAAAACTTATGAAGATAGAATTTCCCCAAGCTAAACGCTACTTTTCTCCACTCACCTTACTGCTTTTCTTCGACAATCATCGCAGTAAAAATTATGGTCGTGATATTCTTAATTAATGGAAATAGCATTGATTGCCCTTTTGACAATCGTTGCTGCTTTTGTGGGAACCCTCACCGGTTTTGGCTCATCAACTATCATGCTCCCAGTCATTGTCATATTTTTCCCCCTACCGCAAGCACTTCTGTTCGTCGGCATAATCCATTGGTTCAACGACATTTGGAAAATAATTCTTTTTAAAAAGGCTGTCAATTGGAAAATTATTCTCGGATTCGGCATTCCTGGAATTATCGCAAGCTATCTTGGGGCATCGATAGTCTTGACAGCTCCCGAGGCTATCCTGTCGCGAATTCTCGGAGTTTTTTTGATTTCTTACGTAGTATTTCTAGCCCTAAAACCAGCTTTCAAACTTGCACAAAATTTATCTACCGCTGTATCAGGCGGAGTTTTATCAGGATTCTTCGCCGGAGTTTTTGGAATAGGGGGCGCAATCAGAGGAGCCTTTCTTTCCGCTTTTGACTTGCCTAAAACAACGTACATATTTACCTCCGGGGCAATTGCCTTAATAATAGACACAACACGAATCACCACTTATATTTCTAGTGGAACTACCTTTCCAAGACAACTTTTACTTGCGCTTCTTTTCTCAATTCCCATTTCCCTTGTGGGAGCCGGATTGGCAAAAAGAACGGTCGGAAAAATTCCGCAAGAAAAATTTAGACTGGTGATTTCAATTTTTCTTTTCCTAATAGGGATAAAATTATTAGTATTCTCTTAGTAAAAATTTTGCCTGTACCAATGGGTATACTCATCTTACTTGAATTTGCAAAAATAAGGTATTCGTATATACCTATAACAGCTATTTTTAATGCAAACTAGAGTGAAACTAGGTATATAATGTAAGAGGAAGACGAAAAAATAGAAAAACAAAAAGAAAAAGCTCAAAAGCAAATGGAGAAAAATAACTCCTAAACTACTTTCTCAAAAATACCACTGAGAAGGTTCCAGCGCTAACAAGAAGCAGCAAAAATCCTACAAATGCGGCCAGTAAAGTAGGCGTTGATACCCCCGAGTCTAGAAGCTCCTCAATTTCTGTCGGAGTGGGGGTTGGTGTTGCGGTTGCCCCACCGCCAGTGCCTCCCGTAGGGGTTGGGCTAGGAGTGGGGGTTGGTGTCAAATCTTGCTCGTCTTCTGTGAGAGTGGGGGTTGGAGTTGCGGTTGCCCCACCGCCTATACCACTTGTCGGGGTGGGCGTTGGAGTTGGAGTTGGGGTTGGAGTTGGACCTGCACCTCCGGAAATTGTATAAGAACCAGTGCTTGTGGGAATCAAAAGGACGTCTTGCCCGTCTGATTTTTGGGTAATAACACTCAAATTCGGGTCGAACCTCAAAGTGGTTGGGTTGGTTGCTGGAACTTGGTTGGCAACCACGCTAAATGACGCCAGTTGTGTATCGGTTGCCGAGGTATATCCATTAATATCGGTGTTTACACAGGCTATATCTATTTGAACCGTTCCGCTTGAAGGGGTAATCGTTTTAACCGGACAGCTCCAGCTTCCTGTCGCCAATAGTGACGGATTTATTTGAATATCGGAGGCTGTAAGTTCCGGTGTTGTTCCAGAGTAGGGATAAGTTAGCCTGACCGCGACTGCTGATATCGCTATATTTGCCGTATTAAAAGAAACGCTAACACTAAACGACTGCCCAACATCGTAAGTTGCACTCGTCGGTGATAGGGATACGGTTGCCTGTCCAGTGGGAACTGCAGCTTTCTCCCTAATCTCCTGCCGCTGTCTTATCAAAAACACGGCAACTGGAATGCTTATTACCAGCACTAAAATTACCAAAATTGCAAGAATTGTTTTAACGGTTGGTTTTACTGCCATAGTATTTTAATCATAGAGACGAATGTTGCGACCCGTCAACTGCGTAATTTTAATCTACGCTGTACAGCCTCTCGACTAGTTCTATCTCCACCTCTCGTCCATCTTTGGTAAGTAATTTCGTGTTTTCAGCGTCAAAAGTAAAGGCCAAGTCGTTACTGCTTGAGCTTTCAGCATTAAAATCAATAGTCGCAAAAGTGACTGAGCCTTCGGCCGGATATCCTCCGGGGTTTAAATTGACTGCGGCCAGCTCTGCGACGACTCTTTTGTTCCTCTCATCAACCTCTATCGTATTTACTGGAAACACCCAATCCATTCCAGCTAGCGCTGGATTGACTCTCATCTTTACATCCTGGGGCTCAAGCGGCAAATCGCCCTCGTATTCGTAAACCATCCTTACCGCTAATCCGGAAAGAACTAAGCCTTCAGCATTTAGCCTAATCTCAACGCTAAATTCATCACCCACGTCAACCTCTGTTTCCTCGGGATAGAAAGAAAGGGTTGCCCTACTTTTTGAAGGCGCTGTTGTAACCTCGGGCGTTGGACTCGGGCCTCTTCCCTTTACAAAATAATTGCCCAAGGAAACTCCAATTAATATCCCTACACCTCCAATTACGAAAGCAAGCAGCAACCTATTTTTTTGGGACAGGTTTTTCATTTAGTCTCCTGGTACCTCCAACGCTGTATAGTTTGTCAAAACCAAAGCTACGTCAATAATATTTATAACACCATTTGCGTCGATGTCGAACTTTTGATTTGACTGATTGGCAGGGACAGAAAGTGCAGTGTACTCCGCCAACATGCCCGCAATGTCGATAATGTTCAAAACGTTATTGGCGTCAAAGTCGCCCGCTTTAAGAGTCACTCCAGACCAATCTTGGCTATTTGAACCCGATGAGATGGAAATACTGGTAAATCTCTTTTGCAGATGAATCGGGCCTTTAATATAAACGTCGTATGTACCTGGCGTGATATTTCCAACTGAACCCAGGTAAACTCCAGATTGGTCAGCGGTTACACTAACGTCGTCAAACCTATACACTTCACTTCCCCCTTGCATTAACATCACTCTTACTAGCCTAGCCGATTTTTGAGAGGAAATTCCCTGGAATTTCACTTTAAACTCAAGGTTTGCTTTACCCGGTGTTGGGCTCGGTAGAGGAGTCGGAGTTGGCAAAGGAGTTGGAGTAGCCGTTGCTTTGGGAGTGGGAGTAGAAGTCGGCGCAGGTTTGGACGTAGGAGTTGCTGTTGGTTTCTTTGTCGGCGTTGGCGTTTTCGTCGGAGTTGGAGCAACCACACCTTGAACAGTTACGCTGGTTGGGCTGAGATTTCTGGTTACATCCCCGGCATTTCCAAGTGCGGCAGTTTGAGTGCCTGAATCAAAGCGAATCTCGGTTGGCCCACCTGATGCTTTAAGCGCCTTGAAATTAATCGTGGCTACCGTACCAGTTCCCTTCTTTGGGTCAGAAGGCAAGCTTCCTAAAATAATTGAGGCCGTACCACTGCCAACTTGTGGCCCAGGCGGCAAAACAACCGGCAAAAAGCCGCTTTCTTGAATACTTTCAGCCTCAAGATAATTTGCGTCAAAGGCAACGTGGATTTCTGTAGCCGAGACGCTAAATTCGTTAGTATTCATCACAATATCTACCGTAAACTTCTCATTTGGAGAAACGGTGGTTTTACTGGGAACAAGCGAGAAATCCACTCCGGCTACCGCTGCGCGCCTTCGAAGCTCTTGCCTGAACTGAATCAAAAAAACTCCGACTACTATACCGAGAAGAAGAATAAAAACCAAAACCAATGGGGATAAGTCTTTTTTACTAGAAAGCAATCTTGATAAACCCTCCCCCGAATTTGAACTTGTGTCTGGCATTAATCGTCCTTTTTAATTGTATGCGAAATTTGAGGTCTCCTCAACCCCTATATACTCAAAATACTTTAGTTTACAGTTTTAAAAATAACATTTTGGGTATACCTGCCCGCAATCGCTTAAGCGATAGCTTTTGCAGGCGGGTACGAATATCTTTAAGACTGCAAATCCAAATAAGATAACTGTATTTATAGTCATGAAAAGCGCTAGTTTTGTCAACTGTTAAAGTAACGGCTAATTTTTACCAAAGTTTTCAACCCTTCGACAAGCTCAGGGCAAGCTATGAATTAGGGCCATAATCATTTACCGAAATTCTCTACCAGAATATTGTAATCAAATATGTCTACCTTGCAATTTCCGTCTATATCTGCTTCATTACCACACTTAGCATCGCCAAAGTTCTCAATCAAAAAGTTGTAATCAAAAATATCAACATCACCGTCACCATCAAGGTCGCCTTCTACTTTGGATGGCGTAGGAGTTGGAGTATCTGTTGGGCCAGGGACTTTCTCCCCACAGCTTCCTGAATAAGTCCATTTACTAAAGTCGTAAGTGCAAGTTTTACCACGAAGAGAAACTCTCATTTTGTCACCAGCGAGCCATTCAACAATCTTATTTCCTCGAAAGTCTTGTGTGTTCATTCGCTCAAAGGGAAACTGGCAATCTCCGGGTGCATTTAGGCCACAATAGTCCTCTTTACCAATAGTTGAACCTTGAGATGTCGTGTAAGAGCCTGTTGTTAAAGAAGCGTTTGCCCTTACTGCGCCTTTGAAAGCATTCCAATTAGAATACTCTACACCTTCTGTTGCCACCTCGGCTGAGGCGGTTTTTGCGCCAAGAGAAATGGCCACCATGGATTTATCTTTCTTTCTAAAAATCCATCCGCTACCGCTACAGCGCCAGGTGCTTGAGGCGACATTTGAGCATTGTATCCCGCTATCAATTTCATCTTTGTCCCAATCAGTCTTAACTCTTTTTTCCCACAAAAAGGGTTGAGAGCCAACATCTGCAAAAATTGCATTACGAAACTGCCTCCCTTTGTTGCCCATATGGCTGCCTTCGCTGGTTGACACAGGCTCTGTGTCATCCTGATTAACCCATAATCTGATAAACGCTTTTCTTCCAGGACCTTTTACATTAACCTGCCAACCCCTCTTTCCCCATCCTACATTCGAGCCAATATTGTAATTTTTGGTAACAAAGTTCCATTTGCCAAACTCCCACTGATTAAGTAACCCATTAGCCTGATGTTCTGTGTGCCAGTACCAATAGTTATCAGCCTCGTCGGTTAGAACCCCAGCGTCAATTATTACATCAGGAGGGACATACCCAACCTGGTAGAGAACACGCACGTCAAACCTGTCGGTGTCTTCTCCCATTCCCCAATAGATGTGCATTGGAAAAATTGGAGAGCGACCCATCCAGTAGTAATCTGCGCGGCTCATAGTTCCACCCCATGAATTGGCCGAGAAATCGAGAACCGAGTCAAGAAGAAGCAGGTCCGTCGCCATCTTGGCACGAGTCTTAATTGCTTGGTCAGAGTTGGGTGCAAGACTCCAAAGCAAAGCAGTCGCGCCAGGAAAGGCTCGAGCATAGTCGATGGAATCAAACTCACGAGGCCCCTTAGAAGGAGATTTGCCAACATACCATTTATCAAAAGCCCACAGCAACCAGTCCCTTGAAAGTTGCTGGGCATTGTATGGTCCGCTTCCGAACTTGTAGGTACGCCCGCCATAGGAAAAGGTCGGCCACTGATCTTGGTAGTAGGAGGGTAAATTGCTTGGGTCTTGGGACGTGGGGTAACCGTAAACTGGAAACTGCAAGCTATTCTCGTAGTAATGTGTATAAAGATATGTCCCAACCATTGCATATACCTGCTTGTTTGGATTGAGATGTCCGAAAAAACCGCTGTTTTCTATCGAGCGCCTATACCTGTTCTTGATTTTGCTCTCGTCATTTGAGCTAATTAGCCCTGAACCCTTCTGGCCATATTTTTTTAATATCATAACCGCATATCCACCCTGGGCCCTGATACCACCCAGCCAATAACCACCGACAAAGTCTTGAATTGACTCGGAAACAACATTGTTATATATACCCTTCTCTAGCCAACTAAAAAGGTAGCGTCGACGCGTCGTCATGTCCATCTCAGAGCTTGGCTGTGGAACAAAGTTAAGCCAGTCTTTTTTGCGCTCTTCAAAGGTTTTGCCATCAGCTCCTACTCCTCCGGTCTGGGCTAGTGCTCTAAAAGGAAAGAGGCTCGATAGGAAAAAGACGGCAAGAAAAAAAGGAAGTAAATTACGGCTAAATTTCATTTTGCCCTCTCTTAGACTCTACACTCTTAAACACCTCTTTCTCAAGATAAACGAATGATGGAAAAGTATTTTGTGGCAAGAGGATGATTCCTGATGGACAAACCGTTCTACGGTATCTTACCAAAATTCTCAAGAAGTATGTTGTAGTCAAAGACATCTACATCGCCGTTACCATCAATGTCTGCTAGGTTTTCCCCAGCCTGTCCGAAATTTGTAACAAGGATATTGTAGTCAAAAATATCAACATCGTTATCGCCGTCTAAATCTCCTGTAAGAGGAGGTTTGGAAGTAGGAGTGGGAGTAGAACCGGCACCCCCACAGTTTGGCGTACCGCCATCCAGCCTTAAATTGGTAACACTTCGAATCAATTTGCATATCCTTAGTCGGGTCGCCTGTTAAGTGCGAGGTGAAACCAGAAATTGAAAGCCCACATATATCCCTGAACCATGCCAGCGGGGCCGTTCCAGAACCTTCGTGGAAATTAATATTTTTCAAAGTCACTCTATCCATTGTATTTAGCGAAGCTTCACCGTGCGATGTCGAACTGCCGCCGCCGAAGATTTCGAAGTTTTGAAAAGTTACATCATGAATATATCCCCCGGGAGTCTCTTTAACTCCGTCTCCGTCCCTATCCACCGGCCCGGCACAGTCTTTCATGCCACCTAAGCCTGCAGCGCCGCCGCCGCAGGCAAACAATACTTTTACATCTGACTCAACAGTTATATTGTCGTAGATTACATTGCTTACCTCACCTCCATCATAAACAGCAAAGCCAATTGCAACGTTAGTGTTCTTTATCGTTATGTTCCTGAATGTTATACCGTCCCATTTATCACTGGAGCCCGTACCGAACTTAAGTGCGCTAGAGTCGCTTGATACAACACAATCCTCAACTAACACGTTCCGCGCCCCTTCACCTGATGAAGCGGGGATAGGAATTCCGTCATCGTGGGTACTAATATCGCAATTTCTGACAGTAACGTTCTGTGAACCCTGGAGGTGGATACCATCGTTGCCCCATACCTGTCCTCCTGCCCGACCACCGCGCACAGTAATGCTCTCAAACAAAATATTATTGCTGGCAGCGGTGTTCAGGTGAAAACCACTAACCGTTTTGTCTGCCATGGTAGTATCAATAGTTAAGTTCCTTACGGTTAAGTTGCTCGAGTTCCAAAATTCCACCATTGAATGGTCAACCTTGCTCCCCGGAGTCTTAGTTAAAGCCCCCGGTCCAGTAATGACCACACTGTCCGTTTTGGCCCTCGTGCATATGAAAAAATTTCGAGTGCTTCCCTCTTTACAAGAAATAAAGTCATTCTCGTTATCAGAGGCCTGAATGGTTGAGCTATTTAAATTGAGCGTTACTCCACTTTTAAGCACAATTGTCCCCGCAGTATAAGTCTCGCCCGAACTTAACTTTGCCTCGCCACCCCCAGCACAGGAATCAATAGCATTTTGAATTTTTTGGGTATCATTGCCAGTCGCACTGCCGACATTACATACAGTCTGTGCGTCTACTTTATTTAAGTGAAGTGCAAGGATAAATATAGTTAAGAAGGAGGCGAAAAAAAGTTTCCTCATACTGTTCTCCCAAAATTTTCAACCAGAGAATTGTAGTCAAAAATATCAACTTTACAATCGCCATTAATATCTGCCACTCTGCCGCAATCTGTACTTCCAAACTCTGCGACAAGAATGTTGTAGTCAAAAATATCAACATCACCATCGCCATCTATATCGCCAGGAACTGGAACTTTTGCAGGAGTTGGTGTCGGCGTTGAGGTTGGACCACCAACCTTTTCAAGTAAATCTTCTCGGCTCCAACCATCAGGCCAAGAATCATAATCAATCTCCCACCACCAATTCTGACCTCCTATCCCAATCTCGGGTCCGCCAAGGACGGTTCCCCTTGCACCCGGAGGCTGAGTACCTCTTAATCCTTGTCCTGCGGTCAACTTCACATTGGCTGTAACAGTCACTTCCACCCGATCGCCTACTTTAAATTTTCCTCCGGGGATCTTACTAATAGTAGGGGTCGGTTTTAAAGTTGAAGTTAAAGGTGGGATTTCTCCATCCGGCATTGTAGACCACACCTCCCAGTCGTCAAAATAGAGTTGCGCTACCCCGCCGTTGTTTCGAATCCAATCCACGTCATCTCCTCGAGACATATAGAGTTTCATGGGATTGTAGGTCCATGGAGAGGATGGCCCCATGTCGGGATGATACGTCCAGTTGGTTACGTCACAAATCGTCTGTTTAGACCCGCCGTCCCTTTGGAAGGTAAGGACATAGCGGCCGTTTTTCGCGTCTCCCGCCCTGTAATATGTCTCAAGCGTAAACCACTCGCCGATTGGAACGCTAGTTCTTGACGTACAAGTCCAAAATGCTGGACCAGAAGCTCTCAAGTCTTCGGCCTCAATATCCCAAGACACCCCTCGGGCTATATCACCCCAGGCCGCGGTAATGCGAAAGCTTGGACTCGTCTTGGTTTGTGTAACTTTGATCTCCTCAAACATGACCCTTGAGGATCCTGTATAATTCGAGAGTAACAAGAAATCCGGGTCTACATAGACTCTCCTTCGGCTGAACCACTCCGTCCTGCCTAGCCGTCGGATTCGCGAAGTTGAGCGTACCGAGCCACCATATGCATCCCTCAACCATAAACGAAGTACTTTGTTATTCCCTCCTGCTGGATCGTCTACGATCTCAGCCTTCCTTGTGCTACCGTTACCCCCGTTGTAATTGAAATGAAAATCCCAGGCATTATCCCAATTATTGGGAGACGAAACAGAACGATCTGTGCCTGATATATCCGCGTATCCCCCTGTAATCTGAGAATCCGCTTCAAAACCGCTATTGAAAATAAGTTTTGCGGCTAACGATCCTGCCGGAGCAGAGAGACTAATAAAAGCACTGGTTAGAAAAGCCAAAACTGCCAATAGTAAACGTACTTTTGTCATAAACCAAAGTTCTCCAAAAGGATATTGTAGTCAAAGATATCTACTTTGCAATTTCCGTCGATGTCGGCTACATTTCCGCAGTTTGTATTTCCAAAATTCTCTAAAAGTGTATTGTAGTCGAAAATATCTACATCGTTGTCGTTATCCAAATCTCCGGGAATACTCGGGGAAGGTGTAGGCGTCCGCGTTGAAGTTAGTGTAGGAGATGGAGCTGACGCTATTTTTTTGAGCAGGTCTTCTCGGCTCCAGCCGTCAGTCCCTGTGTCGTAGTCAATCACCCACCACCAATGATCACCTCCTACACCCAATCCTGGACCACCAACGACTGTTCCGGAAACACCAGGAGGTTGAGTACCAATTAATCCTTCTCCTGGACTTTCTCTGACATTGGCCGTTTCCGTTGTTTCGACTCGATCACCAATCTTAAACTTAGCACTTGGGTCGGACGGAGTTGTTGGAGTAGGCGTTGGTACACCTGGAGTAGATGTCGGTTTTTTCGTCGGCGTTGGCGTACCGGGTGGCGAGGTCGGCGGCGGGCTTCCACCAATCTCATTGGCAATAATCGATTCAGCCTCATTCTGGCTCGATACATCGTAAAATTTCATATCGTCGTTGTAGATTTTAAAAGGTCCACTATTGCCATTTCGGTCACCATACCAACCCATGTGCCAATGCTTGGCTGCTCCGGTCCAAGGTTTATTTTCTGTTTCGTAAGTGTAACCACGGGAGACTTCCTTTTCATTCATATAAATAGTCACCCAAGTTTTTAAGTTTGAACCACTACCAACATTTTCAATATAGGCACTGTGCAAAAACCACTCATTAATTGGAGCTTTGATACTGGTGGAGCGGAAGGTCATTAGAACGTGGCCAATATCAAAGGTCCCATCACTGCGAATGTGAGTAGTCATTAGAAGGGCATTATTGGGACATTCACCATTTTTTGAGCAAGATTTACCTGCACGAAAGCCACCATTGCAAACACTGGCGACGCACTGATAACTTTTCCCCTTATCGGTCCGCTCTTTAACCGTCAAAGGGCTGAATCTATCCCCACCAATGATTTTATAAGCTTGGGTTTTTGATATTCCCGGGTAACCCGGAACATCTGTTTTCATCCAAAACATCACCAGAACTGGAAGCGGGATGTTGCCATCCCAAGTTGGGTAATAGCGAATCGCGGAACTACACGGATCTTGAGTAGCTTCGGACATGTGAACTCCCCCACCAGAATGAGCCAGTCCGGGGTTCCCTTTAATATATTCTTGATTTCCACAACCGCTACTATGAGTACCCCCGGTCTTGCTTCCTTCAAAACCTTCGCTCCATTTAAGCTCCGGGGTAGCTGCATAAGTAAAGCTATAAGTTTTAAATAAAGAAATGAATATAAATAGCAGGCCACCAATAACAATAATAAAGAAGGGTTTGAGGTTAATAGGCACTGAACCCATTCTATCAGAAGAAAATGTGAGAGTAATTAATTATCGCCCGAAATTCTCTACCAGAATATTGTAGTCAAAAATATCTACTTTACAGTTCCCGTCAATGTCGGCGATATTCCCGCAGACACTAGCTCCAAAATTCTCAACTAGAGCGTTGTAATCAAAAATATCTACATCACCGTCGGAGTCTAAATCTCCACCGGTTGGCATCGGAGACGGCTCTTTTGTGGGCGTAGAAGTCGAAGTGGGCAGAGCACCACCGCAGACGGGGGCACCGCCGTCATAGCGGACGTTCGTAACGCTTACTTCTATATTCAGATCATTTTGCGGATTGGCAATCGTAGGGTGGGGGTAAGTAATATTCGAAATGGACAACCCACAGATATTTCGAAAGCGAGCGAGAGGCGGAGAACCGGATCCGGAATGAAAACGGATATTTTTAAACGTCACGCGGTCCATAGTATTAAGCGATGCCTCACCGTGAGCATTCCTGCTACCTATATCAAAAATGTCAAAATCTTCAAACACAATGTCACGAATATACCCTCCGGCTGTCTCTTTAATACCATCGCCGTCACGATCAACAGGGCCTGCGCAATCTTTCATGATTCCGAGGCCACTCGCGCCCCCGCCACACGCAAAAAGATAATTCATATTCGATTCGTATGTAATATTCGAAAATATTACATTACTCAATTCTGCACCATCATATACGGAAAAACGGATCCCCGCTCCATCGTAAATCGTTATCTTGTCAAATGTGACATTGTTAATATCATGGTGGGTGCCGGTCCCAAACTTAAGAGCGGAAGAATCGCTTGAGACACGGCAATTTTCCACCGTAACGTTACTTACACCTTTCGGGTACTTCTCTGGGGTTGCAATTACAATCCCGTCATCGTGCGTATTCACATCACAATTCCTAATTGTGACATTGCGAGAGCGAACATCAATGCCATCATTTCCCCACACCTGTCCCCCTCCTCGCCTGCCTCGTACAGTAATCTCATCGAGCAATACGCCGTCGCTATCATCAAGCGTAATGTGAAATCCCCCCGCGGTTGGAGGCGCGGATAAAGAGTTCACTTCAAAATTTTTCAACGTGAGATTGGTATTTCCCACAAAACGCAAAAAGGCAATCTCGAAATCCGATTGGGATGATTTTTTTATCATCCCTGGCCCCACGATGACCACATTGGCGGTACCCTTATCAGCTCCCACAAATGTAATCCGGGTCGTATCGTTACTAATGCTTTGAAAATCACTTTCCTTTGCACTGGTTTCAAGTATCGCGCCGTTTAAATTCAGCGTAACGCCGCTTTTAAGCACAATTGTCCCCGCAGTATAAGTTTTGCCCGAACTTAACTTTACCTCACCACCCCCAGCACAGGAGTTAATTGCAGCCTGAATTTTGGCAGTATCATTCCCCGTCGCATTGCCAACCTTGCAAATCGTCTGCGCCTGAACATAAGAAGCAAATGCAAGCAAAAAAAATGGAAGGGGAAAGAAAAACAAATACCTCTTCATGCCACCTACATGGTAGCAAATTTAAAAGATTTCATCTCTAAGTCGCACCGAAGTTTTCAACTAATATGTTGTAGTCAAAAATATCTACTTTACAGTCTCCGTTAATGTCGGCTACATTACCGCAATTAGTGCTGCCAAAGTTTTCAATAAGGATATTGTAATCGAATATATCAACATCTCCATCATTATCAATATCCCCTTGTTTAGGTATAGGAGAAGGCGAAACGGTAGTAACATCCCTGTAGTGGCATTGCTTAAATACTCCCTTAATTGGATCGCCAAAAACCGCATTAGTGCAGTCGGTACCGTTTGACAAAACTAGATAGCGATAGAAACCGTTAGCACCGTACCTAACCTCTTTGGTTCCGGAGAATGAGCAGAATCCGTGTTCATTTACACAGAAAATCCAACCATCAGAAGGAGGAGTTGGTGAAACTTGCCCGGTCGGAGTAGGCGTGAGCGAGGGTGGAGGAACGACACCACCAAAACTTCCGACTGCAATGGCCCAGTCGGAAGAATACGGCGCATTCCAGGTCTGGTTTTTTGCTTGTAATGCACCTAGGTCAATCTCGCCATATGTCTTTTTAGTATCAACGGCTACGGCAGGTTGTGAACCGCTCATTCCCGATAAATCCATCTGGATGGACGAAGTACTCTCTCTATAAAAAACATAATCCCGGTTATTTGAACGTTTCAAACACCTTGCACCTCCACTTGTTAAACTGCCACACCTACTCATATCTTTTTTAAACCTGTCCTCAAAAAAGCGCGAATAAGTTTTGATCTGGTTTTTATTTGGATAAGGCGCCGAGCCGGCATCATGGGAGCCGCCGTCTTTCAGGTACCCCCAGATGTTTGCAACTCCCCCCGCCAGTGTAGAAGTCCAAAGGCCTCGTCGTGTATCGTCCAAATTGTAGTCTTTAGAACGACCGCCACTACGGACGCGGAAGCGATCTTCGGACATCACCGGCTGTCCGGAGACCGCGCTAAGCGCGGCGACATAGACGTTGTAAGTTGGTCGGTGATGTTCGTAACTTGAGTAGTCCATCGGCTTATTCCAAGAAACAAAAGCCGAGTGGTTTGTGCCAGAATTAGGTCCTGCCGGTCGACCGCCGAGAAAATGAAACTTCGGAAGTCTCCCTTGGAGATAATCCCGCCACTGCTTTAACTTACTTGCCCCTACCCATTCATCAAGGTCAAACCCGTAGCCCATGCTCCAACCGTCCAGCGACCCCAATTCCTGGGCAATTTTGTCCTGAAGGCGCTTGTCAACACTCCCCATAAGACCGCCCCAATCGCTTCTGACTGAAGGATTTTGCCCGCGTTCTGCGTCCCCCCACATCCAAATGTGGACCATACCACCAGCCGCATGAGTTTTTTGAATAAGCATTTTTAAGGCATCAATTGTCCTCTGGTCTGGCAAGGGGTTACTTCCTGAAATATTGCGACAATCCTTCTCATTCAAATCAAACCAGCGGCAAGCGACTCCTACATGGAAACCACTGAAGCCGTGTCCTTTGATGAATGTCTGAATATCTGCATCAATCTTTCCAGGATTATTGTAGTAACGCGGCACGTCAGCGTACATAACTAGCTGCGGTACAAACGCCTCGTTCGTCCCAGTCCAACCCCACATCCCTCCAAGGTTGGTCAAAGAGCCCTTTCCCGCGCCATAAACCACCTCGGCACGTAGGGCGCCAATAGCAAAAACGCCAGTCAAGAAGAAAAGTAAAGCTATCTTTCTCACTTTATCTTAAGTATCGCACCCAGAAGACTTATCGTCAAAAAGGTGTAAAAACTTTTTCAATAGATTAAAATGGCCTAGACAAATGTTTAAGCTTAGTCGTCAGGTAAAAATTCTTTTGCTGGTTTTTCTTCTTGCCTTTTTTCTAAGAACCTATCGCCTCTCAACCTTTCCTTTTGGCTTTCATGCAGACGAAGTTAGGGTGGGCTGGAATGCATACTCGATTTTGAAAACTGGAAAGGACGACCGCGGAAATAAATTTGCTCTTTACTACAACACCTTCGGGGACTTCCGGCCAACTGGAATTTTTTATTTAACTATTCCCTCGATTGCCGTTTTTGGAACTAACGAGTTCGCCGTCCGTTTCCCATCTGCCCTTTTCGGAGCCCTGACTGTCATTCCCCTTTATCTTTTTGTTAAGGAGTTAGCTAAAAAGAAAAAGTCAAACATTAACCATTGGCCATTAGCCGTTACAGCAGGCGCGCTACTGGCTGTTTCTCCCTGGCACATTTCCGTCAGTCGGGCAACGAGCGAAGTAGTAGTTGCACTTTTTCTGGCACTTTTTGGGCTTTACTTTTTTTTGAGATTACTAAATGAGCAGAAACTAAAACATGCTCTAGCTTCAATAGCGCTTGTAGCCACAAGTTATTTCTTTTATCACACGGTAAGAGTGCTAGCTCCAATCTTTATAGCGGCAATAATTCTCTATTCATGGAAAATAATTTCAAAAACAAAAATTAAGAAAGTCATTTTGGGAGTACTCGGAGTACTATTTATAATTACTCTTCTCTTTATTCAAAACAAAGAGGCCCGGGGTCGCTTTTCTCAAGTGTCAATATTTTCTGATTTAGACGTACAGTATGAACTTTCAAGAATGCCTTTTGAAGAAGGGCCAAACAAAGTATTTATCGCCCGCTTGTTTCACAACAAACCCTCGGTTTACGCAAGGCATTTTATTAATGAATATGCAAAATATTTCAGCTCCAATTTTTTCTTAGAAGATACGACTCCAAAACCAACCCGCTACCAAACAGTCGGGGTGGGGCTTTTGACCTATGTCGGGGCACTACTTTTCGTCTTAGGATTAGTCACAATAGCACAACGAAAAAACAGCGCTTTACCCCTTTTGCTTCTACTGCTTGCCCCAATTCCTGCTGCCATGACAACGGAAGATGCGCCCAACCTCCACCGAGCTTTATTCATGCTCCCATTTATAAGCATTATCGCTGCTTACGGAATCGGGTTTCTTCACAGCTTAACTAAAAAAGGAAAAAGTGTCGTGATTTTTGCATTTTTACTTTTAACTTTTAACTTAATATTTTTCTTGCACATGTATTTCGTCCACAACAAGATTCACCTTCCCCTCTATAGAAATGTTGGTGCAAAAGAATTGGCACTTTTATTAAATGAGGTGCAAGATAACTATGACAAAATTATTTTGACAAATATTCCGGACGACCCCTACCCTTGGATTGCCTTTTTCACCGGCCGTGACCCTAGGATTTTTAACCAAGACGCCATTGCGCGAGAACAGGGGGTCTGGACGCATGAGAATTTCGTTTTTACCGGCCAGCGCTGTCCCTCACGCGACGCTTTCGAAAAACCGGAAGTAAAAAGATTACTGGTTGTTGACGCAGAAGGATGTGCAACGGAAAGTAATTTAAAAGACAGAGAAGATGTCGAAATCCTTCGCCGGGTTTTGCGCCCCGACGAATCCGAAGTGTATATCTTTTGGTCGAGGATAGAGGAATAACGCTACCTCTTCGGAGATTGCTTCTTTCTTCTTGCTTTACCGCCGGTGCCGACTTTACGGCGCTCGCGAATCCTGGCGTCGCGAGTTAGAAGGCCCGCTTTTTTAAGAGGATGTCTGAATTTTTCCTTGTCGACTTTGGCCAAGGTCCTTGCCACCCCATGCACCACTGCACCAAGTTGCCCGTTTTTACCGCCGCCGACAACTTTCACTGTTACATAATACTTTCCTTCTGTATCGGTTATTTTGAAAGGTCTTTCCCAGGCTATTTTATTAACAGTACCGGGAAAATATTTCCCAAACGGCTTATCGTTAACAATATTTTCGCCTTTTCCTCTGAAAAGGCGCACACGAGCAGAAGCCGTTCTTCTTCGGCCTACACTATAAGTGTAATTTTTCTTCTTTTTTCTCACCACTTTACTCTCCTTTTGGTCGAGAATTTCCAATTCTCAATTTCCAATTTCCAAACAATATCTAAGTTCAAATTTCCGAATGTTCAAAACATTTTGGATTTTGACATTTGGATTTTGGATTTATTTGCTATTTGGTGCTTGGATTTTTAAATTTATCCTTATATGGATTATTACTATCGGCAAAAACCTTAAGCCTGCTCATTCTTTTATCCTTTAATCTGTTAGTGGGAAGCATTCTTTTTACGGCAAGTTCAATTATTTTTTCGGGATGCTTTTTTTTTAATTTTGAAAAAGCAATCTCTTTAAAGCCGCCGGGGTAACCAGAATGTCTATAATATACCTTTTGGCTTTCCTTCTTTCCCGTTACTCTAACGTCCTTTGCGTTTACAACAACTACATAATCTCCCATGTCCATATGGGGCGCATAATTTACCTTATTTTTACCCATCAAAAGAGTAGAAATTTTGCTTGCAGTTCTTCCTAGCACAGCACCTTTTATATCAATAAGATGCCACTGCCTTTTTATATCTTTTGCTTTTGGTTGAAAAGTTTTCATAAACTTCCGAGGGCTTTTAGCCCTCGGTATTTTTTCAAGTTTACATGAGTTGGCGGGCTCATTGCTAATTTTTTTTAAATTCTGCCTCGGAATTTTGTAATCGTTTTTGGCATTCAGCCCCGATTAAATCGGGGTGTTCTGCCAACGATTATAAATAGAGTTTAGTCTAAGTTGAAGTCTAAGCTATTTTTTCCTAAAAATTTTACTTCTTAACTTCTTGCTCTTTGTAGACTTTTCAATCTTTTCTTTTTCTTTCTTAGACTTAGGCTGCTTACTTATCTCTATCTCTTTCACCCACTCCATCCTGACCATTTCTGCTGCGTCTCCGCGTCTTACCGGAAGTGGAATCAACCTAGTATAGCCGCTTTTCCTATTAGGGAAAGCCTTTGAAATATATTCGAATATTTTTTGAGATGTTTCTCTATCGTTACCTAGTAATGCCAAGACTTTTCTCCTTGTAGAAACAGTGTCCTTTTTGGAAATATTTATTAGTCTGTCTATTTGCCCCTGGATTGCTTTTGCCTTAGCCTTTGTTGTTTTTATCTTCCCATTGGCAACAATGGCAGAAATAAGCCCCCTAAAAAGTGCCTTTCTTGCCCCACCTCCTCTTGATAGTTTTCGCCCATACACTCTTTTCCGCATAATATTACTCCTTAAAATCTACTCCTTTCTCCTTAAGAGCAAGTGTAATAATTTTTATTGACTTTTCTCCTAAGTTCCTCACCTTCACAAAATCTTCTCTCTTTGCTTTAGCCAAGTCCTCAACAGAATCATATCCCGCTTTAACCAAAGCGTTTGCCACTCTCGTGGGTAAGCCAATCTCTTCTACCGAAAGCTTCCCGACCTGTCCAAGGCCGTCATCTTTCTTCTCTTCCTTTTTCTTGACTTTTTTAGGAGAAATTATTTGATTTAGATAAGGAACCAAAGTTTTGGCGGCTTTAATAAGTGCATCTTTGGGCGCTATTGTTCCGTCTGTCCAAATTTCCAAAATCAATTTGTCATAGTTTGTCAACCTTCCGACACGAGTCTCTTCGATTTTATAATTGACTCTGGTAATGGGCGAGAATGAAGCATCCAAAGGAATGTATCCAATTCCTTGTTTTTCTCTATCCTCTGCTAGCGAATATCCAGCACCTGATTCTATTTCAATCTGTGCGTCTAACTTTGCTCCTCTACTAAGAGTGGCCAGTACTAACTCGGGGTTGGCAATCTTTACGGTCGCTGGAACCTTAATCTCCTTGGCCTTAACGTCCCCTGCGCCATTGACCGAAAGAGAGGCTTTAACACTCTTTTCACCATCATAGGTAAACCTTACTTTTTTAAGATTAAGTAAAAACTCTACAATGTCTTCCTTAACTCCTGAAAGAGTTGAAAACTGATGTTTAACACCAGATATCTTTACACCAGTTACTGCAGCTCCCGGCAAGCTGGTTAATAAAACGCGTCTTAAAGCATTTCCCAGCGTGGACCCGTACCCTTGTTCAAGGGGAGAAATCACAAACCTAGCATAATCACCTTTTTTCTTTTGTTTAGTCTCAAATAACGGCTCATTCATATAATTCACCTCCCCGCGCCCCGCCAAAAATTTCCATATTTGGGCGGGGAAATACTAAATAACAATACTCAAATCCCAAACAATAATTAATCTCAAAATTCGAAATTTCAACTTTTATTTCATTCAAACATTTTTTCATTTTTAAATTGTTTAGAAATTAGAAATTGGTTATTTTCTACTTTTAACGAGAGTAGAATTCTACTATATCCTGTTCTACAATCGGCTCAATTATGTCTTCTCTTTTAGGCTCTCTTTTAACTTTCCCGACAGCTGCTTTTCTTTCGAGCCATTCCGGCACCTTTGGGTTCTTAATACTCAAAAGCTTCTTAACAGTCGGCATCTCCATAGCGGTTTTAGTTAAACTTATTATCTGTCCTGGTTTGACCTGACAGGAAGGTATATTTACTTTCTTTCCATCTACCAAAACGTGTTTGTGTGACACAAGTTGTCTTGCCGCAGGCCTTGTCGGAGCAAAACCAAGTCTATAAACAATGTTGTCTAGCCTTTTTTCTAAAAGATTCATAAGCTTCTCCCCTGTGTTTCCTTTTGCTTTTAAGGCCTGACTTACGTATCTTCTAAACTGCCTCTCCATCAACCCATAAAATCTTTTTGCTTTTTGTTTTTCTCTCAACTGCCTTCCATATTCCGAACGCCTTCTGGTACCTTTTGGTCCGTGAACCCCGGGCGGAACGGTTAAGCGAGTCAGTTTTGCCCCTTTGCCAAAAAGGTCAAAACCCTCGCGTCTTGACAGTCTATCTTTTGGTCCAGTGTATCTAGCCATATTAGTCGCCTTCGCTCCAATTTCCAATTTCCAATTTCCAATTTCCAAAAAGATTAATTCCCTTGTGTTGTTTAATAATTGATAATTGATAATTGAACATTAAACCTATACTCTCCTTTTCTTCTTCTGTCTTGGGCCATTGAACGGTATCGGAGTAACATCCGCAATCATTGAAATCTTAACTCCCGAACCTTTTATTGCTCTCAAAGCAGCGTCTCTTCCCGGACCCGGCCCCTTTATGTAAATCTCAACTTCTTCTACCCCATGCTCGTCCTTTGCACGCCTAATTACTTTATCGACGGCGCTCGTGGCAGCATAAGGGGTAGATTTTCTTGTTCCTTTAAATCCACCTGCACCGGCTGAGCCCCACGTCAAAGTATTTCCTTCAGTATCGGTAATTGTCACCAAAGTATTGTTAAATGACGCCGAAATATAGGCTCGTCCCTTCTTTGTCTTTTTTTTAGCAGCCATATTATTTTACCTCTTTTGTTTGTTTCATTTTTACAAGTGCTTCTTTTTTGAAAGCACCGACTGTTCTTCTTTTACCTCTTTTGGTTCTAGCGTTTGTTCGAGTTCTCTGTCCCCTTACCGGCAAGCCCCTAGAATGTCTTAATCCTCTATATGAACCGATTGCCTGCAGTCTCGAAATATTCCCCCTAACTATCCTGGCCAGCTCTCCCTCAATTGTCTGCTCCTCAACTTTACTGGCAATATTTGCACGTTCCTCTGATGTGAGCTCAGAAACTCTTTTTGATTCGTCTATCTTCAATTTCTCCAAAAGGTCCTTGGACAATGACCACCCTATTCCCTTAATTTGAGTTAGGGCGTAATCTATCCTAAAGTTATCGTTTAGTTCGACTCCAGCGATTCTTGCCATATTCGCTTTGCTTAGAGCAAGAGAGTAAAAGAGTGGAAGAGTATAAAATTGATTCCTGCTCTCCCACTCTCCTGTTCTTCTACTCTAATATCATCCTTGTCTTTGCTTATGGCGCGGGTTATTACAAATAACGTAAATTACCCCACGCCTTCTGACAATTTTGCAGTTTTTACAACGTTTTTTAATAGACGATTGAACCTTCATATGCGCTACGCTTAAATTACCAATTTCCAATTTTCAATTTCCAAACAATATCTAAATTCAAATTTTAAATGTATTCTGGTTCGTTTGTTTTAAGTTTTGTGCTTTAGACATTTGAATTTGTTTGAAATTTGGCGCTTGAGATTTAGTATTTTTAATACTTATATATTATCCTTCCTCTCTCCTTATCATACGGCGTCATTTCAACCTTAACCTTGTCTCCGGGAAAAACTCGTACATATCGACGCCTTAATCTTCCCTTTAAGATTGCCAAAATTTTTCTCCCATCTTTCAGGGTTACTCTAAACATGGTATTTGGCAAAGCTTCGGTTACTTCGCCGTCAAAATTTTCTGTCTTTTTTGTATTTTTCACCATAGATATTCAGAAAAGAAACTAGTTGGTCGTCAAAACTAAAGGACCGTTGCCTGTTACAGCTACGGTCTCTTCAAAAAGCCCTGCCATTTTACCATCAGAGGTTTCAATTGTCCATCCGTCATCGACAACGGTTACGCTGGGTGTTCCCTTGGTATACATAACCTCAATTGCTAAAACTGCCCCTTCTGGCAAGAGGGGCGAGCGGTTTCGCGCTCCCTTTACAAAACAAGGAATTTGTGGCTCCTCGTGCAAATCCCTACCTATTCCGTGACCCACCAGTGCTCGAACCGGCGTAAAACCAGAGTTTTCAATACTAACCTGTATTGCTTTTGATATATCAAAAACCCGACTTCCCAGGTCTGCTTGTTTTATAGCAGCCTCCAAAGCTTTTTTACCAGACATAAGAAAAAAAGTCGTCTCTTTGCTTGGCGAAATTCCAACGGTAAATGAGGTATCGGTATGAAATCCTTTATAAAACATTCCTACATCAACACTTACAATGTCTCCTTTTGAAAAAATTGTTTCCTTTTTAGGAATTCCGTGGACAACTCCCTCATTTACATTAATACAAGTTGCCCAAGAATAACCTGCTACCATTTTGAAAGAAGGCTTACCTCCAGCTTCTTCTATTAACTTATTTGCCATCTTCTCAATTTCTGCAGCGTCTGTTTCTCCCTTTATCGCTTTGGATAATTTTGTTTTAATGTTTGACAGTTTTTTACCTCCTTCTTTCATAATTTCTATCTCTCTTTTGGTCTTTACTTTTATTTTACTTTTTGCCATCTTTTGCTTTGAGTTTCCTCATTGTGTCTTCAAAAATAGTTTTTACAGGCCGCTCGCCGTCAATCTCTATCAAAATCCCTTCTTCTTTTAACACTCTTGTCAAGGGATTAGTCATGTCTTTATACCACTGAAGGCGTTTTCTAATAGCCTCTGGCTTGTCGTCATCCCTTTGAATAAGGTTGGCTGAAAGTACGCTTTGGGGTGGAGGCTCGGTAATTAAATTATAGATTTCGCCGGTCTTCTTATCTATTCTTCGAGCAGAAAGTCTTCTTACAGACTCTTCGTCGCTTATTTGTAAAAGCAGCGCCAGATCAAGTCGGCCGCCTCTCTTCCCAATCCAAGATTTCAAAAGATTATATTGCTTAACAGACCGTGGATAACCGTCGAATAAAATACCGTCAAAAATTTTCCTCCCCTCAAGATAATCCTTTAACACGCTAAAAGTTATCTCATCTGGAACTAGTTCTCCTTTTTTGTTAATCCGCTCATTAATATCGGGCCGATTTTTTGCCGCATTTCTTAATATCGCCCCCATTGAAACACAGTTCAGTCCCAACTCCTTGCAGATCAGTTTTGCCTGAGTTCCCTTACCAGAACCAGATGGGCCTAATATTATTATATTCATCTCAATAATCCCTCATACCTCCCCATAACAAGTTTGGCTTCGAGTTCACGAGTTATTTCTAATACAACCGACACAACAATTAAAATTCCGGTTCCTCCTATGGCCAAATTGGCAACCCCAATTGTATTTTGGAAAAAAGACGGAAGGATTGCAATGAGACCTAAAAATGCAGCCCCAACTAGCGTAATTCTGTTAAGAACATGCGATACATACTTGGTTGTCTGACTCCCGGGTCGAATACCGGGAATAAAACCTCCATTTTTTTGCAAATTCTCGGCGATTTTTTCTGGGTTAAAAACAATGGCTGTATAAAAATAGGTGAAGCCAAAAACCAAGAGAAAATAGACTACATTATAGACAAAAGACTGCGGATTAAAAGAGGTGGCAAGTTTTGTTGCAAGGAGGGCTATATTCGGATTACCTACTCCGGCTAAATACTGGCTCACGAGTGAAGGAAGAAGCACTAAGGACAATGCAAAGATAATAGGAATTACTCCAGCCTGATTGAGCCTTAACGGAAGATACGAAGAAGAACCAGCCCCCCCCCTGGCTCGTCTTGCATAGTTTATAGGAATCTGTCGAGTCGCCTCGTTCATGAAAACAATAAGCCCCATGATTACGACTGCCAAAACTAAAAACATAGCTACCTTCAAGAGGTCTTGGGGGTTTATTATACTGATCGACTGACCGAGGGTAACAGGAAGGCGGGCAACAATTCCCGCAAATATCAGAAAAGAGATGCCATTACTTATTCCATACTCTGTGATTAGCTCACCCAACCAAACGGCAAAGATTGTCCCTGCAGTCATAGTTAGAACAAGCGCCAAAAGCGAAAGTGGCGGAATAGAACCTATTACGCCCTGTCCTTTAAGAAGGGTATACATCCCAAAAGCTTGAAGCGAAGCCAGCGGAACTGTCAAAAATCTAGTATATTGATTAATCCTTTCCCGGCCGAATTCTCCTTCTTTTGAAAGCTCCTCCAAAGAAGGAACTACAAAAGTTAAAAGCTGAAAAATAATTGAGGCGTTAATATAAGGCCCAAGCCCTAGTGCCATAATCGAAAAGTTGGCAAGAGTACCCCCCGAAAACATATCCAGCATGGAAAGCAAGGGGCTTCCTTGGAAAAGTGCTTGAAGAGAGCCCCTGTCAATTCCGGCTGCCGGGATGTGAGCAACAATTCTAAAAACCAAAAGTATTACCGCCGTAATTCCCAGTTTTCTCATAATATCGGGTGACTTTGCAACTCGTGAGAAAAATTGAGTTATTGAAGTTAACATATTTTATGCTTTTTTCTTTCTTGACTTAGTGCTTTCTTTGACCACTTTACCCCCGACTTTTTCGACTTTTTTTGCAGCGGACTTGGAAATAGGCAATTCCACAATTAGCTTCTTCTTTAAATCCCCGCCGCCCAAAATTTTTACACCCGCTTCCTTTGCGTCGGCCTCTTTAACTATGCCATTTTTGGATAATGTTTCTATATTAACTTTTGCACCGTTTGGTAAAAGATTCAAATAAGAAAGCTTGACGATTAGGGGTTTTTGCCTGGCTTTAAACTTTCCCTTGCCGCGCCTTAAAGGAAGCCTTTTTATAAAAGACTTCTTCATCTTTGTCCCTTCGAAGAGTACGCCCAACTTAGTCCTCGATTTCTGACCCTTTTGCCCGCGCCCTGCCGTATGTCCTCCTCGACCACTACCATATCCTCTACCCACTCTTTTTTTTCTTTTTGTCGTAGTCTTTGGTAAACTCTTTTGCATTTATCTCTCCCTTCTTTCCTTTCTTTCGGCGATTTTGGTTATTGTCTTTAAAGCGTTCAGGGTCGCGTAAACATTTGAGATTTTATTTTTAGTTCCCAAAATTTTTCCGACAGCGTCTCTTACCCCTACCGCTTCCAAGACAACTCGCATCGGGCCCCCTGCGATAATTCCCGTTCCGGCAGGAGCGGGTTTTAACAAAACCCTTGCCGCAGAGTACTTCTCGGTGACGGAGCATGGAATCGTCCCGCCCCTTAGAGAAATTTTGACCATCTTTCTTTTTGCGGTATAGAATGCTTTGGTAATTGCCCCACGAACGTCCGGTGCCTTAGCAAGAGCAATCCCCACCTTTCCCTTTTTATCACCAACCACAACCAAGGCCGTAAACCTCATTCGGTTTCCACCTTTTGTCTTTTTGGAAACTCTATTTATGGAAACAACCGTTTCCTGATATTCTTTTAACTGATCGTTTTGTCTCTGATACATTAAAATTTCAGCCCTCCTCTCCTAGCGCCCTCTGCAACTGCCTCAACCCTTCCGTGATACTTATAGGCACCCCTATCAAAAACGACTTTTTTGATTTTTTTCTTTTTTGCCTTCTCGGCAATAGCCTCGCCAATCATCTGGGCTACCTCTTTCTTTTTCTTTCCCTCTTTTTTATTTTCTGCAAGTTTTTTATCGGAAACTGAGAGTAAGACAACACCCCTGGTATCGTCGATAAGCTGGGCATAAACGTGTTTATTTGAGCGAAAAACAGAAAGCCTGGGACGCTCCGCCGTACCTTTAATTTTGGCGCGAGTCCTTTGTTTTCTCCTTGCCACTCTTCCACCCTTAGACTTAGTTTTGTTCATACTGTTGCCCCTTCTCCTTTTGCAGCCTTGCCCGGCTTTCTTCTAATAACCTCATCTTTATACTTTATTCCTTTGCCTTTGTAGGGTTCGGGTGGTCTAACTGCCCTGATTTTTGCAGCAATTTGACCAACTAATTCTTTATCGACCCCCTCAATTATTATTTCTGTCTTTTGCACTTTGAAAAATATTCCCTCAGGAGCTTGGATTTTTACAGAATGAGAATAGCCGACATTAAGAACGAGGTCGGGACCGACGGCTTCTGCTCGATAACCCGTACCAACTAACTCAAGTTCCTTAGTCCAACCCTCGGATACTCCTCGTACCATGTTATTAATTAACGCCCGAAGCGTCCCGTGTAAAGCTTTGGTTTTTAAAGTATTTTTTTTCTTTTCCACTTTAACTTCGGAGTTTTTAACCACAACTTCAATTCCATCCGGCAACTTTTTATCTAAGGACCCTTTGGGTCCTCTGACGAAAACTACCTTACCAGAAACCTCGACGCTAACGCCGGAGGGCAATTCTATTGGTTGTTTACCTATTCTGCTCATAACCTACTCGTACTTTCTTTTCGGTTACCATATTTTTGCGATAACTTCTCCGCCGACACGTAGCTTCAGGGCTCGGCGAGTAGACACCACCCCCCTCGGGGTAGAAATAATCAAAACAGACGGTCCCTTTCTATTCTCAATCGCTTTAACATCCGAGTAAATTCTCAGGCCTGGTTTAGATATAAGCTTCAAGCCTAACATGACCGGCTCTTTTTTTTGATATGCAAGTCTGACTTTAAGTTTTTCTCCGGATACCTTTACTTCGTCAACAAAGCCTTCCTCTTTTAGAACCTTTGCTACCGCCTCGATATATTTTGTCTTGTCAACTTCAATTTCTTTGTTGTACGCAAGAGCTGCATTTTTAACTCTAATCAAAAAATCACCTACCGGATAGCCTAAGCTTCCAATTCTTTTGGTAGTCTTTTGCCTACCTTTTTGTTTTTTAGATTTTTCCTTTACCATAACTTTCCTTCTCTTTTCTTTGCCGCACTTTCTTTCCCAAAGAAAGTGCGAGTAAGGTTACCAACTCGCCTTTTTTACACCGGGGATTTCTGCCCTATGCGCGTGTTCCCTAAAACAAAGCCTACACAATCCAAAACGCCTCATGTAACCACGCGGCCTCCCACAGAGTTGGCATCTATTCATATAGCGTGTTTTGTACCTTAGTTTTTTCTTTTCTCTTACTACTTTTGCTTTCCTAGCCATCGTCCTTGTTCGGCTTAGGCTTTCCGTTCCTCGTCAACCTCGGAACCTTCAGCTTTCAGCCGACAACTCCTCTCAAATTTGCTTCGCAAATTTGTAATCTAAAAACATTAAGTTGTCTCCTGTGTTCATTTTGTGTTTTCGTGTTTCTCAAACGGCATTCCCATAAGCTCCAGCAATCTTTTAGATTCCTTTGGGTTTCTGCTTTTGGTTACAATTGTTATTTCAAAACCTCTTGGCTTGCCCACCTTGCCCAAGTCAAGCTCTGGAAAAACGGTATGGTCTGATATTCCAATCGTATAATTACCGCCTTTGTCAAAGCTTTTCAAAGACAAACCTCTGAAATCTCTTAATCGTGGCAGAGTTATTGAAATAAGCCTGTCTAGAAATTCATACATACGTTTTCCTCTTAGGGTCACCTTCAACCCGACCGGCATCCCGGCCCTTAAGTTAAATCCTGCTTCTGACACCTTGGCTTGCCGGATGGCAGGCCTTTGTCCCAAAATAACCGAGAGTTCTTTAGCATAATCCTCAATTGCTCCCTTGTCTTTTGCTATTTCGCCAATACCTGAATTAACAACTATCTTGGTAACTTTAGGAACGTCGTTAACATTTTCGATCCCAAGCTCTTTGGCAAGCTTAGGGGCGATTTCTTTTTCGTACTTTTCCTTTAATCTACTCATGTTCAAAAATCTAGCTTCTCACCTTGCACTTCTCACTTCTTTCTCGTATCAATTTCTCTTCCGCATTTTTTACAAACTCTTGACTTTTCTTTACCCGTCATCCTAAAACCTACTCTTGTTGCCTTTTTACACTTTGGACAAACAAGGGTAATCTTGGCAAAAGATAAAGGTCTTGGTATATCATAAATTCCTCCCTTTTTGCCTTGAATTCCTTTTACATGCTTTTTATAAATATTGATTCCATGAATTAAAACCGAGTCTTTTTGGGGAAAAATTTTTTCAATCTTTCCTTCACGATCCCTGTCTTTGCCCAAGGTTACTTTTACCGTATCGCCAACTTTAAATTTGTGCATATTTTTTAAACAACTTCACGAGCAAGCGACGCAATTTTGTTATAACCAGCCTCTTTGACTTCCCTAGCCACCGGCCCAAGAATCCTGGTCCCGCGCGGCAAGCCCTGTTTATTAATAACAACTGCCGCGTTGTCGTCAAATCTTACATAACTACCATCCTTGCGTCTAATTTCCTTTTTTGTTCTAACAATTAGAGCCTTTACTTTTTCTTTGTTCTCTACCACTCCCGCGGGGTCTGACCCACGTACTACACAAGTGACAACGTCTCCAATACTTGCTTTCTTGCCGATCTTAGTAGAAATACCGATGACCAAAAGCTTTTTTGCTCCTGAGTTATCTGCTGGCTTTAGCACACTTCTTAGTTGAATCACTTTTTGCTCCTTTTCTTCCCACTTTTAGTCAGTTTCTTATCGACCTTTACTATCTCAACTATCTTCCACCTTTTTAATTTGCTGTAAGGTTTACTAGCAGAAAACTTAACTTTGTCTCCAACATTTGTCCCTAATTCATCGTGTATCTGATATTTTTTAGTTCTTTTGTATCTTTTGAGATAAATTGGGTGCACAACCACTCTTTCAACCATTACGGTGGCTGTTTTATCCATCTTTTTACTGACTACTTTACCGATAAAAACTTTCATGGGCTCTTTTCAGTCTCCTCTCTCTTCCTGTGTTCTTTGTTCTCTGCCCTTTGTTCTAATAATTCTTTTTGGCGAATCAATGTCAATATCTGGGCGAGGTCGCGTCTTGCGTTTTTAGCCCTTTTCAAATTTTTCTCCTGCCCTGCTTTTATCTTGGCATAAAAGCTCGATAACTCGACTTGCCTCTTGGCTGCCTCTTTTCTAAGCTCGGCAACAGTTTTCGCCCTTAATGAATTTAAATCGTTTTTTTTCATAGACTAACCTTCTCTACTAACAATTTTTGTTTTGAAGGGAAGCTTTGTAGCAGCCTTCCCAAAAGCCTCCTTGACCAATTCTTCGGCGACTCCTGCAATTTCAAACAGCACGCGTCCGGGAGTCACTGTAAATACAAACTTTTCTACTTCGCCTTTTCCTCCTCCCATTCTCTGTCCAGACGGCCTTGCCGTAACAGGCTTATCCGGAAAAACTCTTATCCAAACCTTCCCGCCCCTTTTTATACTTCTGGTTATCGCCCGGCGCGCAGCTTCTATTTGTGCTCCGGTGAGCCAACCACGTCCTAATGCCTTTAATCCGTATTCTCCAAACGCCACAGTGGCTCCTCGATGTGACCTGCCCTTTCTTCTTCCGCGAAATGATTTTCTATACTTTTGCTTTTTTGGCTGTAACATGGTCTTTTACTCTTTCTCCTTGTGTATCCAAACTTTAATACCCACGTATCCTCTTTTAAGAAGAGCCGGAACTTGTGCATAATCGATCTCTGCTCTTAAAACCTGAGTTGGGACAGAACCTTTGTGATATTTTTCTGTTCTTGCAATTTCTGCGCCGGCAATTCTTCCGGACAAAACCACTTTAATTCCCTTTGCTCCTGCCTGCATAACTCGCTCTATTGCCCAGGCAATTACTCTTCTGTGGGGGAGTCTGCGCTCAAACTCTGATGCAATTCTTACCGCCACAAGCTGAGCCGAAAGCTCGGGGTTTTTCAGCTCATTTACCCTTAAGTCTATTTTTAAATCCTTCAGTTCCTTTTGTTTTAAACCGCGCGTTTTTTGAATAATGTCCAAAACAAACTTTTTAACATCCTCGATTCCACTTCCACCTCTGCCAATCACTACTCCCGGTCTGGAAACGGTCATCGTTATGGCCATATTTTTTGGCAGTCTCTCGATTTCTACGTCGGTTATTCCAGCAAGTTTCAGTTTTTGCATAAGCGCTTTTCGAATCTTAATATCTTCTAAAAGCAAATCTTTGTAAGACCCGTCGTCTGCAAACCAACGTGACTTCCAAGGAAGGAATATCCCTACTCTAAAACCTACTGGATTTACTTTTTGTCCCATATTAACTAGGGTCTAGCGCTTAGTGTTTAGCGTCTAGTTTTCCTCCTTTCTTTTTGTAATCTTGCCGGCCAACTTTTTCAAAATTTTAACTCCTTTTTTAGGTTTCTTGGGTTCTGATTTTGACTTTAACTCTATTTTTTCCTTTTCTTTCTCTATTTCTGCCTTCTTTTCAATTTTCTTTCTGGCTTCCTTTATCGCTTCGGGCTCTTTAGTCATTAAGACAACACGGATATGGCTCATTCTTTTCTTGTAGGGATGGAAACGTCCATGCCCGACCGGCCTTCCCCTTTTCAGTCTCGGTCCATCGTTTATTTGAATTTCCTTAAAAACTAAATCGCTCTCTGAAACACCTTTATTTTTGGCATTTGATATAGCCGACTGAATGACTTTGGCAAGAGGCTCGGCTGCTCTTTTACCCGTGTGGGGTAGTGTTTCAACTGCCTTTGTCGGCGGCAATTTATTAACTAAAGAAGCCACTAGCCTTAGTTTTCTAGGCGACATTCTAACAAACTTCTGTATCGCTTTTATTTCCATACGCGGTATGGAAACAAGGCTCTGCGCGCAGCGCAGGTTCTTATTTCCTCCTTATGTCTTTTCGATTATCCTTTTGACCACTTGTCCGTGTCCACGAAACGTCCTAGTCGGCGCAAATTCCCCCAGTCTGTGACCAACCATGTCCTCGGTAACAAAAACCTCAATGAATATTTTGCCGTTGTGGACGGCAAAATATTTTCCTACAAACTCCGGTGGGATCTGGCTATTTCTCGCCCAAGTCTTTATCGGCTTGCCTTTTTCTCCCATACCTGCTTTTACCCTCTTTAGAAGGCGCTCGTCAACATAGGGACCTTTTTTGCTGCTTCTACTCATTCTCTTTTTACTGTCTCAAATATATTGATTTGTAATTTTGGACTTTGGTTATTTGAATTTGTCCTTCGACTTTGCTCAGGATGGTGAGCTTGTCGAACCATTTGGAATTTGCCATTTGGAATTTGGAATTTCATGAGCTTAGCTCAGGCTTATCCCACATGTGGGCCTTTCTTTCTTGCTTTAACAACTAACTTATCAGAGTATTTGCCTTTCTTCCTAGTTTTTCCTACGGCAGGTTTACCATAAACTGTTTTAGGATATTTAAGGCCAACTCCACTTCTTCCCTCTCCTCCTCCGTGAGGATGAGCTCCCGGATGCATTGCTACTCCACGAACCGTGGGCCTAATACCCATTCTTCTTTTTCTACCGGCTTTTCCCAGTTTTTGTGTTCTTGCCTCAACTCTTCCCACTTGACCAAGGGTTACAAAACACTCAGGCCTAAACCTCCTTAGTTCGCTCGAAGGCAAACGAACGACCACAAATCCGTCTTCTTTGCTTTTTATAACTGCTGCTGCCCCTGCACTCTTAACAATCTGGCCTCCCTTACCCGGCATTATTTCGATATTATGAACTGTTGTACCTACCGGTATTTTGGAAAGAGGTAAGGCGTTGCCAATTTCTAGCGGCGCTTTTTCAGAAGCAATAATTTTTTGTCCTAATTTTAGAGTGTCCGGTGCCAAGATGTAGCGTCGCTCACCGTCTTCATAAAGAATCAGAGCAAGCTCTGCATTTCTATTTGGCGAATACTCAATCTGCTCAACCCTTCCCCAAACGTCTCTCTTGCCTCTTTTAAAGTCAACTTCTCTCAACCTTCTCTTTCTCCTACCTCCTCTGTGCCGAACGGTAATCTTGCCGCCAGAACGGCCTGCTTTTTTAGGTAAAATTGTCGTCAAACTTTTCATTTTGAGTTTACGAAAAACAAGCTTTGCTTTACAACGAAGCCGTACAGCGTTGCTGTAAACGTAGTCGCAAGCTTCGCTTATTTTTTCTTTTTAGTTTCTGTCTCAAACAAATCGATTTTTTCTTTTTCGCCAACGGTCACCATTGCTTTTTTTCTTGGAGAAATCCTACGAATTCTCCCTTTAGAATCTTTTTCGCGTCGTCCTTTATAATTCATTGTCCGCACCCGACCAACGTTTACGCCAAAAATTTCTTCTACGGCTTTTTTGATTTGGGCCTTATTCATACCCATATCTACCCAAAAAGTATAGTTGCCTTTCTTGGCTTCATTTAAGCTTTTTTCTGTCAGTAGCGGTAACAATTTCATATCACTAAATCACCAAATTCACACTAAAGCACTAAGGGTTTTTGTATCCTTGCGTCCGTTTTGAGTTTCTGTGTTTGCCTTTTTGTGTTTTTGCGATTGCTTTTTTATCAACCACTAAAACTCCGCCAAAATAAACCTGGTAAGCGTTGAGGCTTTTAAAATCAACTATCGCAACACCCTTGATATTCCTTAGCGCCAAGGACGCGTTTTTACTTGCTTCTGACAAGACAAAGGTTGTCTTTTTCCCTTCTTTTTTTTCTTTGGCAAGCAGGCTATCGATCAGTTTTTTAGCCTCTTTTGTCTTTTTCAAAGTATCGAGTCCGCTCACCGCAACGACCTCGCCATTTTGGGCTTTCAGGCTTAGCGCAATATTGAGCGCTTTTTGGCGCATTTTTTTTGGAAGAGAAAGTTCTCTTTTGACCCCTTTTGGCCCGTGGGCAACACCACCGCCTACAAAAATTGGGGCTGAGCGCGCACCGTGCCTAGCTCGACCGGTACCTTTTTGGCGGTACAATTTTCTAGTTGTCAAAGAAACCTCACCCCTGGATTTTACTTTGGATAAGCCCGGGTGCTTTCTGGCTTCATATACTCTAAGAGCTTGAGCCAAAAGGACAAAATTCTCTTTCTCGCTAAACTTCTTTGGCAAGTTAATACTAGATTTTTTTATACCTTTCGCGGTGTACAAATTTACTCTAATCATTTTTTACTCCTTTCTCTCCTTCGTTCTCTCTTTCCTTCTTTTCTTCTTTAAGCTCTCCTTCTTCCCCAACACCTTCTTCCTCTTTGCCTTCTACAACCCTCTTTTGTGTTCCTTTAAGAAGCTCCTCAAGTTTCCCGGAAGAAAGTTTTTTAATAACCAATAAGCTGCCGTAGGTTCCGGGTACGGGGCCCGAAACAGAAATCTCGCCTGTTTCAAGGTCAATAGAGGTAATTTGCAAGCCGCTAATAGTTTTCCTTAGATTACCCATTCGGCCAGGCATTTTTTTGCCCTTCCATACTCGACCTGGAGTTGTCCCTTGGCCAATAGAGCCAGCTGACCTCGGACGGTCAGATTGCCCGTGAGTTTTAGGGCCTCCTTTAAAACCCCAACGCTTTACTACCCCCGCAAAGCCCTTGCCCTTGGAAACTCCGGTTACGGCGACCTTGTCTCCGACAGAAAAAATATCGGAGACTTCTACCTTGTCTCCGACTTTAAATTCCGGCTTTTCGCTTAACCTGGCCTCGCGCAAAAAACGAGGCGCCATTTTTCCTTCAGTGGCGCCTTTCAGGTGTCCTTGCATTGGCTTGGTAACCTTGCCAATCTTCTTCGCTCCATATCCAAGTTGCACTGCCCAATATCCATCCTTTCCCTCCTTTTTAATTTGGGTAACAACACAGGGTCCCGCAGATATTTTTGTAACAGGAATTCTATCGCCTTCGATGAAGGCTTGTCCCATTTGTCCCTTTGTTCCTAAAAGTGTATTTAGCATAATATTCTGGAGCGTAGCGATAGAATCTCGGCGATTACAAAGACCCTGTCGTTCGCTTCGCTCTCTCCATGGTTGTGCTTAGAAAATCCGAGCACAAAAAAAGGCGCCGGAGGCGCCTCGAATTGGCACATCCTAAAAAACTAATCGTGGCTATTTACGACGAACCACTCCACGTTAGGCAAAGTATACCAAATGAAGCACAAAGGGGCAAGATTTTACATTTTTATCTCAATCGAGACACCTGCCGGGAGGTCGAGGTTCGAGAGGGAATCTATTGTTCGCTCGGAAGGGTCAATGAGATCAATTAGCCTCTTGTGAACCAAAATCTCAAAATGCTCTCGAGCGTCTTTGTCTGTAAAGGGAGATTTTTGAACAGGAATGACGGTGCGCTTAGTGGGAAGGGGAACCGGACCAACAATTTTTGCACCGGTTGCAATTGCTGTATCCAATATCTTAGCCGCCGCCTCGTCTATGACGCGGTGGTCATAAGATTTTAGCTTTATTCGAAGACGTCCTTGCGGCATATTCCCTTAAAGTGCAACTTTCCCCAAATTAGGGTGTAAATTAAATATTTAAGCTTTTATTTTTGTTATAACCCCAGCTCCAACCGTCTTTCCACCTTCACGAACAGCAAAACGTAAACTTTCCTCCACTGCCACAGGCTGAATTAGCTTGACAGCCATCTTGGCATTGTCTCCCGGCATAACCATCTCAATACCCTTAGGCAAAGTAGCTTCTCCTGTCACATCGGCTGTTCTTATATAAAACTGGGGCTTATAGCCTGTGAAGAATGGTGTGTGACGACCACCCTCTTCCTTGGACAAAATGTAAACTTCCGCATCAAATTCTGTGTGTGGCTTAACGCTGCCCGGCTTTGCCAATACTTGTCCGCGTTCAACATCTTTTTTCTCAACTCCGCGAAGCAAAACTCCCACATTGTCACCCGCTTCAGTTTCGTCCATAGTCTTTCTAAACATCTCAAGCCCGGTAACAACCTTTTTTTGCGTTTCTTTCAAACCTATTATCTCTACCTCTTCGTTTATTTTAAGCCTCCCTCTCTCAACCCTACCGGTTACGACTGTTCCTCTGCCTTTAATTGAGAAAACGTCCTCAATAGGCATCAGAAAAGGCTTTTCCGTATCCCTTTTAGGATCAGGAATAAATTCATCGACGGCCTTCATAAGTTCCAAAATTTGCTTTTCGGCTTCAGGATCACCCTCGTAAGCTTTAAGAGCAGAACCTCTTATAATTGGGGTCTCGTCACCTGGAAATTCGTATTTTTTAAGAAGGTCTCGAACATCAGCCTCCACCAGGTCGATTATTTCAGGATCGTCTACTGTATCGATTTTATTTAAAAAAACAAGAAGAGCCGGTACGTTAACTTGGCGGGCTAAAATTACGTGCTCACGAGTTTGGGGCATTGGCCCATCTGCAGCTGAGATTACCAAAATTGCGCCGTCCATCTGGGCGGCACCGGTAATCATGTTTTTTATGTAGTCGGCGTGGCCCGGAGCATCAATATGGGCGTAGTGACGCTTATCTGTTTCGTACTCAACGTGGGCAATATTAATAGTTACTCCACGCTCCTTCTCCTCCGGAGCATTGTCTATCTCATAAAAGTCCAGAGATTTAGTATTATTGCCTGGTTGCTTGGACAAAACGCGAGTTATCGCCGCTGTTAAAGTAGTTTTTCCGTGGTCAACGTGGCCAATTGTTCCAACGTTTACGTGCGGCTTGGTTCTTTCAAATTTTTGTTTCTTTGTATCAGCTGCCATATTTTTATTATATTACTTAACAATACCTAATCACAAACTAAACCGCGCCAGACGCGGTATGTTCGTATTATATCTAGGCACGAATTAAACTGTCAATAAGCAAAACTTAATTTCTATCGTCACCTTTACTTTCTATTAATTTTTCGGCGATGTTACTAGGCACTTCCTCGTAGTGACTAGGCTCCATATAGAAAGAGGCTCTTCCCTGGGAAATTGAGCGAATTTTAGTAGCGTAACCGGCAAGTTCGGCCAAAGGCGCAAGGGCTAAAATTATAATCAAATTACCTTTCTTTTCTGTGCCCTGGATTTGGGCTCTTTTTGCTGATAGGTTTCCGATAATATCTCCCATGAACTCCTCCGGCGTGGTCGCCTCAACCTTCATGATTGGCTCCAAAAGAACCATGTCCGCTCCCTTGGCAGCCTCACTTAATGCAAGCGAGCCGGCGATTTTGAAGGCAATGTCGGAGGAGTCAACTTCATGAAATGTTCCGTTATAAACAATAACTTTCATATCCGTCATCGGATATCCCGCCAAAATACCCTTTTCCATCTTTCCGCGGACTCCTTTTTCAATCGAGGGAATAAACTCAGATGGAATTGCTGCACCTTTAATTTCTGATTCAAACTTGTATCCTTCTCCACGGCCCAAAGGCTCAATTCTTAAAAAACAATGGCCGTACTGTCCTCTGCCTCCGGTTTGTCTGATATACTTACCCTCACCGGTTGATATCTTTTTAATTGTTTCTTTGTAGGCTACTTGGGGCTTTCCAGTTCTTGCCGTAACACCAAACTCTCGCTTCATCCTGTCGACCAAAATCTCGAGCTGCAGTTCTCCCATTCCGGAGATTATAGTTTGTCCTGTTTCTTGGTCCGACTTAATCTTAAAGGTCGGATCCTCGTCAGAGAGTTTCTTCAAGGCTAGGCCCATTTTCTCTTGGTCTGCTTTGGTAGCCGGCTCTATCGCCAAAGAGATAACCGGCTCAGGAAATCTAATCGACTCGAATAAAATCGGGTAGTTAATGTCGCAAACAGTATCGCCTGTTGTCGTGTCCTTTATTCCAACGGCGGCAACTATCTCTCCTGCATATGCCTCGTCGAGTAGCTCTCTCTGGTCGGCGTGGAGAAGTACAAGTTTCCCGACTCTTTCGGTTCTTTGTTTCGTTGCATTGTAAACCTTCTCTCCGGATTTGAGCTTGCCAGAATAAATTCTTAAATAAACGAGTCGTCCGACATGCGGGTCGGTAACAACCTTAAAAGATAGTGCCGAAAAAGGGGCGTCGTTTTTAGGCTCACGAGTCTCCTTCTTGCCGGTTTTTGGATTTTCACCTTCTGCTGCCGGTAAATCAATGGGCGACGGAAGATACTCTACTACGGCGTCGAGTAAAAGTTGAACAAAGACGGTCCGATTATCTCCACCTAAAACTGGGAAGAATTTACCCGATATTACCCCTACTCTTATCGCCCGCTTAAGTTCAATCTCTGTCGGCTCCTTCCCTTCTAAATATTTCGCCAGGGCAACATCGTCGTACTCAGACGCTTTTTCAATTAGCTCTTGTCGGTATTTTTTTGAAGTCGCCATAACTTCTTGGGGAATTTCAACTTCGCGTAATTTATTATCCTCAATCCCTTTGTAGGTGTAGGCTTTCATGGTTACTAAGTCGACAACCCCGCGAAGACCATGTTCCAAGCCTATTGGGACTTGAATTGGGGCCGCGTTTGCGCCCAATCTCTCTTTAATTGAAGCAATACTTCCTTCGAAGTCTGCGCCAATAAGATTCAGTTTATTTAAAATACACATACGAGGAACACCGTAGCGGTCGGCCTGCCTCCAAACGGTTTCGGACTGACTTTCTACTCCGGTACGTCCGTCAAAAACCATGATGGCTCCATCTAAAACCCTTAAACTTCTCTCAACCTCGGCCGTAAAATCAATGTGTCCTGGAGTATCAATAATATTTACTCGATAACGACCTTTATTTACTACCCCACCCTTTTTAAGCTCCCAAAAAGTAGTAATCGCGGCCGATACTATGGTAATTCCTCGCTCTCGCTCCTGCTCCATCCAATCAGTTACCGTCGTTCCTTCGTCAACCGAGCCGAGCTTGTAAGTTTTTCCGGTTTCAAAAAGAATCCGCTCGGTGGTGGTTGTTTTTCCTGCATCAATATGGGCAATAATCCCAATATTTCGGATTAACTCCATGGGGACATCACGGTCCTTGGTGGTCGTCATAACCATGGCCGATTTTTTCTTATGTTGTTGTGCAGGCATTGTATTTAAGTTAATTAACTTTCTTATCTTAACAAAAAAAACACGGAAGCTTACCGTGTAACCGCATGGTACGCGGCCTCTCGCTTCCTTGAAGGATTTTACCAGTCAATAAGTATTAAATCAACACACGCTTACGACCTGAAGTGGGCGAGAATACAGGCGCTTGCGGATAGTCTGGTATAATTTCTATCAAGTTAAGGAGGTGAATTTTTTGGAAGAAAAGAAAGTCAAGTACGTTTGTGCGGGTACTTGTAAGGCAGAGGTAAGCCAAGAGGAGCACGACGCAGGGGCGCACGTCTGCCAAACAAAAGATTGTACCCACTACGGCCAACACTTCAAGAAAGTTGAGATATCGGGCGATGTGGAAATAGAGGAAGGACCAAAAAAGAGCATTTGAGCCTTACCAGCGAAAGTGAGCAAACGCTCTATTGGCCTCTGCCATACGCTCCATATCTCGGCGCCTTTTAACTGCCCCGCCTTCCTTTTTTGCAGCCTCCATAATCTCGAAGGCTAACTTTTCAGCATACGTGTGATATTCAGAATTTGGCAGGGCACGAGCTGCAAAAATGAGCCAACGGATTGCCAGAGATTCGCGCCTTGAGCCTCTTACAGGCATTGGAACTTGATAAGCGGCTCCTCCGACTCGCCTCGGTCTAACCTCCATCGTTGGCTTGATATTATCAAGCGCCCGGGAAAAAATTTTTATCGGGTCGTCTTTTTCCTTTTCCTTAACCAAATCAAGCGCCTTGTAGACTTGTTTCTGGATGACGCTTTTTTTACCGTCGCGCATACTTCTATTTATAAGTTTGGCGACCAGCCTGTTTTTGTAAATTGGGTCGCCGCTTTCTTTTCTTTTTCTAACTGATCCTCTTCTTGGCATAAATAAATGTTAATCTGTTAATTAGGTCGTGGTTGATTTAGTTTCGGGTGTCTCATCAGATTTTTCTACTTCAGTTGGCGTGGAAGCGGGAGCTATAACCCCACCTTTCTTCGTCCCGTAACGGCTTCTTGAGGTCTTTCTTCCTACAACACCCGCGGTGTCGTATGTTCCACGGACTACCTGATACTTCACCCCCGGTAAATCTTTGACTCTTCCTCCGCGAACAAGAACAATGGAGTGCTCGGCCAACTCGTGTCCTTCTCCGGGAATATAAACCGTTACCTCTTGTTTGTTGGAAAGTCTCACTCGGGCTACTTTTCTTAGTGCAGAATTCGGCTTTTTGGGAGTCATCGTTCTTACGGAAAGTACCACCCCCCGCTTAAAGGGAGAGGTGTATTCTCCAAACTTTCTGTCTTTTGCAGAAAACCAGCGCCTCAAGGCAGCTTTTTTCACCTTTTTTACTGGCTTTTTCCTGCCATGTCTTACTAATTGTGATACAGTAGGCATGATAATTAACTTAAAACGTAAAAACTCAAAACTTAAATTATAATTCAATATTTTGAATTTTGACTTACAAGCTCGTATTTTACTATGACTTCAGACCTTGCTGCAAGACAGCACGCTCCGGAGTAACTGGTATTAGTCTTCCAATAATCACATTTTCCTTAAGACCTAAAAGCCTATCTTCTCTTGCAAGAAGAGCTGCCTCTGTCAAAACGTCAGTAGTTTGTTCAAATGAAGCAGCCGACAGCCAGCTTGCCGTATAAAGTGCCCTTCTTGTAATACCGAGCACTATCTGCTGAGCTGAGGCTGGTTCACCACCTGCAGCTAGAACCTTTTCGTTCTCTTCTTCGAACAAGGCTTTATCAACTAGCTCTCCTGGCAAAAGTGGGGTATCACCCGGAGTTACAATTCTTACCTCATCACTCATTTTTCTGATAATTACCTCAAAGTGCCTGTCGTCTATTGGGATACCTTGACTCTCATAAACTTTTTGAACCTCATTAACCAAATACTCCTGTGCTTCTCTCAGCCCCTTTAGTGATAAAACCTCTTTTATATCTAGGGAGCCTGATGCAAGTTGAGTCCCGGCACTAATTAACTGCTTATCCTCTACCGTCACTTCTTGAGTTTTTGGTATAAGATACTCTCTCTCCTCGACGGGCTTTGTTTGGGAGTTTGTCACCTTCACTTTCCAACCTGCCTCTGTTTCTGTTACTTTTACTTTTCCGGGAATCTCGGAAAGATGAGAGAGAATCTTGGGAGTTCTGGCCTCAAAAAGCTCCTCCACCCGGGGTAACCCCTGGGTAACGTCGACTCCAACCGCCCCAGCCGCGTGTTTTGTTCTAAGTGTCAACTGGGTTCCCGGCTCTCCAATCGACTGGGCTGCAATAACTCCAACAGGCGTGCCTACGTTAACCATCTTCTTGTCGGATAAATCCCATCCATAACAGGCTACACAAATTCCGTATCTTGCCCCACAGGTAAGAGGGGAGCGTATCGAAACCTTTTCAACCTCCTTTTTGTCGATTTGTTCAGCTTTCTCTTCGCTTATTAATTCACCTTTTAATACCAACTTCTTTTTTGCTTTTGGAACCAGCACATCTTCGGCGGCAATTCTTCCCCTAATCCTTGAGGTAAAGGACTTGGGACGGGTATTCCTCGTTATAACAATTGCCTCATTTGTGCCGCAATCTTCGAGCCTAACTATCGCATCATGGGCAACATCTACCAGTCTTCTGGTCAAATATCCGGCGTCTGCTGTTTTTATAGCCGTATCAGTCAATCCTTTTCTTGAACCACGCGATGAAGTTACGTACTCAAAGACAGATAGCCCCTCACGAAAGTTACTTTTTATCGGCAACTCTACAATTTTTCCCAAGGGGTCAACAACCAAACCTCTAATTGCGGCAAGCTGTTTTACTTGGTCGCGCGAGGCACGACCAACCTTCGCGTCAATGACAACACGTATTGGGCTTGTAGGTTCAAAGGATTCCCACGTTTTTTCGGCCAAATCCTCTGTAACGTTTATCCAAACCTCCTGAGCTAAACGCCTTTTTTCCTCTATCGTTATCAGTCCCTGGGAGTAATTCTTCTCAATTTCGGTTACTTTTTTCTCTGCTTCTTCAAGCATTTCTTCCTTCTCCGGTAGAATCTTTATGTCCAGAACTCCAAACGAAAGGCCCGAGATTGTCCCTCCATAAAACCCGAGGGTTTTAATCGCGTCCACCATTTCGACAACCTTTTCACCTTCAACGCCAGCATAAGCTTTTGAGAAAAGCTCTTTTATCACCGTTGAGGTAACGGCTTCGTTTACGTAGTCAAAGTTCGCCGGCAACACCTCGTTGAACATAATCCGCCCAATTGTGGTAGTAATAAGCTTTCCTTTTATCCTAACTACCATCTTTTGTCTCAGCTCAATCTTCCCCACCTGATGAGAAAAAATTGCTTCTTGTTCATCTGAAAATATGGAGTCATTTTCCTTTAGCCTTGGGTCAATACTTGTCAAATAATAGACTCCTAATGCCATTTCTTTGCTGGCAGGAGTTGTTATCGGAGAACCATCAGCTGGCCTAAGAAGGTTTTTGTCAGGAAGCATAAGCTCTTTGGCCTCCTCGATTGCCCTTCTGGAAAGAGGAACATGAACAGCCATCTGGTCTCCGTCAAAGTCCGCATTAAAACCGGAGCAAACCGCCGGGTGAAGCCTAATTGCGCTACCCTCAATCAATACGGGGTAAAATGCCTGGATGCTTAGCTTGTGAAGAGTTGGCGCGCGGTTCAGTAGAACTGGGTGATTTTCGGTAATTTCTTCCAAAATATCAAAAACTTCAGGGGGTCTTCTTTCAAGCATGTTTTTTGCGCTTTTAACGTTAGGTGCAAGACCCCTTGCAATCATCTCGCGAAGAACAAAAGGCTTAAACATCTCAAGGGCCATTTCCTTGGGCAATCCACACTCTGAAAGCTTTAGTTCAGGACCAACTATAATGACTGAACGGCCCGAATAATCGACCCTTTTTCCCAATAAGTTCTGACGAAAGCGACCTTGCTTGCCCTTTAACATATCGGAAAGTGAGCGCAAAACTTGCCTTCCCCTTCCCCTTCTGGTGGCCTTCCTTTGAGACGCGTCTATCAGAGAATCCACCGATTCCTGGAGCATTCTCTTTTCGTTTCTCAAAATAATCTCGGGTGCTCCCAATTCAATCAAGTGTTTTAACCTGTTATTCCTATTAATTACCCTTCGGTATAAATCGTTTAAATCGCTGGTGGCAAATCGGCCTCCAGAAAGCTGAACCATTGGGCGAAGGTCCGGGGGCAGTACCGGCAATACTTTAAGAACAACCCAGGAGGCGTCTATCTTTGCCCGCCGCAGGCCATCCGCCAGCTTAAGTCTTTTGACCAGCTTTACATAACGAGCTCCCTTTCCTCTTAATCCTTCAATTTCTTCTCGAAGATTGGCGACAAGCTCCTCTAAATTAATTTTTTCAATTGCCGAAAGAACAGCCTCGGCACCCATCTTAACTTCCATAAAATCGGCGGCTGAGTAATTCTCCAGTTGGTCGTACTCCTCTTCGCTTAGAATACTCAGGGGCTTAATGCTTCTAGCCAGAGAGGCTAAATTACTAAAAAGTTTGTCCGTTTGCTCTTGAACCTGCTTCTCTTCTTCTAAAAGGGCTGTTTCTTTCTTCCTGTCGTCCAAATCTATTTCGTTAACAGCAAGAGTTGCCTGTTCTTTATCTTTAATCTTTTTCCTAACTTTCTCTTTAGCTTCTTTTACTTCTTTGGCAAGAAGCTTCCTTCGCTCCTTAAATGTGCCCTTGATTTCATTCTCGCGCTCGCTTCTTACTTTTTCTAATGCTCCCATCGCCTCTTTCCTCTTTTTATCGTCTACTTTTGTGATTAAATATTTGGCAAAATAAATTACCTGCTCAACTGCACGGGGCGGAACCCCTAAAAGGAGAGAGATCTTTGAAGGGGCGCCCTTAAAAAACCAAACGTGCACCACAGGAGAAGCAAGGTTTATATGTCCCATTCTCTCCCTTCTAACTCTGCTTTGAGTAACCTCGACTCCACACTTGTCACAAACAACTCCCTTGAAGCGAATTCTTTTATATTTTCCACAGTAGCACTCCCAATCTTTTGTTGGTCCGAAAATGCGCTCGTCAAAAAGTCCGTCCTTTTCAGGCTTTAAGGTTCTGTAATTTATCGTTTCGGGCTTGGTAACCTCACCCCTCGACCATTCCCTTATCTCCTCGGGTGATGCAAGACGAATAACCAAACTCTTAAAGTCACTTAGATTTCTGACGTTTGTTAAAGGCTCCATAGTTTTAAAATCCTAAATTCATATTTCTAACAGCCAATTTCTGATATCTTTCGTGCTTCGAGTTTAAGCTTTGGCCTCCTCTATTTCCATCGGTCCAGTCGGCATCAACAACTCATCGGTTACCTTAATTTTTGGCCCCCGATGCTTGAGCAAGTTTTTCTGCTTCATCGTCCTTTGGTTTTTCCTCCTCTTTAACGGCTACTGTCCCCTTTGCTTCAATAGAAAGACCCAGGGAGTTAAGTTCACGAACTAAAACTTTAAAGCTCTCAGGTACCGTTGCTTCGGGAATTTCAACTCCTTTGACAATCGCCTCAAAGGCTCTATCTCGACCAAGCACATCGTCACTTTTAATAGTTAACATCTCTTGCAACGTGTAAGCAGCTCTGTGAGCCTCAAGAGCCCAAACCTCCATTTCTCCTAAACGCTGTCCCCCCATCTGGGCCTTTCCACCCAATGGCTGTTGGGTGACCAAAGAATATGGTCCGGTAGAACGAGCGTGAGTTTTATCCTCAACCATATGTATCAGCTTCATTATGTAGCCAATTCCGACAACGGTATCTTCTTTAAATGCCTCACCCGTTCTTCCATCATAAAGCTGGGCCTTTCCGGAAACAGGAAGGCCAGAATCCTTTAGCTCTTTTGTGATTATGTCCTCGGTCACTTTCTCAAACACAGGAACTTGGGCACGCTCGCCCCTTTTGCTTAAGGCCCAACCAAGGTGACACTCTAAAAGCTGACCTAAATTCATTCGAGCAAGAACTGACAGGGGGGAGATAATAACGTCAATTGGCGTTCCGTCTTCAAGATGTGGCATGTCGGCAACCGGCATAATTTTGGCAATAACCCCCTTGTTTCCATGTCTTCCTGCAACCTTGTCTCCTACCGTTATTTTCCTCATCTGGGCAACACGCACTATTACTCTTTTAAGAACACCCGGGCCAAGCTCGTCTCCCTTTTCCCGGTCTAGTATTTGAACGTCGACAACAATTCCCTTTTGGCCATGGGGGACACGCAAAGACGTATCGCGAACTTCACGCGCCTTTTCGCCAAAAATTGCCCTCAAAAGTCTCTCTTCTGCCGTCAGCTCGGTTTCCCCTTTGGGCGCAATTTTTCCGACCAAGATGTCGTTTGGCCCAACTTCTGCCCCGACTACTACAATTCCGTCCTCTGCCAGATTTACCAAATCACTCTCCGCCACATTTGGAATGTCGCGAGTAAGTTCTTCTGGCCCAAGCTTTGTATCAACAATGTCTGCCTCATATTCCTCGATGTGAATTGAAGTCATCAGGTCCTCTTTAACCAGCCTATCCGAAATCAAAATAGCGTCCTCAAAACCGTATCCTTCGAATGAACAATAGGCAACTAGTAAGTTTTGGCCCAAAGCAAGTTCTCCCTCTTCCATTGCCGGTCCGTCTGCCAAAATATCTCCTGCTTTTATCTTCTGTCCTTCTTTGACCAAAACCCTTTGGTTATAACAGGTTGAATGCGAAGTCTTCTTAAACTTTGTAATCGTATATGCCTCCTGTTTACCGGAATCTTTTACCTCAATCTCTTCTGAGGAAAAATCGGAAGTCTTTTTGTGAAGTTTAACGACCACCTGACTTGCATCAGCGCTTTGCACCGTCCCCGCATTTCTAGCCTTAATAACTCTTCCCATCCCTTCAGCAATTGGTCCTTCCATTCCAGTCCCAACAATTGGAGATTCTGTTTTTACAAGAGGAACAGCCTGGCACTGCATGTTCGAGCCCATAAGAGCGCGGTTACCTTCGTCGTGGGCCAAGAAAGGAATCAAAGACGCAGAAGCACCCACCACCTGGCGTGGACTAATATCGATATAGTCAACCAGCTCTGAGGCTCCTTCTATAAACTCTGATTTATACCTTAACGCAACTCTGCTATCGGTGATATACCCATGTCCGTCTGTGCCTACTCCCGAATGTGTTATATGATATCCCTCCTCATCATCAGCGGCAAGATATTCTATTTCATCGGTTACCTTGGCCTTTATCTTCCTCCCTTTTCTTACCTTTTTTACTTTCCTATAAGGTGTTTCCAAAAACCCATACTCATTAACTCGTGCATAAAGCGCAAGGTAAGTAACCAGACCAATATTAGGTCCCTCCGGTGACCTGACCGGGTCTATTCTTCCGTATTGAGAAGAATTTACGTCGCGTATTGAAAAAGAAGCGCGCTCACGATTGATACCACCCGGGCCCAAAACAGAAACGCGCCTTAGGTTGTCTATTTCACTTAATGGGTTGGTATCGTCAAGTATTGTGGAAAGCTGATTTGAGCGAAAAAACTCGTTCAAGGAAGCAATCAGGGGGCGTGCGTTTATTAGATTTGCCGGAATTGGCTTGTCGTCCGGCGAAATCAGGCTCATTTTCTCTTTGACACTTCTCTCCAGCCTCAAAAGACCAATCCTGAAAGAATTAGTAGCCACCAGTTCACCAACCCTCCTTAGTCTTCTGTTGGCTAAATGGTCGATGTCGTCTACTCTCCCTTCGCCATTTTGTAGGCCTATTAGGTAGGAAATTGTTCCGATAATGTCTTGCCTTGTCAAAACCCAAGTTGATTTATCATTAGGGAGCTTCAATCCCAACCTCTTGTTAATTTTGAATCTACCGACTTTTCCAAGGTTGTAGCGCCTTGGCTCAAAGAACAAGTTATTAAAAAGCTCCTCGGCATTCTCCAGCACCGCCGGCTCTCCCGGTCTTAACTTTCTAAAAATTTCTAAAAGGGCCTCTTCACGATTTCCAGTCGGGTCTTTCTCGAGCGTACTTTCCAAATATCTGTGCTGAGGATTATTATCTACCTCTTTAAAAACCTCCTTTAGCTCTTTTTCTGTCTCAATCCCCATCGCTCTTAGAAGGATGGTCGCGGTAACTTTTCTTCTTCTGTCTATTCTTGCTGCCATCACACCGTTTCTGTTTACTTCAAACTCCAGCCAGGAACCATGAAGGGGCCTGACTTCTGCCTTGTAAAGCATTCGGCCTGAGGAGACATCAAGTTCCCCAGAAAAATAAATTCCCGGCGAGCGCACGAGCTGATTAATCACGGCTCTCTCAACCCCATTTACTATAAATGTTCCGCGAGAGGTCATTTGGGGAAGATCTCCCATAAAAACTTCCTGCCTTACTTCCTTTCCTGTTTTTTTGTTTATTAGGGTGGTTTTAACTTTTAGGGGGGAGGAATGAGTGAGACCTTTTTCAGAAGCAACCCCTGGGCTAATTGAGGGTTCGCCAAGTATGTGCTCACCAAGGGTGAGCTGCCAGTTTTTTCCAGTAAAGTCGTTTATTGGAGTAATTTCGGAAATCTCCTGAGCTATCCCCTCTGTTATAAACCCTTCCCAAGATTCTATCTGAACAGCAGAAAGGTCCAGCTTAGGCAACTTACCTTCTTCTTTTCCAAAATTACGGCGTTTTACTTGGGCCATTAGGATGAAACTTTCGGCGGTCAAAGACGGAAAATTCCCCCGTTAAACGGGGGTTCTGCGTACCGTTGCGTACGCCTAGGGAAATTATACACACACTTTTGACCCTGTCAAGAAGAAAAACTACTTACCCAAATATCTTCTTACATTCTCATTATGTTCTTCTAGCGTTTTCGCATAATGAATGTTGCCCCCGGAATCGTGGATATAATACAAATAATCACTATCTTCAGGGAATATAACGGCGCGAATTGAAGAAACTCCGGGATTGGCAATTGGAGCGGGAGGTAAGCCGGTAAATTTGTACGAATTGTAAGGTGAATCTATCTTCAAATCTTGTTTCGTCAATGTCGGCCACCAGTCACCACATTTAACATTTACCCGCCCCGCTTCGCTTGGCGAGGCCGGGGACATTTGACATTTGACATTTGCAACCGCGTATTGAACCGTGGCATCTACTTGCAATGCCATCCCTATTTTAAGCCTATTAAAAAGTATTCCGGCAACAACCGGCCTTTCTTTATCAGTCTTAGTTTCTCTCTCAATAATCGACGCAAGGGTAATAATCTCCTTTTCAGAATATCCGCTTGAAGAGATCGCACCCGCAAATTCGCTAATTTTATTGTCTAGAGTTCTTTCAAGTTTTTCTACAACGACACTTGCCACAATGTCCCCGGGGAACAGATAAGTATCTGGAAATAAAAATCCCTCTTTACCATCCGTTTCAGCCAAAAACTCCTTACGAAAAACGGTGGCTTTTCCTGGCTCCAATTCCAGGCTTTCTATCACTCTTTCGACTACCTCCTCTCGCCGTAACCCTTCCGGAATTGTAATCCAAAGTTCCTCCGGTCCGCCCGTTAATCTTTCGACCACCTCAATCAATGAAAAGTTCTGGCTCAGGGTGAATTCACCTGCTTGAATTTTTTCCGCTTTTCCGGTGACTTGTACATAAAACTTGAAAGCCAGAGAATTTTTAATAAATCCCTGCTCAAACAATCTATTTCCTATTTGGGAAGCAGAATAGCCTTTGGGAATAACAAATCTCTCAATTGAAGCTTCGCGTGACGGAGCCTTTATGTTGGTCTTCCACCAACTCGCACCTAAAACCCCTACAAGAACCGCAACAATGATTAGCAGAAAAACGAAAAAGGGAAATTTCTTCATTTCTTTAGGATTTTAACAGATTAGACTTCTTCCAGAAGGGCCCTTCGATACTTTTTTGTTTTGGAGTCGTACATATATATTCTTCCACACGAGTGGGTAATCTTGAAAGTTCCGTCGCCCCTTTTCTCACGTTTACCCTCCGAAAGTGACCGCCCATCGGCCACACACTTTCCCTGGCTCAAAAGCCAGGCCTGAATCGGCGCGATAACATTTTTGAACATATTGACAGCCCAAGTATAACACAGTAAAGGGTATCAACAGTAAAATAAAGATTTTCTAATTATCAAGATAACGTTGGAGGATTAGTGTGGCTGAATAGGCATCCTCTAAACCGCGTCTCTTTTTTCTTTTAAGTCCTGCTTTTCGTGAGAGTTCTTGGGCCTCTCGGGTTGTCAAAGTCTCATCCTGAAAAACAACCGGAATTTTGAGCTTTTCTTCAATTTTACTGCCAAATCTTCTAGACTCTTTTCCCATTTTCCCCTCCGAAACCCCAACCACTATTTTTGCCACCCTTAGGGTCTTTGACACCCTTGATAGTTTTTCCAACATCTCCTCTTCTGATTTAAAACGGACAACCTTATACGGCTCAGCTATCGGAGAGGTCGCTATCGATAATCCAATTTTTTTCTTTCCGTAATCAATTCCTAATATCCGCATTTATCTGTTGAGAAAGCCTCGAAGCTTCAAAAGGAACAATTCTAGCTCTAACCACTAATCTTCTTGGCTTAAGAGGGTGTCCTGGAGGAACACAAGTTATCACTGATAGGTAAGAATCATTCTGTCCTTGGTCCAATACATAAAGGTCCGTCGGTAGCACCTCAAACATATCCTGAACTATATAGGTATAAGAAATTCCATCATATTCGATATTTATTGCGTCTCCTTTTTCCAAATCAGGCAATGTAGAAAATATTGCAATGTAGTTTTTTGGATTAAAAAACTGCGGAAGGATTGAGTGTCCAAAAACTACAGTATTTCCTTCTTTACCCGGGCGGGCAGTTCCGGGATATTGAATAAGGCTCTTTGACAAATCCTCTCCGCCTATATTGACCCTGGCATTTTCTATTCCCAACTTCGGGATAGAAAAAGTATAGTAAGAAATATTGGAAGAAATAAATTCTTCCGTGGGCAAATCATCAATAAACCAATTACTCGCCCGAGTATAATCAAAGGACTCAAGCTTGGGGACGGGTTTATTTGCGACAATAGGGCTCAAGAGATCGGGGTACTTTTCGCGAGAAGCGCTCTCGTATGAAATTATGGGAACAACAACCGAAGCCAATAAAAAAAATCCCAAAATCAAAGAAACTAGACTGGCAGTTTTCCAAAGAACCATCTTTTTCATATTTACCTCTCAGGCGCAATTTCAATTTTAATATTTTTACCAATCCTTGGCAACGTTCCGAGTCTACCCGGCAACTCCGGCACAATGGAAATTTCAGCGCGGGTAAATCCGGCAATCTCCGTTAAATAATCACTAGCTATAGTTGGATACTTTCCGACGATATTTTTCTTTATGTCCTCGGTATCTACTTGAGGAAGAAAATTGGCCGTGAACACCGCCGCCAATTCATAAACGCCTTCTTCTTCCCCCACAAATTTAAAACTTACATCCACCTGTTCCTCTCTTAATACATAGCCGGCTGGAGCTTTCTCCTCAAGTATCTCTTTTGCAAGTTGTAATAAATCTGCCCGTTCCACCGATAGCCCCAGTACCGCCGTTGTGAGAGACAGTTTTACATTAGATGTCTCATCGCCAACCTTATGGCTAAAGGAGCGCTTTGTTATCTCGCTTTTTAATGCCTCTTCAATGAAGAGCTCTCCTTCGGCAATTTTTCCGGGAAGCTCTCTGGAGGCTTTTTCAGTAAGCTCGTCGACTAGCTCATTCTCAAGCTGCGTTTGGTCTTCTTCCGAAACAACCGCTATTTGCTTACTCGTTCCTCCACTAAAATCAGAAACAGCGGTCGCATCCACTTCTGCCTTCGCGAAATTGCCGACACTAAACTTTTCATCCTTTGCCAAGTTATATTCCGCCCCAATGTCCGAAGCCGTCACGTTTGTCTCTGCTTGTCCGGGACTACTGGGAGAAGTAGCCGCCGGGATTAAAACTTGAGAGTCTGTGGTGAAGCTTAGGTCGTTTGGCCCAACAAGAAAAGTCCCGCTTGGCAAACTGATATCATTTACTGTGCCGTTTTGGATACTGACAACTCCTTTGGCCCGCTCGCCGACCGTTTTTGTCCCGGAAGCCTGCCTGGTTTTTTCTCCAGAAACTATTGTCTCAAGAGCCTCCCCCGACAAAACATTTTCTTTGCCTTCCAGGTTGCCGTTTCTTGAGTCGACAAAAATGGTCAATGTCTGTTCGAGCTTTTTGGGAGCAATAAATATTGCAACCGTCGCTTTCGGTAAATACCACCAAGCAGCAAAAGCGCCACCCAAAACCAAAAATAAAAATATTACCCCAAAGATAAGCATTCTTTTAGTCATTGCACCTAAAATATCAAAGCTTCCTGTTTTTCTAGAAACGGCCGTAATTTCTTTTTTTACCCCCCTTAAAATAGCAAATGGGTTAATCTTTTTAAAGAAGAGGAACCTGTCAGTAAATTTCTTTTTTTCTTTTTTTGCCTCTTTTACTTCTCCGGCTTCGGGCACGTCCGCTTTTTCTGGCCTTGAAACTTGTTTTTGGACTTGGGCTTGAACACTCACCTCTTCGCTTGTGGGCTTAGTTTTAGCAATATCCTCGCCTATCACAAAACCCAGCTCTTCCGGAGAAACTTCTTCTTTGGGCTCAACCAAATTTTCTACGGCTTCTTCGTCTTCCCCTTCTCTGGCAATCAAGTTGACATCGGCAAGTTCTGATGCTCCGGCAAGACAAACCGCTAAAACTTTCTTTTCAGAGTCGATGAGTTCAACTTTGGGAGTGTGCAAAAATTTAATCTTTAGTATCTCCCAGTCGGTTTTAAGCAAGGCTTGCCGGGCGTCCTCCAACTCTACCTTCTTTCCGTTATAGACTAAAAACCTAGAAGGAAAAGTTTCACCCGGGGTAAAGCGAGAAAGTCCCTCGGCTACGTCGTCGGAGATTGAAACACTTCTGGCCACTTCTACCGTTCCTATCAAATTTCCTAGCTTAAAAACTGCTACCTCGATACTTTCCGGCCCAAGGCCAACCACTATTGCGCTTAGCGGCGCGCCCTCTTCAGCCTTCAAAAAATTGGCGATTGCTTCCGGGAGCACCACGAACCCCGAAGGCGTCAAAGAAAGCTTGGTGCATATCTGTCTGATTTTTTCCAAGTATTCTTTCTTTATCTGGCCCTCGGAAACCCAAGAAGAAGCAACTCCAAAAACAGTTTTTTCAGGCTCTCCCAATTCCTCGTCAAAATTCTGAACTGCGGCCGATAGGGCGGTGTCAGAAGCTCCTATCAAATCCTCTTCTGCCTCCCAAGCAGTGGCCGGACTCATAGAAACAACCCTTGCCTCATCTTTCTCTATTGTCCATATCCCTGCTTGGACCCAGCCGGGCTCGATAACCAATGCCCAGAAGTGCTCACTACTCTCTTTATCTTTTGTATTAGGCAATAAATCCTTTAATGACATAGAAATTAGTTATTAGAAATTAGAGATTGGTAATTGAAAGTAGAAAGTAGAAATTAGCTTCAATCCATTCTCTAGTTTCCAATTTCCATTACTAATTTCCATTTTCCAAACAACCAATTTCTACTATTAGCTCTCAATAATCGCGTATATTCTTATCAGGTCCGTTCCTATTTTTTCTTGTTTTTTAATTCTAACACGCCCAATTTCGGAAGTAGTCTTTACGTGCGGCCCGCCGCACACCTCCTTGCTAACCCAGTTCTTCTTTAAATCTTTCCCTATGGTGTAAACTGAAACTTTTTCCGGATAAGTTTCGGCAAAATTTGCCAGCGCGCCGGACTTTAACGCCTTTTCTTTTTCCTCAACGCTTTTGTGAACGGGTAAATCTTCTTTTATTTTTTCGTTAATTAATTTCTCGACCTTTTTAATTTCACTTTCAGTTAATTTTTGTTGGTGCGAAAAATCAAATCTTAACCTCTCTTTGGTAATATTACTCCCTTCTTGGTGAACACTTTTGCCTAAGACTTCCCGCAGGGCCCAATGAAGAAGGTGGGTTGCAGTATGAAGCCTAATTACCTCCTTTGAATGATCGGCAAGCCCCCCTTTAAACATCCCGGCAGAAGCACTACGAGATTTCTTTTTATGTTTTTCAAACTGCCCCTCAAACTCCTCTATATCAATTTTTTGCCCCTTGTCCCTGGCAATCTCTTCGGTAAGCTCCAAGGGAAATCCAAATGTTTCGTAAAGAAAAAATGCCTTTTTCCCGTCCAATTCTCCCAGTTTTTCGATTTCGCGCAAACCCTTGGCAAGGGTGTGGAAAAACTTATTTTCCTCGTCATCCAACACCTCTTTTATTTGGCCTGATTTTTCCTCAAGTTCCGGATATTGGTCTTGGTAAGATTTAATAACTGACTTTGAAATTTCTGTCAGAAATGGTTTATCAACACCCAAAATCCGTCCGTATCGAATCGCCCTTCTTATTAGTCTTCTTAAAACATAACCGCGCTCTTTGTTTGAAGGCACCACGCCGTCTTGAATCACAAAAGTGGCCGCTCGAACATGGTCGGCAATTACTCGATGAGCTTTCTCGTTACCTTTGTATTTTGACTTCGTTGACTCCTCGATTGTCTTAAGAATATTTCCCCAGAGGTCGGTGACTTTATAATCGTCGTCGAGCCCTGATAAAACCGCAGTCGTTCGATCAACTCCCATTCCGGTATCGACATTTTTCTGTTCAAGGGGTTCATACTTTCCTTCTTTAGTCTTGTTGTATTGCATGAAAACATCGTTCCAAATTTCGAAAAAGCGACCACACTTGTCGCCGGGCTTACAATTTCCTGCATGTGGACTACCGGTGGTGTCATAAAACATCTCCGTGTCGGGCCCACAAGGCCCGGTTTCTCCTGCCGGCCCCCACCAATTCTCCTCCTTCCCATAAAAAAATATTCTTTTGTCAGGAACTCCCAAACTTTTCCAAACCTCGGCTGATTCGGTGTCGCGAGGCGCATCTTTATCTCCTGCAAAACAGGTAATCCAAAGCCTCTTTGAACTCAAAGAAAGTTCTTTGGTCAAAAATTCATAAGACCACTCAATCGCCTCTTTTTTCCAGTAATCACCCAAAGACCAATTGCCCAGCATCTCGAAAAAGGTATGATGTGCAGCGTCTCCAACTTCATCAATATCACCGGTTCTTAGACACCTCTGAAAATTAGTCAGCCTTTTGCCTTCCGGGTGCGGCTCGCCCAAAAGATAAGGAACCAACGGGTGCATCCCTGCCGAAATGAACAAAACAGAAGGATCATTCTCTGGAATCAAAGAGGCCGAAGGAATTACTGCGTGCCCCCGACTTTTAAAAAAATCAAGGTATTTTTTCTTCAAATTTTTGGCCTTCATCCTGCGCAAATTATACCCATATTTCGCTCTGTATGAAACCCCTCACCCGACGGGATGATTTTAGAACAGTTAAAATGGTTGGGGACGATAGAGCACCCTGAAACCACACTGAAAGTAACTCAAGAGCTTCTTGACTTTTAATCTTTGAAGAAGGGCTTCAACCGTTTACATCAACAATCTTCACTTGGTCGTTTCGGACATGAACGTATTGGTTGTCCGTCAGAAGTAGTAACGGTACTTGGTCTTCCTTGTATACGGTTTCTAATCTTTTCCCTAAATACATCTTTTTGAAGTCTTCAGAACCCCAGTGCGGCAAAATTGTAAAATTAACAAAACCATACCCTTTCGGGTCATCTAGTTTTATATCCTCGCTGTCATCCAGTAAATAAACAGGTAGCACCGGGCCGGCAATTATTGAGCCTGCACTGGTGCCAATGTATGTTTTTCCTTTTTTGAGAACCAGGTCTTTTATTACAGGAATAAACCCCGACTTTTGTGATTGCTGTAAAAGGTAAGAGGTATTACCGCCCGAGAGATAAATATAGTCGAATTTCGGAAGGTAAGTTTCTAGTTCGTCCTTTGATTTACCTGTGATTGAGTAGTCCGCAACTTCAAACCCAGCATCTACAAGTGCTTTCCTGTCGTTTTTAAGCCACTGCTTGTCTCCCTTTTCACCCTCTGCAGCGGTATCAATGAATACAAGCTTGTTGCCTTTAGAAAGGTCGACTTTTTTAGAAATATCGTGTGCTACCGCATGGACACCGGAAGTAAGAAATAGCTGTTTCATGTCTGAATTATATCAGCATTCAAGAAAACCCCAAATTAACAATTTGGGGATGCCCCATACCATCCGGCATGGGACTAGTCCTGCACCGAATGGTGCAGGGAATTAAACGCTGAATGCGAGTGTCAACGAGAATCAAGCTTTGCTTGTGGCGAACGAAGAGAGACACAACTTGAAGATAGTTACGGTTCCATCCTTTTGAAGCTTCTCCACCTATCAAGCCCCCTGTCATAAGAATAGCCTCTATTCACCCCTTCGGATAATAAAATCGACATGTTTACAGAATCAAAAAAGTCTGTTACCTTCTTGCACGGTACCAATATCTCTAAAAGCCACTTCTTGTTTCTTATCTCCAATCCTTTAGTAGTCAACATACTATTTACTATTAGCTCAATTTCACTCCAAACCTTCTTTCTTCTATGTAAAAACCATATAAGCTCAGCGATAACCCATTCAGTTGTCCATAATCTTACTTCACCTTCCCTGGCCTTTTTAAGTAAATCGATACACGCAGAATGTTTTTTATCATCTACTTCATAGAGAAGGTATATGAAGATGTTCGTGTCGACAAATATCTTACCCGAGAGCATTTTTACTAAGGACTTCTGTGGTTGCCTCATGTATAAGGTCATCTACTGTTTTTCCTTTCGGCACCTTAAGCTTTCCAAGTTTTCCAGCAAAATCAAGAATGCCACGTCCTGCGGGCTCGAGGGTTATTTTTTTACCCTTGGTCCTGGCAATAATACGGTCTCCCTTTTTAATACCAAGGGTCTCTCGAATTTTCTTAGGAAGCGTCACTTGTCCTTTACTGGTAACGGTTATTATCGTTGCCATGCCTTACTTATAACATTCTCCTTACTTTTTGTCAACGGTCTTACAGAAAGAGTGAGGCAATGTAGAGGTCCGACCTCTTGACACTCTTGACTTCATCTCCACATTACAAAATCTAATTTCGTGCTAAAATACGGCCAGAATGAAGGTGGGTAGGATTAAGCGAAACGTTAAGAAAAGAATCTCCGAGCTTTATTTAAGATTCAAAAATTACGTCAAACGGCTTCTTTTTCCCCTATATCTTTTCCCAGTAAAAACAATCACTTACTCAACTTACTACATTATTAAGTTTTTTATAAAAACCCTAATTTCATTAATAAAAATATTTTTTGAAACTATAACCTTTCCTTTTAGAAGTTTGAAAAACTTTCTGAAGTCGATATTTATAACGGCACTGGTTATCTATATCTTTGCATCGCTCTTTGTCATTGTTGACTACATCCAAACAAACTACGGACACTACTCTAAATTCTTGTGCGGATACGGGGTGGACCAAAAACTTAAAGATTCGGTAGTAAGGATAGTCGGCGGCTACTCCGAAGGGTCGGGCTTTTTTATATCCGAGAATCAGGTTCTTACCAACTTCCACGTCATTGCCGGCGAACCGAGTCCGAAAATAATCTTTTCAGACGGCAGCTTCGCTACACCGGAAACAATTACCGGTACCCAATATTATGACCTTGCCATTTTATTTACGAAAGAAAACTATCCGGATTTAGTCCTTGAGATGATGGACCCACTTGTTTTTTACGACAGAGAAAAGCTTATTGCTGCCGGTTACGCCTTGGGAACAGATTTAGCCGGTGAAGCAACTATCCAAAAAGGTGAGTACGTCTCGTTCAGAGAGCAAAAATCGGCCGGCACCGCTTATATCCAAACAGATATAAATCTTGTTGAAGGAATGAGTGGGGGCCCTCTGGTGGATATATGCGGTAAAGTTGTAGGAGTGAATACCCTTGGTCTGGCGGGTTTATCTTTATTTATTCCTGCCAATTGGATAGAAGGGCTATCGGCTGAATTTACCGACAGCGAAATCACTAAAATCGAAGTAGATCCGTCGGTTTCCCCGGAAGAGGCGGTTAGAGCTTTTTATACTTATTTAAAGGCACGGAGGATGGAGGATGGATTTGCGCTTTTATCTAGTAAATACCTTGAAAAAACGAATTTTGAGGAGTGGACAAATAGGTTCACCGATATTCTTGACGTTGAGATTTATATTTCCGAGCCCCACGAAAATACCGACGATACTGCTTTTGTTAAATTTTCAACAAAAAACTGGAATGACGAAGAAGTAGATTATCATTACTATGAAGGTACCTGGCAGACAGTTTTAGAGGATGGGGTTTATAAAATGAATCGAAGCAAGATTAAGGAGGTAGAAGAACCTTCCTGGGAATGGTTCTATGCAGACCAATCCTGAGTGTGCCGAGGGATTTTAATCCTGAGCCTGCCGAAGGACTTCTGGCAAATTCAGCCTCAAAAAGGTGTGGTATAATGTAGTCGTAAGGCAATAAATCAAGAGTGGTGGCGAGAGTACTGGCTCAATGACCCACCCGGCAACCGGTCCTGAGTAAAGTCGAAGGAAAACGGTGCCAAGTCCAGCCCGGAAGGGAAAGATTTGGCCGATTTTTTGTTGGCAAAGATTTGACCTCTCTTTCGGGAGAGGTTTTTTCGTGACTTAGAAGGGAGGTGATATAAATGATAGCTGAAACATTTATATATAAAAACCGTTTCGCGTTTATACCCCACAATTTAAATATCGAGGATAGGCCTGAACTTAATGATTTTCCTTTTAACGTCCTATTTGTAAGTTACAGAAAGGTGAAAGGAGTGGATATTTCCGGAACCGCGCTTTACGAACCGGAAATAGAATCCTACCGCGGAGAAGAAGAAAGATATAGTTTGGATTACAGAAACATTTACGGGCGGGAAAATTTGCTGATAATAACAAAAGACGAAGATAAGTGGGAAGGAATAAAAATAATAAACGACGAACGAGTATTGATAGCTACCGGAAGAAACTGGAAACAATTTTTTATACATTTAACAATGCCGGGGTTAAGCAATAGAGAGAAATGCAAACTCGAAAGACTCTTTCCCACTAACGGAAAGATACACTAGCCATAATAATCGGCCATTTGCCTTGCTGAGAAAAGCTGTAAAAACTAACCGATTTTTTAAATAGTTAAAAAATATGAAAGATTCAAAGCCAGTAGTTCAATCTACTACTTTGCAGAAGCAGGATAAATATTTGAAAGAAACTTTTAATCTGTCCGACAGGGATTTGAAAGCGCTGGAGAAGGGGAAATATAAGTTGCCCCCGTACACAGTTGAGTAACAGAGAAAGATGCAGATAACAATCATTGCCATTAAAAGGCCTAAATATTAGTTAGACACAAAAATCGGCCAATTGCCTTGTAAATTATCCCTCGATTTTTCTGTCAGATTCGTCCACGGTCGAGCTTTACTTTCCGTGCTAAAATATACATATGAGAGAAAGATTATCGCCAGAGCAGATTGAAACTGCTAAAAAAGGCTCCCAATACAGTGAAAAAGCCTGGAGGGTTATTGCTTTCCGCGGGAGACACTCTCCTGAAGAGGTTGAAAAGGCGGCTAGGTATTTAGTAGAACAGAAAAAGAACATAGAAGCTTGTGTTGATGAGGTTGGTGGCATTGACCCGGATGTTTACGACAGAATTTTCATGGGTCTTTACCACCACAATGTTTCTCTTCCTCCTGAGCTAAAACACAAACCTACAAATCTCAATTAAACGCCTTCGCCTCAGCCTAAAAACCGTGCTAAAATACGGGCAGAATTTGGGTATGACAAAGAAAAACTTGCCAGCTCGGTAGAAAGTAATAAATATATGAGTAGCGCAGCAAAAAAAGTAATAGAAAAAATTGAGTCAGAGGGGCATATTATGCTTGTCGGACCTAAAAAAGGTAAAGTCCTTGTGGATGTGGTTAAAGACAAAAAGCCAAAAAGGATTTTAGAGATTGGGACGTATGTGGGGTATTCTGCAATACTAATGGCTGAAGCGGTTGGTGCAAATACAAAAATAGTCACTATTGAAGTTGATCCGGAAAATGCAGAAATTGCCCGGGAGAATATTAAAAAAGCAGGGTTTGAAGATAGAGTTGAAATAAAGGTAGGCTACGCAAAAGAGCTGATTCCAACACTTTCAGCTACATTTGATTTTATGTTCATTGATGCGGCGAAAGAAGACTATTTGGATTACTTAAAACTGGCGGAAGGAAACTTACAAAACGGAGCGGTTGTGGTTGCGGATAATGTAAAAATATTTAAAGAAGACATGGGCGACTTCCTGGAATATGTGCGCGAAAGCGGGAAATATAAAAGCACAACACACGATGTCGGCTCCGACGCACTTGAAGTGAGTATCAAAAAATAACCAAATTCTTCGCCTGTGCTAAAATACAGGCAGATTAGAAAATTGCTACTGAATTAACTACTGAATTAATTCAGTAGTTAAAATGGCCAGAAGAAAATTAAGCGAAAAAAATATAAGGAAACTAACAAGAATGGGCGGCGGACGAAGCCTCGGCTTAACCCTACCGATTGAAATTATGCGCAAACTTCGCTGGCGCGAGAGGCAAAAGGTGGTAGTCCGGCTTCGGGGGAAGAAAATTACTATCGTGGATTGGCCCGTTCGGAAATCTCAGGGCAAGAAGAAGTAAAAATCTTTTTACTCTGCTTAGCTTCAAGAAAGTGGCTCGCCACGTTACGCGTAAGTGTTTAGCGTGCTAAAATACGGCCAGAATGGCGAAACTTTCCAAAAACAAAAAACGACCAGCAATATATGCCTTCATCGATAGCCAAAATTTGAACCTCGGCACCAGTAAGAATATTTATAGGAACAAAAGGTTAATTTATAGAGGGTGGAAGCTAGATTTCAAAAAATTCAGGATATATTTAGCTGATAAATTTCGTGTCAAAAAAGCCTTCCTTTTCATAGGCTATATCAAACAGAACCGAAGGCTTTACGGGCGTTTAAAATCTTACGGTTATGAATTGGTATTCAAACCAACAGTCAAGGATAATTTGGGCAAACCTAAAGGAAATGTTGACGCAGAGCTGGTTTTACATGCGGCAACAATTCAGTATCCGAAATATGATAGAGCAGTAATAGTATCAGGAGACGGCGATTTTTATTGTTTGCACGAATACTTAGAGAAAAAGAAAAAGTTACTTCGTATCGTAATTCCTAATTCAAAATCAGAGTCATCTTTATTGAAGCGATTTCATAAATATAAAACTTTTATAGAATTTGAGAGAGAGAAGCTTAAAATTTAACCAAAAAAAGTGGGAGGCGTTGCGACATGACACGTAGTCAAGCGTTCGTTTCTCCCTAGTGATGTTAATATAGTAACACATATTATATTTTATTTCTATCTGAAACAATTTAGAGGTCCGACCTCTCGACACTCTTGACTTCATATCCACATCACAAAATTTAATTTCGTGCTAAAATACCACCAATTATTATGAAAGAGAAAGCGTTAATGACCTCCTTTTTTGCCGCTAACTTAGTGGACGTTGTAACTTCAACCTATGCCCACTCAAGCCTGGGCTTTAAGGAAATAGGCTTTGCCGCAGACAAATATGCTGAAGGTGGTGAATTTTACACAGCTGCCATAGTTAGTACAGGAGTTACGGCATTGTTAATTGGATCATATGCGTTGAGTAAGGCATCCGGTAGCCGGTTGTCATTTTCTTACGAAAAAGCTATTAGAATTGGGAATCTAATACGTTGGGGAGTAAACGCAATTAATGTTGCACAAGTCGCGGCCCATTTGGCCCAGAATTCCTAGAAAAATAACCTCTAATCTCCAATTCTGCTAAAATATGGACAGATTAGAAAGTTGCTACTGAATTAATTCAGTAGTTAATTCAGTAGTTAACTCAGTAGTTAAAATGGCCAGAAGGAAATTAAGCGAAAAAAATATAAGGAAACTAACAAGAATGGGCGGCGGACGAAGCTTGGGGTTGACCCTACCGATTGAAATAATGCGCAAACTCCGCTGGCGCGAGAGGCAAAAGGTTGTGGTCAAACTTCGGGGACGGAAAATTACTATTGTGGATTGGCCCATTCGAAAATCTCAGGGTAAGAAGAAGTAAAAATCTTTTTCTCCTTTGCTCTCCAAAATCCACAGACTAGCCACAAATCATTAATCACCGATCATTTTTTGCTGCCGCAAAACCTGATATAATACGGCCAGAATTTCTTCTTTCAGGATGCATCCCACTTTGATATATTTAAATACCCTTGACAAGAAGGCTTACATATAGTCAAATGAATATACCAAATAAAACCCGATCATGAGGATTAAGTCTTACTACGAAAAGCCAAACTTCAAACTCTATTTAGGCAATTCTTTAAAACTACTTTCCGAATTTAGAAAGGAATCTTTCGATATGATCTTTGCCGATCCTCCATATGGATTATCAAATGGTGGTTTTACTGTACACGCGGGTCGTCGAGTCAGTGTTAATAAGGGCGAATGGGATAAAAGTAAAGGTTTCAATGATGATTATAAATTCCACAAAAGGTGGCTAGAGGCATGTAAGGAATTGCTGAAGCCGAATGGTTCATTGTGGGTTAGTGGCACTTATCACTCGATATATCAATGCGGTCACGCATTGCAGGGACTCGGATACCACATACTAAATGATATTGCTTGGTATAAACCGAATGCTTCTCCAAATTTAAGCTGCCGCTATTTTACTGCCAGTCATGAAACGCTTATCTGGGCCAGAAAAGATAAAAAAGCAAAACACTATTTTAATTATGAAGTAATGCGAGACTGGCAAAATAACTACAAAGTTTACAGCAAACAAAATGATCCTGTTGAAGCCATCCATAAGAGAGGCAAGCAAATGCGTTCTGTTTGGGCCATCTTGACGCCAAAAAAGGAAGAAAAAATATTTAGCAAACATCCAACACAAAAGCCTATCGAACTTCTTAAGCGTGTAGTTCTAGCTAGCACCAAAAAGGGAGATAAAATTCTCGACCCGTTTACTGGCAGCTCTACAACCGGCCTAGCCGCATATCTTTATGGAAGAGAATTCGTTGGAATTGATAATGAAAAAGAATATCTGGATTTGTCTATTAAAAGATTTAACGAATTAAAAAGTAATCTTAAGAGAAAACAGACTGATCTGTTCTCGAAAAAATCAGTTTTTTCCTCAAAACAAAATCAGCTTCAAATTTAGTTAATCATAAACTTGGTGTATAATTCAGCCAGTGAAAAAAGGTGGTGTCGGTGGACATTTAACAAAAACTGGATTACGCTTTGAGGAAATAATAGATATCAGCAAAGCCCTCGATAGTTTAGAAAACTACAAAATTGAAGGGGATAAGTTAATTAAAAACTCAAAGCCAATTGCAGAGCTCCACTCAAAACACGAACTTTATAGATTTCTTGAAGGCAAAGGCGTAGAGCACGAAAAACTGATTTCCAAAAAGTTGCTTCCCGATATTGCAGTACTCATATATAAAACTAAAACCTTCTTTATTTTCGAGATAAAGTACCAAGAAGTAGAAGGCTCAACTGATGAAAAGTTACAAACCTGTGATTTTAAAATCAAGCAATACAAAAAATTAATCCAGATACCTCTAGGGTACAAGGTTAAATATGTATATATTCTTAACGATTGGTTTAAAAAACCAAGATACAAAGATGTATTAGATTACATCAAATCTATAAGTGGGTGCGATTACCTATTTAACAAGGTCCCTATAGAATATTTAGGTTTATAGTTTTTCCAAACTCTACGGCCTCACGTCGAAAGAAATTAGGATTGTGAAGGATAGTACAAAATCATGACTAAATTCCCCGTTATATATTTTGAAGAAGCACCAATTATAGAATATTTAAAGCTTTATGGTCATGGCCATAATTCG
>JADFPI010000016.1 GCA_022562395.1 Patescibacteria group bacterium | reverse complement strand
AATGAAATTGGCTGCGGTTTCTCAGTTTGATTTTAGTAATAAAGAAAACCCAGAGGCAAATACTTTTTTGGATAAGAATCTTTCTTCGGGTGAGTTGAGATTTTATAAAGAACTTTTTTGGAGAACCAAGACCACAAAGACTGGCGACGAGGGTTTTATTCTTTCGCCTTATTTAGAATCAAAGGCCAAGGACTATAGGCAAGCAACAGCAACATTGGAGGCGATATTGGTTACTAATGCAAACCAGCGCCTTAAAGACATATTGGCTGGCTCTGGAGACAAAAACGCAGAGATGGATAAATTAATCAAGCAAGTTAAAAGCGAACGCGACGAGAGAGTTGCTAACTGGTTCGGTCGAGACAAAAATGACATAGTTTCACAAATGGCGACTCTGGTGACAAGACAAGGCTATCTTCAAGACTTTTCGTTTATGCATGCGTATAGATATTGTTGGGGATATATTTTTGAAGCTGACAGTGATGGAAACCCGACTGGTATAAAGAAGGTGGATACTGGTGGAGTTAATACACCCTCGGGAGATCTTCCAAGCCTTTATTGGGCGAGGAGAGCTCATAATTACGATTTACAGTCAAATTCAAGGACGCAATTTTTGCCTCCGACTCAAACTGACATGAGGCTCAAATTGAGGAAAGACCCGCTTGGAGAGATGGACAAATATAAGCCCGAAGACCACGACGATGCATTTTTAAGAAAGCAGTGGGATCGCATGTTTGATAAAAAGTTTAGAAACCACCGGAAAAGCAGGGGTTACCCGGAGGAGCTTCCTGAAGAGCTAGCAAAGGCGCTCAAGAATTCTGCTTGGATATGGAGGTTGCCCTACAGCTCCACGCACGTAGGAGAGAGCAACAAATACCCCCTTGATATTGTTATGTTTTTCCCGCACAACTTTGATACTGCCAACTTCTTTGAGAACGCGAGTATTGTTGAGGGTGATAAAAGAGCTACTCTTTGGAAAAAAAGTGCTCTTGAAGGCGTTCCCCTCTCCAAAATTCCTTGGCAGGAGATAGACATGCAGCAAGTTGACAACCATCTAGTTAATTTGGAAATGGGCTCAAGATACATGAGGACATTAATTGAAAATTTTGACGAAGAACGAGACCCCTTTTACTCTTTAGTTATGAGAGCCCCAAGCACAATGGGGCCAAAAGAGGCGGCAAAGCGACTTCGACTAGCTCTTAGGCACAATCCTGATGAGTCATCGTCGGTTGCCGAACTACAATTTATTCCTTGGTATATAACACAAGGGGTTGCAAGCAAACATCGCATAATCCACCCGGATGCTTGGGAGAGATCTACAGTTACAAGCGAAGAGACGAAGAAGGTTGGCTATAATAGAATTGACCTTTTTTTGGAAGAAATGGCCTATTGGAGACGAGCTTTTTGGTGGTTGCCAGGGGAGAGGGGAATAGCAGGACCAGACGGCGGGGAGGATTTATGGGGTGGTGGAGAGTTTTCCCTTCCTGAAGAGGGCGGCGAATACACACACTACGGAAGAACAATGGCCATGCTTGGCGAGTATTATCAAAACGTGTTTATTAGATGGGCGAGAGCCTCTGCTGAAGAAGCTTATCCGTTGACTCCGGGATTTTATAATACAACAAGAGAGGAATATATGAAGGACAAAGATTACAAGTTCTTATTAGGCAAAGCAGCGGTCCATCCGTATGAACCCAGTCATAGAGCCCTTAGAAGATAATGAAAAGATTAAAGTAGATGTTATTTTGGCTCTTCACCCCCCACGAAGCTCTTCACCTTATGGGAAAGTTTGGACGCTTGTACTGCCTCTCGAATTTTTTGAACCTTTACTATGCTCCTCTCTTCCTGGGTAGCTCGTAGATACCCCCGACCGCCACTAATGCCCCAGGCGGCTCCCGTTGCCTCACCAAGCGCTGTGCCAAATGTAAAGGGTCTTCTTTCTATCACGGATTTTATTAAATCGGCAGTTTGGGGTATTATAGCAAATATTGCAAAACTAACCCCCAGCAAAAGGAGTGGAGTTGAAGCTTCTCCGAATCCCAAAAGAGGGGGCCAACCTGCACTACTTCCCGATTCAACAATCCCCGAGCCTACGGTTGCCGCCAGGGTTCCAAAAAGAAGTTTAAGAATTGCATCGCCAACCCCTCCACCCAGTAGTTGTTCCCCCGCAAGAAAAACCCCTTGGGCAAGAAATACGTAAGACAGCAAAAAGAGGGTTCCTACCACTACAAAAACAGAAAGGTTTGACGCAAAGGTTTTTAACCAGCTGCTAAAGCCCATCCCCGGTGTTAACACCCCAATCAGAATATAAAATGGCGCGAAGATGGTAAGGAGCAAAACCCTGGCAAAGGCTTTCAGAAGCGTCCACAGTATCTTAAAGAAAAGAAAGAGAAGAACCACGGTCAAGATAATAAGCAAAACTGCACCTAAATACCCTGCAAGTGGTCCTAGGAGACCTACAATTGCGACGCCAGCAAAGCCGGCCAAAACAGAGACGATGCCCCCCAGAAAAGCAAAAAGAGAAACAATAAGCCCTAGTATGAAAGCAATTATGTAAAGGAAGAAAAGAAAGAAAATACCCGCGTTGGTGTCTAAAAGTTGAAATGGGTGGCCTTTTGTAAGAAAACCAAAGACGTCCGCAGGAGATAGGCTGAAGCCAAGAACGGAGGGGAAAAATTGACTGCCCATAAGGCTTACTATTCCAATTACCACGTACATTAAATCAACTAGAAAACCGGCAATTGCATAGGAAAAGGTGATTAGAACAATGGCAACTGCCACTTTAGGAAGGGCGGATTGAACCGTAATTACAGTTTGAGGCGAGGTTTTTACCCGAAACATAATCATAAAGGCAAGGATAAGCACGGCAACAACCAGTAGAGAGTAGGTTATGTTTCTTGAGACCCTCCACATGCCTTGTATGGGAGAAAGAGCCCCGGTGAAGCCGAAGCCTTGGGCGCTTACTTCGGGAATGATCTTAAGATTTCTGGCTTTTTCTCTGAAATATCCAATTCCGGAAAAAGGCCTCTCTTCAAAAACGGCGGATAACAAACTTTGATTTTTAGATGAAGCTACGGCTTCGTTTTGGGGAGTATTGGAAGAGAGTAGGTTTTGAATAGCTTCAAGGCAGGCTCCAACATCTGCCATGTTAGTCATGACACAACTTAGTACTTCCCGGCTGGAGACTTGATTAAGAATAAAAGAAAAAAGGCCGTAGATTACCCATTGGACTTGGGCGGCAGTATAGCGCTCGCCAAATATTTCTTGCGGGGGCGAGACTTTCTCATCATAGACTTTTGTATAGAATTCTTGGAAAGAGGTATTGTACCAAGGCCCCGGAGGTGCTTGGGCGCGGGCAGTTGAAGGGACAAAAAGTGCGAAATTTGTTGCAAGTATTGCAAAAAGCAAGACAGCTACGAGCAGTTTTTTGAGCATTACTTTCATTTTATCTCGTGTTTAGCAAAAATCAAACAGCCATTTTACGGGCAACTGTTATCCGTCGGCCAGCTTATTGCGAAATTATTACCAGAAGTACAACCGCCGGAAACCAAAGGCCAAGTGAAAGTTCTTATATGATTGTAATAGCCGGTGCCGAGGGCGTTCCCCGGGTCACAACCGCCGGCTTGAAAGCGACTTAAGAAAGCCTGCATTGGCTCAATCCACCCCGCTTGACTTCTGCAGGCGAGATAAGTGCCGGCAAAAGGCAAGGACAATAGTCTTGTAAGTTGTTCGTTGAAGTTTTGATAAATACTTGGGTCATTTATCCCAAAGTCTTGAGCAGTCGGCCCGCTGAAACAGTAGTTGCTTGCGCCAGTTTCATTAACCCAGATAGTTAAAGCAAAGGCGGGGTTAACTCCGGAAGAGAGGGATTCGGAAACAACGGCGTTGTAGCACTCGTCGGCAAAATTGTTTTCAGGGCCGGGACAGCTGGCAGTCCACCGGTTGGCTAAGCTTATAAAGTTTTGCTTAAAGCCACCCAGCCATTCACCGGGGATTGCCGAGTCGGGAACAGATGGGCAATCGGTTGACGGGAGAGCGTTTGATAAGGCGCCTGATTCACAGACTTTTCCATAGCCTTGTGGTCTAAGGGTTGTCTGGATACATTCTAAGAAATATTCCTGTAGTCCTCCAATATGCGGGAAATAAAGCTCGGCAGATTCACCCGAGCGTTGAGTTCCGGGGTTTCCGGCAGAGATTAATCCATCTCCGGAATAGGAAACTTTGGTTGCCGCTGGAATGTCAAGAATACTTACCAGTGGCCCACCCTCTCCTATCTTTGGGAAAATTCGTTTGAAAACAGAGGAAGAGCCGGCGACAAGCCTGGACCAAATATCGTCTGCCAAGGGAGTGTTTGAGTTAAGCCCCAAGGAGAGGTTTAGGTTTTTTGTACAAGTGGGAGGCGGAGGAGAGGAACATTGGGCTCCGCACTGGTAAACATCAGGACAAAGCGGGGGACCTACCTCGCCGCCTATAAGGCAACTCCAGTCTGCAGGAACACAAGAGAGTCCAAACAAGGCAGTATTACAGAGTTGCGGTTCTTCTATTGGCTGGGGCGGTATCTCAAACTCGCAATCAAAGGTTGCTGTATATGACAAATCCACACCTATTTCTCCGGCGAAGAGGTCATCCCCCGGATTGTTTCTTATTTGGGTGAGGTCGCAGAAAGGGAAGTCTGACGGAGAAACGTTTGTAATTGGACCCACCCTTGCTTCGCCTTTGGGAACATAAGTCCCCTGTAAAATATCAGCAAGCTCACTTGCCTCTTGCATGTGGGCAAAGAAAAGGTCAGCCGGGTTACTAATAATGGAAATATTTGAAAGGGTGATATCTGGAGAGACGGCCCTCAAACTTGCCGTATTTACTTCAACATTTCCCAACCTGTCTTCGGTAGAGGAGAAAGGAATATAGGGGAAAAGGTTTGCCCAGAAGTTTGGTTTAAGTGGATTATCATAGCAGAAAAAATATTGTTGGCCGCCCGCTATTGGAATGATAGATGGTACCTTAAAAACGGCGCAAGACTCTCCTCTCCAGCGTCTTATTTCGACAAGATAATCGATGAAGGTCTTGTCTTGATAGTCTTCTTCTAAGGGTGGGCGTTTATTGTCCCAATCGGAGAGACGGAGCCTTGTTTTAAATATTTCGTCAAACCCGCTTCCATAACAAGGTATAGGGGATCCAAGGGCGATACCGCCTATTTTATAAATACACCCCGCCACTTGGTCATGCCTTATTCCGGCGTCTTTTTCTCTAGACGCGATAGCTTTATCGACCTGGTCAAGCCTGGTCCTCCACTGTGAACTTTGGGATAAAAGCTTTTTTATAGGGCCTGAATAGTTGATTAGCTTGTCTCTATCCAATATTTCTCCTGACTCAAGCGGTTTAGTCAAAGGGCTGACGCAGCATTGGGTAGTTGCTCCCACGCAGCTTGATTTTCCGTCGGACTGCAATAGCGTGGGTATGGGCACTATGAAAGGCTCCAGGCAGATGCCAAGTATAGTGGGTTTGCAGACACCTGGTTTTTGGGTTGTTTCCCCAATACAATTTTTTTCTACATCTAGAAATGGATATTCGGCTCGTTCGTTTACGCCGTTTAAATACCAGCTTACATATTCGTTTACCTTTTCTGCGTCATCCACTGTTTCCGGGTCCGGTTGGACATTGCTGTTGACGACCTGCTCAAACCTTCCTTCATTGCCCTTAGACGGTTCGGTGTAGCCCGCTATGGGAAGGTCGGCTCCGGAAAGGTCTATTGCAAAACTTCTTGAACGGTCAACTTCAAAAGTACAAATTTCGGTGGTGGGCGGGTCTCCCCCCAGGGGCGGTTCGACGGGGGTGCAATCGAGCGCTTGGTCTTTAGTGACGGTTACGCTGTCGCCCAAAATAAGGTCATTGGCGCAAAAAAGAGCAGTATCTTCTAAGTTTGGATTACAAGGACTTGATTGGTACGGCCGGAGTGAGTGATGCTCATCGTCCAGTCTTAAGGGTAAGTTAGGGCTAACCTTGTCACAGGGGAAAGGGATAGGTCTGGGACGTGGCTCGCCTTGGGTAGATGGGGGAATAGGGACTGGAGGGCCAGGAGGCGAGGTGGGGCCCGGAGGATTAGGAGGTCCGGGGTCCGAGGCGCATCCGACTCTTTCGGCTATACGGAAGCCGTCGGAAAAACAAGCGCCCGCCCCAGGACAGGAATCTGGTCTATTGCAAGAACCTCCGCTGCACCCCCAAGTAGCCGGCCCTCTTTCTCCTGCTGCACTTCCAAAGTCGCAGGAAAAACCGACGCTACAGCTTCCGCCGATACAATTTTGGGCATAAACTCCTGATTTAAAAAAAAGAAAAAAAGCGACTAGGAAAGAAAGTGCAAAAACAAAACTGCTGGCTCTTTTCTTGGGCAGAAACATTTTTTATGGTCCTATTTTAAACTTGGTAACAGGTGCTCCGGTTATGTCTTCGATCAGGCGAAGGACTAAAAAGGCAAGGGCTATAAATACAAGCCCTGCTATGGCGTAAGTTATAGTTTTTTTTGCGGCTTCTGCATTTTTAGGGTCTCCTCCGGCTGTTATGATGCGAATACCTCCGACAAGTAGCATTACAAAAAGAACAATTCCCGCAAGACCTAAAAGAGAACCGACCAGATTTTCGAAAAGAGTTTCGAGCCCGCTCAAACTAGCTGCGCACCTGTTGGGGTCTCCTTTAATACACTCTTCTGGGATTGGTGCTGCAGCATAGACGCTCTTTATAATTTCCATTTTGTACATCACACCTCTAGTTCCTAAGTTTAGCGCAGGTTTTAGATTAAGAGCAAGGGGGGTTGAGTTAGTCTAACTTCTCACATCCAACCAAGAACAAGAGTGTTTTGAAGACTATCGTTGTATTGTGGGGATTTCAAGACCGCCCAAGATGTTGGTCCCGAAGAAGGCGTCGATTAGCTGGAGAATTGCCCAAGCGGCAAAGACAATCACCAGGCCCACTAAAGCGGCGGTTATTTGGTTTCTGGCTGCTTCCGTGTTGGCCTTGTCTCCGCCGGACATTATCCAGCGAATACCGCCAATAATAAGAATAAAGAAGAAGACTACGGCGGCAATGATGATGATGAGTGAAATCAGTGCCGAAACTATTCCTGCAATGGTGATTCCAGTTAGTTGTCCTGCTAATCCTCCCTCGGGAGTCAGGCTAATAGTCTCTTCCGCAAAAACTACCGAAAGCGCCCAAGTACCTTTTACTTTCTCGAGAAGCTTTTTCATAGCTTACCTAATTATTGAACAAACAAAATTACCATGTCAAGAGTCAAGAGGTTTGTAGTCTATCGTTTCTTATGTCGCAGCCCTTTTACCTTTAAGAAAAGCTTTAAATTATTAATAATAACGAAGCTCAAGAAAGCATATAGCCAGCCGGCGATTATATCTATCACATAATGTTCTGCAAACAACACGATAGTAAAAGATACAATTAGCGTGTTAGCAAGAAAGAGCCATTTAAAGCGAGGGAAGTATTTATTGCTCGCCAAGAATAATACTGCGGGGTAGGCTGCATGAAGGGCAGGGAAAGGAGCTACTTCGTTGGGGCTAAGGTTTGCATAGAGTTTTGGGAGCCAATCAGTAAATAGTTGGTTTAGATGAAAAAGAATTAGCCGTTCAACTTTAGGAATTGTACCGTCAAGACTTGCCATCCAGGGCGGTGCAGCCGGGAAAAGAGCAAAAGTAATAAAACCAAGTATACTGACTAGAGTAATTGCACCGATAGTTATACGAAACACTGACAGGTTCTTGCGCCACAACAGGTATAAAACGGCGACAGGAAGTATAAAGTGGCCTAAATAGAAAAAGGAGAGCACTGTTCCCAGGGCGCCATGGGCCGCAGACAACAACCTTTCTTGAAGCCAGACAGTGGGAATAATTCCTCCAAAAAGGCTCTGTTCGAGTGACGGCAACAAAGTAAAATTGACCGATTGAGTTAAGTCGTCGGCAATAGCTCGGAATTGATCGTATAGAAAGATAATCAGGTAAAAAGGCGCCCAATGGTATAGAAATTTCAGTGGACGCCTTTCAATCAAGGCAAAGGGAAACATGAATGGAACTAGATATGACAAGCGTAGAGAGAAGCGGGATAAGATTATCAAGAATACTAAAATGGCCGTGTAAGTAATTAGGAGAAACCTCGCGGTACGCCTACTCTTGACTGAAGCTTTGTTTTTAACCAAGGTTGCTAATTAAGAGCCTCCGCCCACCCCACCCCCTACCTTTAAAGACTCGAAGTCAATTTGCAAAAGATTTATACCAAAGAAGTTGCTAACTAGGGTAAAGATGGCAAAAAGGGAAAATAGAATTACAACACCAATTAAGGCGTTCATAATTCTTCCGCGGGCGGCTTCAATTGCTGTTTTGTCACCACCAGAGGCAATCCACTGGATTGCACCAATGAGCATCATGAAAAGAAAAATTAAAGCTCCAATGACAAAACCAATTCCAATGAATCGAGGAAGAAAGTTTTGCAAAAAGCCCTCGCCGGTCGTAAACGGAAGGTTGAGGGCGGGGTTTGTTATTCCTTCTGCCGCGACTTCATTAACAAAAAATGTATTTATAATGCTCATGTTTGCTGTTTTACTGACCAAGCTTAATGATAGCTTCTCCAGGTAGCAAGATATCGTCAAGGCCGAGAAGTTTTCCGATAAGTTCCACCAAGAAAATTCCGGCAACCACAATAACCAGGCCAATAACTCCATTCGTGATTCTTTTGCGGGCCGTTTCCATGCTGGCTTTATCTCCGCCGGCAGTCATTACCCCGATTGCGCCCGCTATTAAAAGGAAGATAAACCAAACCCCGGCAATTATGGTAATGAGGCCTATTATGCTTGAGATGATGTTGTCGAAGACAGAAGGAGCGGACGCTGTTCCTTCAAGACCAAGAGGACCGAAGCCCCTAAAGGGCTCCTCTGCTTCAAAGACGACTTCTTGTGCGATTAAGTTTCTCATTGTCCTGGCCCAAAAATCTTAAGTTGCAAAAGCGCATCAGGGTCGCCAAAGAGAAGGCTTCCTGCGAGAGATGCAATTACAAAAGCACCGGCTGCAAAAATCAGCCCCAAAAGAGTTTGCCAGATTTTTGCCCAAGCCCCCGCCATTTTTTTAGGGTCGTCACCCGCCGACATAAAAGCGAGACCTGCTAAAACAAAATTAAAAACTGCATAAACTCCTGCGATAACAATAAGAAATTTAAGAATATTGCTTATGAAATTGGTTAAGCCGCCGTCCTCGAGCGAGCTGATTCCTGGCGGAAGGTCTACGGTTCCGAAGGGAGAAAGAAGAATTGTGAGCAGATTTAACATTTTTTATTTCAAGATATCAATTCCGGTTACCAATTCTATTATCTGGATAATCCAAAAAGCTGCAAATATTATTATAAACCCAATAACGGCTGCTGTCGCCGCTTGTTTTCCTTTGGCGGCCTGTTCCGGGTCGTTTCTGCCGGCGCCGGCAATCATTGCAATTCCACCACCAACCAAAATAAAAAGAAAAATTATTCCGGCTAAAATTAATGCGTTTGAGACAAGAATGGATACCAGGCTACCAACACCTTCGGCGTCTCTTAAAAAGTGTTTTCCTCCAAAAAACTCTTGACCGATTTCTACGGCAATTTTATCCACGTTTCAAGTGTAACAACAAAGGAGCTAATCTGGCAACAAGGTGGTTCTTGACATTTTTCATTTTCGGCTAGACTTGCAATTTGTTTTTTTGTTAATCTATCATTAAGAAGGCTCGTAGACTGTTCTTGGGCCGCTGTGATACACTATCAAACACGCAAAGATGACCAAGAGACCTCTAGTAAAAACGCCACAACACGTGGCAATAATAATGGACGGCAATCGCCGTTGGGCCGCAAGCCGCGGTTTTGGGCCCGTTGACGGACACCGTGTTGCCGCCGAAGAAACAATCGAGCCGGTTATTGAGCGTGCAATTGAGCGAGGAATAAAGTATTTAACTTTTTGGGCTTTCTCTACTGAAAACAGAAACCGCGACAAAGTTGAGCTTGCAGGGCTTTTTAGAGTATTTAGGCACGCACTCAAAACGAAGATTAAGAAGCTTGCAGAGAAAGGAGTAAAAATTAGACTAATCGGAGACATAAATTGGTTTCCAAAAGACATTGCTAAGAGGGTTATGCAAATTGTTTCTTTGACCAAAGACAACAATACAATAACTGTCTCCTTTGCTCTAAATTATGGGGGTCGTGATGAGATTTTAAGGGCAGTAAAAGGGCTATTTAAGGAAGTTGAGGTTGGGCGGATAAAGATAGAGAAATTAACCGAGCTGGATTTTGAAAAACACCTGGATACAAAGGGTATTCCTGACCCGGAGTTGATTATTAGAACCGGTGGGGAAACTAGGCTTTCAGGATATCTTCCTTGGCAGAGCGTTTATTCAGAACTTTATTTCACCGAAGTACTCTTTCCGGACTTCACTCCGCGCGAATTTGACAAGGCACTTTTCGACTACCAAAAAAGAGACAGGAGATTTGGGAAGGGCAAGTTCAGAAGTTATAAGAAAAGAAAAAAGAGCATTAGTACACTGGTACACCAGTACACCAGACATTGATACGTTATTCTTACAAGAAGTTAATTGCTTGGGAAAAGGCAGACGTTCCGGCAAAAGAAATTTATAGATTGTCAGCGAAGTTTCCTAAAGCAGAAGTTTATGGATTAACCTCCCAGCTTAGAAGATCTTCGTTATCAGTCGCCCTAAACATCATAGAAGGATACGCAAGAAACAACAAAAAAGAATTTAGGCATTTTTTAAGAATTGCTTATGCGTCATTAGTTGAAGCGGAATATCTTCTTGAATTTGCCTTTTCTCAGAAGTACTTAACTGATGGGGATTTTGAAAAGAGCGATAAACTAAGAAATGAGTGTGGAAAGGTTCTTTGGAAGCTCCTAAAATCACAGTTCTAACTAGCGTACTAGTCATCTAGTTCACTGGTGTACTATTTCATCCAAAAATTTCCGTTATTTTAGTTAAACCGAGGACTTTTGCTACAAGTTGGACAAGCCAGTAGGAAATAAATACAACTATAAATCCGATTATTCCACTCGTTAGCCTTTGTTTTGCCACCTCGATTTTTTTGGGGTCTCCCCCGGAAGTTAGGTATTGGAATCCGGCAAAAATAAGATAAACAAGTAAAAGAAGACCGGCTAAAGGGAGAAGATAAGTTACCAAGATTGAGACGAGGTTTCCAAGTGTGGTTCCACCGAGGTCTGGAGTTGCTATGTTTTCAAGAGAACCAAAATCAATTTGAGCAAGTTTCATATGCTACTTTGTTCCTAGACTGGTTATTCCCAGTATATCAATTCCAATAGTTCTTAATATAAATACCGAAAAGACTAGAAGAATAAGGCCGGAAACTGCCGAGGTTAGAAGTTCTTTTCCCGCCTGTAGTCTTTCCGGATTTCCGGTCGAGGTCATGATTTGAAAGCCCGCAAAAAGCATCAAGATAAAAGCAATTCCTCCGCCGATTCCAATTCCTATTCCTAAAATATCTTGCAATAAAGCGGTAGTGCTTGTGTATGAAAGACAGCCGAGGGCAGTGTTGATACCATCGCCGCCGTTACAAGTGACACTGTTTCCTCCTGTTCCACCACCACCCAAGCTGCCAGGAGGGAAAACCGGACAATCGGCTGTGTCTATACAACAGTTCCCGATACTTCCTGGGCACCGAGTGTAACCAGGATTGCAGCTAAGAACACTGCTTACTGTTTCACAACCTGCTGAAAGGAGTCGGCAACAAGCTTCGGTAGCTTTACACTGCATTTCTCCATACTGTCCAATAGGCAAGGTTTCATAACCAGTAGGACAGGTACCGAAATCTAATACGTTACACGCTCCTCCTGCGCCAGTGCACGTAGATCCTGTTGGTTGTGCAAGGGTTTTTCCCGGGAACAAAAAAAGTGACGATAAAAACAAAAATAGGGCAGAGAGAAAAGCCAACTTTTTCATTATCAATTCATTTTAGGGGAAAAGGACAAAAAGGTAAAAGGGTAAAGCTGTATAATTAGTTTATGAAGAGAAAACTAGTACACTGGTACACTCGAGCACCAGTAAAGAATTTTCTAGTGTACTTGACAACTAGTGTTCTAGTGCTCCTGGCTGGCTCGTTTGTGTTTGCCAGCCACTGTCCTTCCAGTGACTACGATTGTCAGATTGCCGAGGTCCAAAGAGAAATTGACGCTTTATCTCCTGCTCAAGAGAAAAATAAACAGGAATTGTCGGATTTAAGAAAGCAACTTGACGACTTAGAAGTAAGAATTGGCGGGATTTCTAATCAACTCGTTGTGGTTGCCCGGGATATTTCAGAAAGAGAAGAAGACTTGGCCTATGCCCAAGAAATTTTCGAAGAAAAAACCAACAATCACTACAAATTCATCAGACTTTATGACCCAATTATGCCTTTTTTGTCCTCAAATGACGCAGCCGGGGCTTTTCGCGAGATAGCCTTCAGACAAAAAGCGGCTTCAGAGGATATCAAGACGATGGAAGGTTACGCCGTGGACCTCTTGGCGCTGAAACAGGATAAAGATTCTCTTGAGGCAGGTAAAGCCGCCCTTGCTTCACTTCAGGCGCAGGTAGATGAGCGGGCTGAATTTCTTGCCGGAGAGGTTGAGGAAGTTGAAAGCTATTTGGCGAGTTTGACTTCGCGCCAAGAAGAACTTATTACTCTCAAAGCAGGAGGTTTTCAAACTTCAATTGGCGACACCCCTCCAACTCTCGAGCCATGCTCCGGTCCACCGGGCTCTTCTAATTTTTGCGACCCGGGTTTTAGGCCTGCTTTCGGCGCCTTTTCATTTGGCGCACCGCACAGAACCGGTATGAGCCAATACGGTGCATTTGGAAGGAGCAAATTGGGTCAGTCCGCCGAGCAGATTTTGGCGGCTTATTATCAGGGGTCGGAACTTAACAAAGTATATCCAATTCCCGACACAATTGGAGTAACTGGGTTTGGAAGAATTCCCTTTGAGGATAATTACCTTTTGGGAATTTATGAAGTTCCTGAGAGTTGGGGAGACAAAGGTGGTTTTGAGGCTTTAAAGGCCCAGGCGGTTGCTGCCAGAAGTTACGCTTTGGCGGTCACCGGGGGTGGAGGTGGCACAATTTGTCCAACCGAGAGCTGTCAGGTATACAAGCCCCATTTAAAAACTGGTAAGTGGGCCGAGGCAGTTAGGGCAACCCGCGGTTGGGTAATAACAAGGGGCGGGAACGTTGTAAACACTTACTATGCCTCCACCTCCGGTGGTTTTACTATTAGTAATTGGGGTTGGAGCGGCATTAAAGATACGTCAGGAAGTTGGCCAGACACGGCCTACGAGAAGACTTCGGGCTCTCCCTGGTTTTATAAAGGCTGGTACAAGACCAGAGGTGGAGCAACTTGTGGAAGGTCTCACCCTTGGCTAACGGGTACCGAGATGGCAGACGTATTAAATGCTTGGCAGGCTTTATTTAAAGGGGGTGGGGATGTGGGAAGGATTTCACCTGTCGATACAAACTGCTGGGGCGGGAATCCTTACTCATTAGATGAGCTTGCGGCAATCGGGGGATACACGAGTGTTTCCAGTACTTCTGTAGTCTATGGCAACAACGGTTCAACTTTGCAAGTTACTTTTTCGACCAACAAGGGAACAATAACGATTACAGGGGGGGAATTTAAAAAGGCGTTTAATTTGCGCGCCCCCGGCTACATCGGGCTCAAAAGCTCACTGTTTAATATAGAGAAGCTCTAGATTTGAAGTGCGAAGTTAGAAGTGTGAAAGTGGATTTTTCTAGCTTCTCATCTCGCACATCCTACTTCGACTATATAGGCCTTAAATGATATAATCGGGGTGAAATGCCAGATATTTTTGTGGCCAAAGATGCAAAAAAAGAGAGAAAACGGCCCACTGTTTCTATTCAAAGCGCCGATCGTTGGCAAAAAGACCCTGCGGCGAAAAAACCAAAAAAGGCAACCGTTTCCTACCCCAAAACTCATAAAGAAAAAGAAAAGCTTCCGGGGCATACCAGTAATCCCTTAACCTCTTTTAGTTACTATCCGGACCACGCAAAGTTTATTACTCAAGACCCTGAAGAGCGTGTAATTCTTCTTTTAAGGCGCCACCCAATTACTAATTTACGCTGGATCATTATTGCAGCAATTTTTGTTATGGCGCCCCTTTTTCTTGCGGCCTTTCCAATTGTCGACTTTTTACCGATTCGCTTTCAGATTATAGTGGTAATATCGTGGTATCTTTTAACCCTCGCCTTTATATTTGAGGAGTTTTTGAGTTGGTTTTTCCACGTCAACATTATAACCGACGAGCGGATTATCGAAGTCGACTTTGTCAACCTCATCTATCGGGAAATTACGGATGCAAATATCGACCAAATTCAGGACGTGACCGTTCAGATGGGAGGAGTGATTAGAACCGTTTTAAATTATGGAGATGTGGTCGTCCAAACTGCAGCCCAGATTCCCCAGATTGAGTTTGAAGCGGTCCCTAATCCCGACCGCGTTTCTCGTATCCTTAGAGAATTAAGAGTTGAAGAGGAGCAGGAAAAGTTGGAGGGGAGGGTACGCTAGATGGAGCCGATAATTCCAATTCTTGGTTTTTCCGTCTGGATAGTTGCCAAACTCCTGTTTTTATTTGCTCTTTTAATCTATATTATTTTTTCTTTGGTTGTTGTCAGACAAGTTAATCTGATGACTGAAACTCTTGAAGTAGGATTTGAGTCTCCACTTAAAACAGCTGCCGGTGCCCACCTTCTTTTGGCAATAGGAGTTTTTATCTTGGCCCTTATTATTCTTTAAAAGGCAAATGGCTTCTTTTTCAATCTCAAGCGCAAAGCTTTCGGGAAATCCAGGTGCCTCTGGATGGGCCCAAGTACACGAATTTAAACCCGATGATAAAGAAAAATTGAGCCTTCGGGGACACCTTTTTGCCGTTTTTGCAACGAGCGGGGAGGAGGCCACCAGCTCCGATGATTTCCAGTCTGGGGGGGGTATTGACAACGTTACCCAAGGCCGTGAATTAATAGCCAGGCTTCACGAGGAATATTTCGGTAACACCACGGCCACGGCCTACAACGCCCTTAAGGAGGCGGTAGAAAAAGTGATTAAAGAGTTTAAGGAATCTTGGGGAAACGTCGAGATAGCAGCCGCCGTTTTTTTGGAGGACATTGTCTATTCGGCCGTTGGAGGAGGGGCGCAAGCAGTTCTATTTAGAGACAAAGCCTTGGTCAAAATTTTAGTGAGCGAAAAAGAAGGAGTAGTTTCTGCCTCGGGCTATCCGAAACAGGGAGACATTTTTCTTCTAGGAACTAGCCTTTTATTCAAAGAAATTAAAGAAGAGGTTATTAGATCTGCACTTGAATCAGGAAATGCAGATGAGGCAGCCGAGGCACTTGCGCCAATTGTTCACGCCGGAAAGGATTTAGGAAGCGCCGGTGCGGTCATAATTAAATTTGAAAAGAAGGGAGTTTTTCCCGAAAAGACAAAAGGAGACAAAATTACTGCGGTTGAAGTTTCAAAGGAAAAGAAAGAAGAAAAAACCCAACCCGAATTCGCCAGGGGTTTAAGAACAAAACTTGCAAACCTACTAGATAGAGCAATAAAGACTCTTCCTGAAAGAAGAATTTATGTTAAGGAAGAAATGGGCGAGGTTGCTTCAAGGTCAAACAGAAAAGTTGCCATAGCTGTTGGTGGCATATTGATTGCTCTTTTGGCAATCAGTATCACTTTCGGAGTCAGGCAAAAGAGGGTAAAAGAGGGCAGGTTGCGTTATGAAGAAAGGCTCACTCAAGCAAGGTACGAGTTTGAAGAAGCTCAAACTTTAGTTTCTTTAAATACCCAAAGATCCAGAGAGCTATTTATTAGCGCAAAAAATACAGTCACGACTCTTGAAGAGGAAGGAGTTAAAGACCCACTTTTGGAGGAGCTCAAAAACCAAATTGAGCAAAAAACTTCAGAAATTTTAGGTGAATATAACCAGGAACCGGTGATTTTTGTAGACGTTTCTCTTTTATCTGATGGATTTTCTGGAGAAGATTTGGCAGCCACCGATGAGCGTGTGTTTGTTCTAGACCCAGACGGCGAAAAAATTATTAGTGTTTTGGTAGATACCAAAAAAGCGGAGGTTATAGCCGGACCCGGACTAGTAAAAGGAGCCAATTTTCTAGCAGCATTTTCTGACAAAGTTTTTACAACTACCCCTTCGGGAATAACCGAAATAAGTGGTAGTAGCGCTTCTGAAATAATTAGCGAGGGATGGCAAGGAGAGATTTTCATTTATTCTTTTGCCGGAAACTTGTATGTTTTAGAAAAGGGAACTTCTGGCCTCTGGAGATTCCCGGTATTTGAAGGAGGTTATGGGGCAAAGCAAAGCTGGTTTGGGCAAGGAGTAACCCCCGATTTATCAAACGTTATCTCTTGGACAATTGACGGTTCAATCTGGCTTTTAACCAACGACGCAAGAATTCTTAAATTCACCAGAGGCTCACCAGAGACTTTCTCAATAAAAGGAGTAAGCCCCCCGCTTGACAATCCGGTGGCTATTTATTCAAATGAAAACCTAGACTTTATTTATGTATTAGACCCTGGTGAAGGCCGTATTGTTGTTCTTGAGAAGAACGGCGAATATAAGGCACAGTATTTTGACGAGGCAATTAGGCAGGCCCTCGACCTTGCAGTCTTTGAGGAGGAAGGGAAGCTTATTTTTCTAACAGGCCCCCAGCTTTTATCAATTGAATTAAAACACCTAGAAGAATAAAAAGTTAATTAAGCGATTAAGTTAATATATATGAAGATTATTAATAAAAGAGCAAAATTTAATTACAAATTGTTTGATAAATACGAGGCCGGAATTTCTCTGCTAGGAGCAGAGGTGAAGGTGGTCAGAAAAGGCAATGTTGATTTATCAAGGTCATTTGCCAAAATAATTGGAGGGGAAGCTTATCTAATAAACGCAAACATACCGGTTGCAGGTAAAAAGGATTATGATTCAGCCAGGACGAGAAAGTTGCTTTTACACAAAGATGAAATTGTCTCAATAAGAACCAAGATTAAGGCTAAAAAATTGACTCTTGTGCCTACAATGTTGTATACTAAGGGCCGTCTGGTCAAGGCGGAAATAGCCTTAGCCAAGACAAAACGAAAGTTTGAGAAAAAGGAAGCGATTAAGAAGAAAGATGTTGAAAGAGAGATAGAAAGAGAGCTAAGAGGTACTAAAGAATAAATTCGAAGCACTAAATAGAGATGGTAAGTGGGTTTAGGCTTAGAAGCTAGTAAGGAAGTGGAATAAAGCCCATATCCAAACCAGCATCCATGCCTAAACTTTTATCACTTCCCCAATTTGTTTCGAGGTTAGAAATTAGGATTTAGGATTTTTCCGACAGAGTCGGGACGCGGGGGCGTCAAGGTTTCGACGGAGAAGCACTTTTAAAAAACGCAAGCCAAGTTTGGTCAACACTTGCAAAACAGGACCGAAATTATAAACGACGCAAACGAAGGTCGTCCAGCTTTAGCTTACGCTTAAGCCGGTGTCCGCAAGAGACGTTTCTCGACCGCGCTTGTTGGGCATCAACCAGTCGAGATGCGATATTTGCTTTTGGCTTAAAGGCAAATGTCTAAGCATTTAAGCCACCTTCTAAACCATCCTGTTGGCTGGTAAGGTTTGGGAGAGAAGTGCAAAGCCAACTAAGCTTGTAGAAGTTTTTTGAGAAACTTTTTCGGACGCGGGTTCGATTCCCGCCGCCTCCACCACGATAATATATTTTGATAGAATAAAGACGACGTAAAGCGTCGTCTTTTACTTTGATAATGAGTTTTTCAGACTTTCTTTTTCCCAAAAGATGCGTAGAGTGTGGTGAGCACGGAAGCTATCTCTGTGAGAGCTGCATAAAAAAAGTTGGCCCTCCCCGACTAGCTTGTCCGATGTGCTCAAGACCCTCGATTGACGGGATGACTCATTCAAAGTGTCTACGGCCACATAGTATAAATGGAGCCTATTCCCTTTGGGGATATAACGGGGTGGTGAGGAAAGCAATTCTGGGCCTTAAATATAAATTTGCAAGCCAGATTGCAGAAGACCTGGCCGAGTTTGTAATAAATAATTTAGAGAAAAGCAAATTAACATTCGGCAAAAACGCAAGGTTCACAACAATTCCCCTTTATTGGAGAAGAGAAAATTGGAGGGGGTTTAATCAGTCAGAATTGATAGGGCGGGCTATATCTTCCAAATTGGGCTGGGATTTTAAACCCGATTTGCTTAAAAGAGAAAAGTTTGTTAAGCCACAAACCGAGCTTAGAGGAGAGGAAAGAAGGCAGAATATAAGAGGGGTTTTTGCATTAAACTCAAAATACCAATTAACTAATCAACTAATTAACCAATCACTAATTTTATTTGACGATGTTTGGACGACCGGAGCAACTATAAAAGAGGCTGCCAAGGTCTTAAAAAGAGCCGGAGCAAAACAAGTTTGGGGCTTAACCCTGGCGCGTACGTAGGCACCCTGGGAAAGGCTTGCTAATCGGTTCCTGTATATGTTACAAAACTAAGAATTCTTTCTATCCATTGTTGATTAGTATTTTCGTCTCTGAAGTTTTCTCGCCACAGTTGTTCGTTACACCTTAACCACTCTCCTAATTGGGCCTGTGGGCAACTTGTTATTTGTCCGGCTTGTTCCTGGAATTTTGTAAAATCTTCGCCCTTCCTTTGTTCAGTGATTAAAAGCCAGCTTTCTCCTTTGTTAATAAGCAACTTTTTTATAGGCATATTTGGGTTGCTAGGTTCATTACCTTCAAAGGTTTCTGCAAAGAAGACTTTATTATATTTCTGGGAATTTATTTTTTTAATTAAGATGGGATAGCTGAAACCACCTCCACAGCCGCCTACTCCTGTTCCAGACCATGGATTAAGGAGTCGGCCCTGATAAGTTAAATATTTATTGGCTGAATAGTCGCTGCCAGCCAGCGATACTACTTTTTCTAACAATTCGCCGCTGTCTGTATAGGAAAACAAGTTTATAAAATTTTCTAACCTATCTTTTATTTCTGTTTCCGCTTGCGAATCTAGATAGACAAGCTTGTTGGGGTTCCAATATTTAAAAGTTAGAAGGGGGTTGCCCCCAAAGACGGGGCGTTCTAAGCTGGGGTATTTTCGTTCAAGCAAAAGACGATGCACGCCTCCTACCAAACTCAAGCAGTACTCGGCTTCTTCAGCGGGGTAAGCCTGAGATTGAGAAACTCTGTTTGCCCCTGAAATAACACTATCAAGATATACGTAGCCGCGGTCAATTTTCAGCTCAAAGTTTCCTATTTGATAAATGTACTTATTCTTGTCTTCAGTTGTTCTTTTTATTTCTGTTTCAGTCTTTTCAGTTTCAAGCTCATCTTGTTGAGTGGGCGTAGTAGGTATAGGTAGTTGTGTGGCAATTTTTGTTTCCTTTTTTAATCCTAGGTATTGCCAGAGGGTATAGCCGAAGGCAGCCAGGGAGAAAACTAATGCAGCTGATAAAAAGAGAATTAAAACAGTTCTTGCCGGTTTCTTTTGATTTTGATTAGGCGGACTTGGTGCTTGTGTTATTGGATCTGTAGGAGGAGTGGTAAGGGTAGCAGGGTAGTCTTCGGGCATAAATAGATTATATTGTTAAAAATATCATATGGTCAATTGTAGACTTTTCTCCTAACAGCTAGTTCAGAAGGTAATTTTTTGCTATAATGCGAAAGATTATACGAAGCGAAGCGTAGTATAACTGAGAAGTTTAACTGGAGGAGTCGGATAGTGGCCAATTCCAGGGGCTTGCTAAGCCTCGCCCTTCGGGGCTCGTGGGTTCGAATCCCACCTCCTCCGCATGCTCGCTCAACCTGCCAAGCCGGTAATAGAGAAAGGTACTTTGAAAGAAAAGGAAGTTCTTGCTGGTGAGAAAGAAACGCCGGTTGTCATCAGGCGAGAAACAGAAAAGGAGCTAGTTTCTTGGGTGGCTCCTGCTAGGCCGTTTAAAAGACGAACGAGACAGTTTTATGTAACTGCAATATCAATCGCCGCGATAACGGCGCTGGTTCTTTTCTTGATTGAAGGGATACTTCCGGTGATTTTAATCATTGCCTTGGTTTTTCTTTTTTATGTTTTATCTACGGTTGAGCCAGATAATATTGAATACAAACTTACCAATAGGGGGATAAAAATTGCAGGCAAAAGTACGCCCTGGAATTTTATGTTTCGTTTCTGGTTTATCAAGCGTTTTGATAGCGAGCTTTTGGTAATTGAAACCGCAAAGATTCCGGGAAGATTAGAGCTTGTTGTGAATTTGCAAGTAAAAGATAAACTGAAAGAAAATCTTCTCAGGTTTCTTGACGAGGAAGAAGTACCTCCAACCTTTATTGATAAAGCTGCCAACTGGTTTTCAAAAAAGCTGCCCCAGTAGTTTGCACTCGTAGCTCAATGGACAGAGCGTCTGCTTGCGGAGCAGAAGGTTGTGAGTTCGAATCTCGCCGGGTGCACCAGGTGGGGTGCCGGAGTGGCCAAACGGGATGGTTTCGAAAACCATAGGGAGAAATCCCTTCGCGAGTTCGAATCTCGCCCCCACCGCAGCCCACCCAAAGCTATACAATTGTTGGCGGGCGAGGATGGAGCGAGATATAGCGGAGTCCCGAAGGGTCAGGCAATCTCGCCCTCGCCGCCATTAACGGGACAAGAAGTCTAGCAGGTTCGCTTGCCCCGCGGCGAGCGAAGCGAGCTATGCGGGGAGTCTTACCTGCTCCGCCCAATAAATGGATTAGAAAAAGTTATGAAAAACGATAAAGTTCTGGTTTCCGGGGCAGTGATATTTAAAGAATATCGAGGAAAACAAACCTGGCTAGTTGTCAAAAGAAGCGAAGAAAATGGCTGGGAGATTCCTAAGACCGTAGTTCGAAAAGGAGAGTCTTCTGTTAAGGCAGCAATTAGAATGATGGGAGAACAGGGGGACATGGCCGCTCAAGTTTTAGAGGAGGCAGGCAGAGCAGGAGGTTCAATTTCAATAAATGGTAAAGTAGTTCCCCAAAAAAATATTTATTATCTGATGATGCAAAGGTCGACAGGGGAAATACTGGGGTTTGAAAAACACAAGTGGCTCGAGTATGCCAAGGCGGCAAGAAGGCTAGGGAGCAAACGCGAGCAGTCGATGTTGAAGCAGGCGAAGAAGGAACTTAGAAAGTGGAAAAAGGAACAAGAAGCAAAAATAAACTAGCCTCAAAATCTTCTCAGAAACCTATAGCAAGAGAATTTTCCGCTGGCGGCGTAGTCTTTAAGAAAATCCAAAATCCAAATCATAAATTTCAAACTTTGTGGTTGGTGAGAAAGCAGGCGATTTTTAAAGATTCTACTTATGCTAAAAACACCTGGAATTTGCCAAAAGGGTGGCTAGACGACGAGAAAGAAGGGGTGCCCGGACCTCTTGCGCGAGGAGAAAAGAAAGCTAAAGAGGAAGATTTACAGGAAACAGCCATAAAAGAAGTTAAAGAGGAAGGTGGAGTCGAAGCTGAAATTGTTAAAAAGATTGGAACAATAAGATTTTTTTTCACCTCCACCCGTGGAAAAGTTTTGAAATTCGTTACCTTTTATCTAATGGAGTGGGTTCGCGATTTGCCAGAAGGCCATGATCAAGAAACAAAAGAGGTAGCTTGGTTGTCCTATGAAGAGGCCAGAAAGAGACTTGCTTACAAAAGCGAAAAAGAAATTCTGGATAAAGCAAAAGAGCTTTTGGATTCAGGGATACAGAGAAATCTGGTATAATTGAGGCTAGTTTGGTGGGTTGGCGGAGTGGTCAAACGCGTACGCTTGGAAAGCGTAAGCCTTCGGGCTACACAGGTTCGAATCCTGTACCCACCGCAAGAACACAGTTCGTGCGTGGATATAGGCAAAGCGGAGTCCGAAGGTCAGGCAATCCTGTACCCACCGCATTTCGACAGGCCAGTGTAAACTGGGTGGGTTGGCAGAGTGGCCAAATGCGCGGGTCTTGAAAACCCGAGGGAGAAATCCCTGCACAGGTTCGAATCCTGTACCCACCGCCCAAATGTAATTCGGGCGTGGAGACAGGCAAAGCGGAGTCCGAAGGTCAGGCAATCCCTGCCTGCCGGCAGGCAGGCTGTACCCACCGCCTCGTCGGAGATAGACCTTACCGTTTCGTTCCGATTTAACATCTGAACTACACTTTCCAGTCTGTTCCTCCTCTCAAAATTTGCTTAAGCAAATTTTGGATAGACGGTTGTTCTTCGGGAAAACTTTTGGTTTGTGATAAAATCAGGAACTTATGGCTGACCAAGTAGACGAAGTAAAGCAAAAAACCGATATAGTTTCTTTAATTTCCGAATTTATCGACCTCAAAAAAGCAGGCAGAAATTATAGAGCTCTTTGTCCATTCCACAGCGAAAGAACTCCTTCCTTCATGGTTTCCTCGGAGCTTCAGATTTACAAATGCTTTGGTTGTGGAAATGCCGGCGATGCTTTTACTTTCCTTGAAATGTATGAGGGAATGGACTTTTATGAAGCACTCAAGTTTCTGGCAGAGAGGGCAAGCGTTAAACTATCTCCCGTGCAAGGAGGAAGAAGAAGTGAAAAGCAGAAATTATACGAACTTAATGCTCACGCAAGCCAACTTTACCACTATCTTTTGCTAAAACACAAGGTAGGCCAAACTGCTTTAGCTTACTTGACCAAGGAAAGAGGGCTCAAGCTAGATACAATTGTGAAATTTAGACTCGGATACTCTCCCGACAATTCTCAAGTTCTGAGAAATTTTTTGGTAGATAAAAAAGGATATCAAATCCAAGAAATAGAAACAGCAGGATTGGCAATTTCAAGGGAAAAAAGAGTCATTGACAGATTTGCAGGGCGGGTAATTTTTCCTCTTTTTGACCACAGAGGAAATGTAGCCGGTTTTGCGGGTAGGCTTTTGCCCCAAAGTGAAAAATCGGACCTGGCAAAATATATAAATTCTCCTGAAACTCCTGTTTATCACAAAGGAAATCTTCTTTATGGGCTTAACATCGCCCGTGGCGAGATTAAACAGAAAAATCAAGCAGTGATTGTGGAGGGGGAACTGGATGTAATCTCTTCTTGGCAGGCAGGGTTCAGAAATGTGGTAGCCACAAAGGGTTCGGCCTTGACCGAAGACCAGATAAGACTCTTATCGAGGTTTGCCAAAGAACTTGTTTTGGCAATGGATACTGATTTAGCAGGGAATGCAGCGGCAAGACGGGGTGTTTCGATTGCCCAAAACGAGGGTCTTTCGGTTAGGGTCGCCAGAATTAAGGGCTATAAAGACCCGGACGAAATAGCGCGCAGGGATCCAAAGGCCTTAAAAAAAGCCATAGGAGACTCCGTTGGTGCCTGGGATTTTATTATTGACTCGATATTTTCAAAACACGACATTGATAGCGGTGAGGGCAAAGCGGGCTTTAGCCGGGAAATTTTGCCAGTTTTAGTAAGCATTGCCGACAAGATTGTCCAGGCTCATTATGTCGAGATAGTTGCCAGGCGCCTCAAAGTGCCTTCCGAGGCGGTTTTAGAGCAGTTGGCAAAAATTTCCGAAGCGAGAAAAGTTGAAAAACCAGAAATTGCAATTGATAAAAAGAAAGGGCGGGGGAGAAGAGAACTTTTAGAAGAGAGATTTTTAACTCTAATATTTCAGTCCGAGCCCGACATACTTTCGAAGCGCAGAGATTATTCTCTTATTAAAACACCTCTTAATAAAAGAATCGCTGATGAATACAAAAAATACAGTTCAAAAAATAAAAAATTCGACCCGGCGAAGTTTTCTGAGGCGTTACCTAAAGAGCTTCTGGTAGGCTTTGCCGAAATGGTTTTGGCAGATACCCAAGGGCTTACGGATAGCCCTGAGCGACTTAACAAAGAATTTGGTGTTGTTGTCGGCGAACTCGGAGAGCTTACAATTAGAGAGCGCCTTAAAGAGCTTGGGGTGAAAATAAGAGAGTACGAAGAAGGTGGCAAGGAGGAAAAGCTTGAAAAGGCTAAAAGAGCCTTTGCAAAATTAACCGATAAGCTTTCAAGCCTTGAAGAGCAAAAGATAAGCGGTATAATTCTACATGAGTAAAGTTTTTTAAGATGACAAATAAAGCAATTAACTCACTGGTTAAAAAAGGAAGAGACCAGGGTTTTTTGACCCAAGAGGATATCTTGGAAGTTTTCCCGAAAGCCGAAAATAAACTGGAGGAGTTGGACGAATTTTACCAGAAGGTTTTGTCCGAAAATATAGACGTTTTTGAATCCGTTAGCCCTGAGGAAATTGAAATTGACGAGAAAGACAAAGAAAAAATTGAACGCGAAATAGAAATTCTTTCTAAACTAAGTGGCGCAGAGACCACCGACCCCGTCAGGCAGTATTTAAGAGAAATTGGTAAAGTTCCGCTTCTAATAGCCGAAGAGGAGGTGGAACTGGCAAAAAGATACGAAAAAGGTGATAAGAAAGCCAAAGATAAAGTAATTGAGGCAAATTTACGCCTAGTTGTTTCAATTGCAAAAAAATACATTGGTCGTGGACTATCGCTTCTGGATTTAATTCAAGAAGGTAATCAGGGGCTAATTAGGGCGGTGGAAAAATATGACTGGAGAAGAGGCTACAAGTTCTCAACTTATGCCACTTGGTGGATAAGGCAGGCGATCACTCGAGCAATTGCCGACCAGGCAAGGACAATAAGAATCCCCGTGCACATGGTCGAGACGATAAATAAACTTTATCGAACAAGCCGTCTTCTGATGCAACAACTAGGACGCGAGCCGACTCCTGAAGAAATTGGTGAAGAGCTTGAAATTGACGCCGACCGTGTACGAGAAATTTTTAAAATTGCCCAAGAAGTGACCTCTTTGGAAGCACCGGTTGGGGAAGACCAGGAAAGTTTCTTGGGGGATTTCATTCCGGATGAAAGCCAGCTATCTCCGGTGGACCAGGCCTCAAAGCAACTTTTAAAAGACCATTTGGACGAGGTTTTGGCAACTCTTTCCGACCGCGAAGCAAGAGTTTTAAAGTTGAGATTTGGCCTTGAGGGGAATAAACAGATGACTTTAGAGGAGGTTGGTAAAGTTTTCGGAGTGACTCGTGAGCGAATAAGACAAATTGAGGCGAAGGCGCTAAGAAAGTTAAAGCATCCTAGTCGAAGAAAGAAATTACAGGACTATTTAGAATAGAATGCTTTGCTTTTCGCTCTGCTCAAAGTGAAACACCCGTCCCGCAGAAAGAAGCTTCAAGATTATCTGGAGTGAAGCGACAAACAAGCTTTGCTTTAGACCGAAAGGTCGCAAGCTTTGCTTATTTGGAGTAGACTTCGTTTATTTTTATTTGTTAGACTGGAATTAAGTGAGTTAGTTAATTGGGTAGGCCCCGATTAGATAGTTTCACATCTAATGGGGCCCCGTGAGATGTTTTAGCTATCTCGCTGGGGGGTGGTGAGATATATGGTTTTATCAAAACTCGCAAATGATACAAAAAATACGGTAGTCTCGGTAGTCAAGGGCGCCGACGACGTCTTAACTGCTCTAAGAGGAGCAGTTAAAAATCAGGTTACCGGTTCTTTGAAGGACGTAACTGATTTGGCGACAGCCAGCATGGACGCGGTTGGAGAGATTGTCACTGGAGCAGTTGAGGCATCCGGAGAGGTTGGCCAGTCGGTAACAGCGGTTACCAAGGGTGCCGTAAATTCTGCCTTAACGGCAGTTTCAGACGTTGGCGGGAATGTGATGAAGGCCGCGGCGAATGCAGCCAGCGGGGCCGTAAAAGGAGCGGCGGACGTGAGTGGCGATGTCGGTGCGGTAGCCGTTTCTGCAGTTGAAGGGGCGATAGAGGCTGCTGGAAATATTGGCGTGGGCACGGCAGAAGTTGTTAGGGAAGCTGCGCTCGGCGCGGTTAAGGCAGCCGACGAGGTGGGGACAGAAGCAGGGCAAGCTGTTCGAGGCGCACTTTTGGCAGCAGCGAGCCTCCCCAAGGACATAATAGACGCAGCGCTTAAGGGAAGCGAAGACAAGTAAATCAATGGGGTGTAGAGGTTGTGATGGAGTTTCCAGAAGACGTTAGAAAATTTCTAAAAGAGCCAAATTTTATGTTTTTGTCGGAATTTAGTCCTGATAGGACAATTCACTCGACCATTGTTTGGTATGAATTCAATTCCAAAAAAGGCGTTTTCAGGTTCAATACCACGGGCGATAGGGTCAAATATAGAAATTTAACCAAAGACCCAAGATGCACTTTTGTAATTCCAAACACCAAGAACATGTACCAATATGTTCAGGTTCAGGGAAAAGTTGCCGATTACACCCGCAAGAACGGACACGATTTTATTGATAGCGAAGCCAAGCGCTATTTGAACAAGGACAAGTATCCCTATGACCCTGAAAGGAAAGAAGACAGGGTCACCTTTACCATAAAACCGGAGCGCTTTTTTACTTCAGGCTTCAAGAGCTCAAGGAGTTAATTTCCCCAATTCATTTTAGCGACAAGCTTTTCTGTCCTCGTGTTAAAATGCAATCGGTGAAGAAAATACCCATAAAACCGCAAAGTTTTTTTAAAGTTTTAACAGGCACTTCCCGTTCCCAAGTTGCCGAAATGGTTTTATCTGTCGGACAATCTACCGGCGGGCCTAATAATAAGCACATAGACAGCGACCAATGGCTATACGTAGTTTCTGGAGAAGGGGAAGCTTGGGTGGAAGGAAAAACTGTCAAGATAAAAACCGGCGACCTTTTGCTTATCGAAGCAGGTGAGGTTCATGAGATATTAAATGTTGGCTCCAAGCCTCTTAAGACCTTCAATATCTACGCCCCTCCGGAATATTAAGATAAATGTAAAGATGTAAAATAGGAAGATGCCGGCGTTTTTAAGAAAAAGCCTCAACCAAGTTACCATGTACCGGCTGATGCTTTATTTTCTTCTGGTTTTATTGGCCACAGCCACTTTTCTAAGCCTAATTAGAATTTTGCCCTACGACCCCATAGATATTTTATTAGGCGGAGCTTTCCTGGTAGCAATCTCCAATCTGGCAAATTATCTTTTTTCAAAATTATTTAAGGCGAAAACAAATTTTGAGTCGGCTTCAATCACCGCCCTTATCTTGAGCTTAATAGTTGGCCCATTTTCTTTCTTTGAAAGCTGGCCGATTTTGGCCTTCATCGGCTTTGCCGCCATGGCTTCAAAATATGTATTTGCCTTCAAGAAAAAACATATTTTCAATCCGGCGGCGACGGCGGTATTTTTGAGCGCGATAATTTTTCAAACAGGGGCCTCTTGGTGGGTGGGGAGCCTTCAGCTGCTGCCGATTATTATTGTTGGCGGTTTGCTGGTTCTAGTAAAGATTAAGAGATTTGAGCTGATTGCCAGCTTTCTGGCGGTTTACTTTTTTACCGGTTTAGTTGGGCGAGGTTTAGGGGCCTCTTCATTTCTTGTGCCTGCTATTTGGTTTTTTGTCTTGGTCATGTTGGTTGAGCCCTTAACTTCCCCTTCGACCAAAAAACGCCAAATGGCCTTCGGCGCTTTCGTGGCTATTTTTTACTTTAGTCTGCAAAAGTTTCTTCCTACCTTTGCCTACGGCCTCGAAACCTCTCTTCTTGCCGGGAATATATTTTCGTTTTTCATCTCTCCTTCCTTTAACCTGGTTTTGGCCTTGAGAAGGAGGGAAAAGGTGGCCAAAGATACCTGGGCTTTTTCTTTTGAGCCGATGAGTAACTTTAACTTTGTTCCGGGCCAGTATCTGGAGTGGACCTATCCTCATAAAAATTCTGACTCAAAAGGAGTTAGGCGCTTCTTCACCATTTCCTCCTCCCCGGCAGAGGATTACGTGATGGTGACCTTGAGGGCTCCTACAAAGAAGCTAAGCAGCTTTAAAAAGGCCTTGCTGGAAATGAAGCAAGGGGAGCAAATAGTTGCCTCAAGCCCCATGGGCGAGTTTGTTTTGCCGGAGGATAAAAATATTCCTCTTTGTTTTATTGCCGGCGGAATTGGGATAACCCCATTTAGAAGCATGGCGAAGCATCTTTTGGAAAAAGGAGAAAAAAGGGACATTGTCCTTCTTTACTCAAACAAAAAGAAAGCAGAGATTGCCTTTGAAGAACTTTTTGACGAGGCAGAAGAAGTGGGCGTTAAAACTTTCAATATTATTACTGAAAGGGACGGATATATAGACGAGAAAATGATTGCCGAGAAAGTTCCGGATTATAGAGAAAGGGCTTTTTATGTCTCGGGCCCGCAGCCGATGGTCGAGGCTTTCAAGAAAATGTTATCCAAAATGAAAGTGAAATCAATAGAAACAGACTTTTTCCCCGGCTACACCGACACGCACCAGAAGTAATCACCCAATTTATAATGTGTATAATTAGCCAATTATGACCAGCGTCTCGCCTAGTACTCTAAAATTTCTCAAAGACTTAAAAAGAAATAATAGACGCGTCTGGTTCCATGACCACAAAGCCCAGTTCGAAAAAGCCAGAGACGACTTTGCCCAACTTGTTTATGAATTGGCAGAAGGGGTTGCAAATTTTGACGAAGAGGTTAAGCGCGTCCTCAGTCACGAAAGAACTGTCAAGATTTTTCGAATTTACCGCGACGTTCGTTTTTCCAAAGACAAGACCCCTTACAAGACTAATTTTGGGGGAGTCATCGGACCGGGAGGCATGAAGGACGGAAACCCTGGCTACTATTTGCATATAGCGCCTGGCGAATCATCTGTAGGAGGGGGTTTACATATGCCCGACCCAAAGACTCTTGCAAGGATTAGAGGCTCAATTGACAAAGACGCATCGAGGCTAAGGAAAGTTCTTGCTAGCAAAGAATTTAAAAAGCACTTCAAGGGAATAAATCCCTACTATACTTTAAAAACAGTACCCAGAGGGTTTGATAAAGGCCACCCCGCTGCAGACCTTCTTAAGAACAAGAGTTTTACTGCAAGTAAGCACTTCAGCGATAGTCAAGTTCTAAAGAGTACTTTTATCAAAGAAGCACTTAAATCCTTCAAAGCCCTGAAGCCCCTTGTCAGCTACTTGAGAAGTGTTTGAATTTTCTCTGGCTCTGCGGGTAGACGGCGTTAGAACCTATTATTTTGATATAATGCGCCAATGCAAAAAGAAGGTGATGATGGCACGGATTCCTTTTTGGTGAAAAGCGAGAGAGTCATATCAAGTTTGTCTCCCCGCCTAATTCTTCTTGAAGAAAATGGCAACATTCCTCTTGTGCCCTACAAAGATACTGGTTGGTTAGGACTTCCGGGAGGAAAAGCAACAGAGGCAGAGCTTGCCGAGGAGGTTAATTTTCTTTCGACCGGTTCTTTTCCCACTCTCGCCAGAGAGGTTTGGGAAGAATGCGGAATTGACGTTTCGTATCACTTAGAGAGATCTGCCTGTT
>JADFPI010000034.1 GCA_022562395.1 Patescibacteria group bacterium | reverse complement strand
TGGTTGAGGGGGTCGTGAAGAATATCGATCTCGATACAAAGGACATGCAGCTTAAGGCTCAGACCCCTATTGGACGAGGACCCGCAATTATCATGCGGCACGTTTTGCGAAACTGGATGGAACGTACGAACTTTGGAAAGACGCTAAACCAATTGATTCGATTCGCAGCGATCGACGGGACCGTTGTCGCTAAGGTTATCAAGGTAAAGATTGACGGGAAGATGGTTCCCAAGGTTATTATTCCTGACCTCTTGAATGTTCTTTTTGATCCTACCGATACTGATCTCAAGAGCGGACTCCTTGAGCGTCACATCATTGCAATCGATGTATTTAAAAGACAAGCCCAAGAAAAGAACTGGAAGAATTGGAAAGAAATTAAAGGCATTAAGGGACAGAATAGAGACATTCCCACAGTCTCTGCGGGAAATGAGGTTCAGTCGGATGTTCCTTTTGTTACTATTTGGGAGCGGTACGGAAAGATTACCAAGGCTCAGTTGCTGGTTTTTAATAATTCCGGACACAATCCAACAGATGAGGAAATGGACACATGGATGGACGGCCATGCCATTTTGCATCGGGCGTATCATGCTTTGCCTTCAACTTTGACGACAAAAAAAGGAGAGCCGATAAATGCGGTTTATGGATTTGTCTCCATGCTTCTTAGAGTGATTCAAGATTTAAAGCCGACCCACATAGCCGTTGCCCTTGATAGAAAAGAACCGACATTTAGGCATAAAGAATTTGAAGATTATCAGGCCCACCGGCCCGAGACGGACAAAGAACTCTCTAGCCAGTTTGAAAAGGCAAAGGATGTAATTACCGCCTTTGGCATTCCTATTTATGAAAAGGCAGGATATGAAGCAGACGATATTATCGGCACGCTCGCTTTACAAGCAGAGGGGGAAAAAGATATCAGCGCTGTTGTGATTGTGACCGGAGACAAAGATATTTTGCAGCTTGTTAAAGGGAAAACAAAAGTTTATTTGCCGATAAGGGGTTTGAGCGAGGGAAAGTTAATGGGGAGGCGCGATGTGGTTGAAAAAATGGGGGTAAAACCAGAACAGATTGATGATTATAAAGCCCTTGCGGGTGATCCATCGGACAACTATCCAGGCGTTCCCGGTATTGGACCAAAGACAGCAACCAAGCTTTTATCAGAATACAAAACGGTTGGCAAGGTGTATAAGAACCTTGATAAAATTCCGGAAACTGTGGCTAAAAAACTAAGAGAAGGTGAAGAGTCAGCTAAAGTATCCCAGAGGTTAGCTGAAATAGTAACTGATGTACCGGTTAAACTGGATCCCCACGCGGCAGGAAAATGGAAAGTCGATAGCAAGCCCGTTTTTTCCCTTTTCGCCAGATATGGTTTTAAGACTTTAACCGAGAGAGTCAAGAAAGTAGGGAAGGAGATAGCCAAAGAGAAACAATTGCCCTTAGTTTAAAATGAAAGTAGCGCTGGTACATGATTATATTAAGGAATACGGCGGGGCGGAGAGGACTCTAAAGACATTAACCGAAATATTTCCAAAGGCTCCGATCTATACTGCATTCCGAGTCAAAGGCTCCACAGCCGATAGACAATTTTCTGATCGGGAAATTCACGAAAGTTTTTTGGCCCCCCTTTTAAAAATCTGGCGGCTTTACAGCCCATTGAGGTTTTTAGCACCTGTTATTTGGAAAAGCATGGATTTGTCCAAATACGACCTTGTTATTACTAGCACCAGCTGGTATATCACTCGAGGTTTTAAGGTTGGCCCGAAGACGAAACTAATCTGTTATTGCCATACTCCTCCACGCTGGCTATATGGATATGAAACTAGCGTTGGCTTTACCAAATACTGGCCCGTAAAAATTTATGCTGCCATTGTTGGCCACTTTATGAGAATGTATGATTTTCAGACGGCTCAAAAGATAGACTTTTGGATTGCCAACTCCAAAAATGTTGCCGCTAGGATTAGAAAGTTTTATCGAAAAAGCTCTTATGTGATATATCCCCCCATTGATGTTGAAGTTATTATCAAGGCCACTAAAGACCTGAAAAAAGAAGACTATTTTTTGATCGTTTCAAGGCTGGTTGGGGCAAAGGGGCTAGAAGAAGCGGCTAAAGCGGCGAAAAACTTAGGGCTTGAATTAAGAATTGTTGGCGAGGCGCATGGTTTTGGCGAGGTAGAGAAAAAGCTTAAAAAGGTGGCAGGGAAAAGGGTTAAACTTTTAGGTAGGGTTAGTGATAAGAAACTTTATGAATTATATGGCCGGGCTAAAGGGTTTATTGCCCTGGCTCGTGATGAAGATTTTGGCATGACGTTAGTTGAAGCGATGGCGGCAGGGACGCCGGTGATTGCATTCAACGGCGGAGGCTTCCGTGAATCGGTGGTGGACGGGGTGACAGGAATATTGATTGATGACACAGATGAAACGACACTGGCAAAAGCAATCAAGAGATTTAATAGAATAAAATGGGACAAGAAAAAGCTGCAAGCTCAAGCCAAAAAGTTTTCCAAAGAAAGATTTAAGAAGGAAATTAAGGAGTTTGTAAAAAGTCATGCAAAAGCGAAACAATAAAATACTAGTTGTTCTTGTAGATATGGGCGGTGTTTTATTAGATCACGAGCTTGCTTTGAGGAAGACGACCGAGAAGCTTGGAATCAGTTATAAGAAGTTTAAATCAGAAATAAATAAAATTTATAAAAGGTGTGAAGTTGACGGAACAACCATCGATAGTTTTTGGCGATACTCACTAGATGAATCTGGCTACAAAAATATAGAAGTCTCTAAATTTAAACAGACATATGACAAAGGTCATAAAAAGAATAAAAAACTACTCAAGCTTCTTAAAAAGCTAAAATCAAACGGTATTAAACTAGGCATGGTTACGAACAACATCAAAGGCCATATAGAAGAGCTTGATAATATCTTTGGTCTTGTGAAGATCTTTAATTGGATTTTTGATTCTTCTGAAATGAGGGCCAGAAAGCCTGAAAGAGAATATTATGAGAAAATATGGAGAACAATTAAGCTATCTAAGAATAAGTGTTTATTTGTTGATGATAACCTTGGACATGTGCAGGCAGCAGCAAAATTCGGATTTAAAACCTTTCATTTTTCAGATTTCGAGAAAAGCAATGAAGATTTGGCGAAATATTTCAAAAGATAAGCGTGCCTGAACTACCAGAAGTTGAAACGATTAAAAGAGATTTAACAAGGTTGATTGTTGGCAGGAAGATATTGGATATTACAACCGATTCTCCAAAGCAAGTGCAACCCTCGCTTCGTTTAATGAAAAAAGGGGCTCTTGGGGCGAGTATTAAAAAAATTAATAGACGCGCTAAAGTCCTGCAAATAATTCTTTCCAACGGCAAAGTGTTAATTTTTCATCTAAAAATGACCGGCCGACTATTAGTGAGAAAAAAAAATGCCCCCAAAGACGACTGGCAACACGTGGTTTTTTCATTGAGTGGCGGTAAAGAACTTCGTTTTGCTGATTTGCGGAAGTTCGGTTGGGTACGATTGTTAAAAAACGAACAAGAATTGGACAAGATTTTAGGCGGATTTGGGCCCGAAGCTTTAGATGGTATAAGTTTGGAAGAATTTAAAGCTGCTCTTTCGTCAAGTTCAAGGGCAGTCAAGCTTGTCATCTTGGACCAAAAGAAAATTGCTGGTGTTGGCAATATCTATGCTTGTGATGCTTTAAACTTGGCCAAGATTGATCCTCGCCGTCCGGCTAATAAGTTAAGTAAAAATGAGGCTAAAAAGCTTCTCCAGGCTATCAAAAAAGTTCTCAAAGCCGGGATTAAGTATCGCGGTGCTTCTGATCAGTACTACTTGGATGCCTTAGGCCGTAAGGGTAAGTATCAGGATCATTTCCTGGTTTATAATCGGGAGGGGAAGAGGTGTTTTAATACAACTGCATCAAGGCGAATTGTCCGGCGTAATACCGGACATGAGCCTCAGCCCCGCCGAAGGCGGGGTAGCCCTGCCTGCCGGCAAGGCAGGAATGCGGCGTATAGAAGCCCCCGTGTTGGGGGAGGCTTCCATTGTAGTGGTGTGGTAAAAAAGATAAAAATTAGTGGTCGAGGAACGTACTTTTGCCCAGCTTGTCAGAAAAACTAAAAACGATAGATACCTTTAAAGGGTAACCCCTGCAAGGTCTGTAAACATGATTGTTACAAAGATTCAAATTTCCAATTTCAGAAACTTCAAAAGAAAAGTTTTTAAATTTTCTCCAAAAACTACAGTAATTGTGGGCCCAAACGCAAGTGGAAAAACAAATATTTTGGAGTGTTTATTTTTGCTTTCTACGGGAAAGAGTTTTAGGGCAAGGGTGGAGGAGGAGATGATAAGTTATCCCGAGGAAATTGCGAGAGTAAAGGGTGAGTTTTTAAGACCAAAGACCAGTCTAGAGGTAGTTTTGACGAGGGGAGAGATAACGGTGGGAGAAGATCCTGAAAAGACAGAGAGGGTTCCAAGAAAACGTCTATTAATCAATGGTCTTGCTAAAAGATTAATCGATTTTGCTGGGAATTTTCGCGTAGTTGTATTCGGGCCGCAAGATTTAGAACTGGTGATTGAATCGCCCAGCAGAAGACGTAATTTTCTTGATACTGTTTTGTCTCAAGTAGACAGAGAATATAGACGGGGTTTGCTCTCTTACGAGAAGGGTTTGAGGCAACGAAACCGTCTTCTTTTTAGAATTCGGGAGAACCTGCCTGCCGGCAGGCAGGGGGCGTCTCGTAGCCAACTGCTCTTTTGGGATAAACTGCTTATTAAAAATGGAGATTACATATCTCAAAAGCGTGAGGAATTTATCGACTTTATAAACACTACAAGTCCAATGAATGAGCAGTATTTTAGCTTAGACTACGACAAAAGTGCCATTTCCGAGGCTCGGCTTGAGCAATATGCAAAGGAGGAAGTAGCAGCCGCAACGACTTTGGTTGGCCCGCACAGAGATGATTTTTGTTTTAGGCTAAAGAAGGGTAAACGAGCAAGAGACTTGTCTCGCTATGGCTCAAGAGGTGAACAGAGGATGAGTGTTTTGTGGCTAAAATTGGCCGAGCTTGCATATATTGAAGAAAAAAGTGAGGAAAAGCCGACGCTTTTATTGGATGATATTTTTTCCGAACTCGACCACGAACACAGAAAAGTGGTTATGAAGGCAGTCGGTGGTCAACAAACCATAATTACAACGGCTGACCCACATTTTATAGAAGATATTGAAAAAGTGGAAAAGATTAAATTGTAAAGAGCCCGTTATTTAAAGCTTTTAATAGCTCGTAGAAATTCAGATGGAGTTACGATTCTTGTTCCTTCAAACTCTTTAAGACTAAGAAGGTGTTTGTCGCCGGTGACTACGTAGTTAGCATTGGCAGTCACGGCACACTCAAGAACCTTGTTATCAGAAGAGTCTTCTTTAACAGCTTTTAGTTTTATGTTGGGCTCAATCACTTCTGTGATTTTTGAAATTGCCTTAAGGGTTGTTTCTACTTTTTCCTCATTCCAGTGAAACTTTTTATTGAGTTTGTCAGCTACTTCAAGAAGGATTGATGGGGAAGTGAAGACAACGATCTTTTTGTCTTTTGCAAGCTCCAAAACTTTCCCTGGAGTTCCTCCAAAGATAATTCCCGAAAGATAGACATTAGTGTCGATTACTACATTTACAAGTTTTGGCTCTTTTGCTCGCAAAGCCTCCTGGTATATGAGGGGGGACATAGAAGAAGACGTACTTGCGGGTTGAGGGTAAACTGCAGGCGAAGACTTGCCTGCGCGAGGCCTATCAGTCATTTATTATTCTGAGGACATCTTCTTCGCTTTTGATGTTGAACTTCTTTGCTGTTTCGCGCCCCCAGGCATAGACTTGTTCCCATTCCTTGTCGGTTTCGTATTTATCCAATAGATCCCTCACAATCTGGCTTCGAGACTTATTTTGCCTCTTGCTCATTTTATCGAGCTTTCTGAGATATTTCTTATAAAGCGATATAGAAACTACTTGCCTATCCATCTTTGTATTACAAATTATTACACAGGCCTTCTATTTTGTCAACGCCGATCCCCATTTTGTTGAGGGGCTTAAGAAAGTGGAAAAAATTGAGCTAGAACAGTGAATCTAGCTCTTAAAAACATAACCTAGGAAGTGGTCAAGATTTGTAGAGTCAAAAACTTGGCTGCCGGACTCAGCGCTCCCTTGCTTTAACGCAAGCTCATCGATTTCTTTTCTTGCTGCGCTTGCCATTAAACAATCTCCGCGCATGTACACAAAAACAAAACTTACGTATGCAGACAAGACATCCAACCTCTGCGACAAATTCCAAATTTTTCTGGCTTTATTTAAATGGCCCTTCTCTCTCTCAAATAAATATTCTTCGTTCGCGCCCTTCGCAAACTCTGTCTCATTTATTCCTTGTATGAGCAATTCAGGATACTTATCTGAAATATGTGGTAGCTCCGATAGAAAAGCCCCAGCATTTACTTCGTAAGTAGGTGGTTTGAGGAAATCAGGCTCAGGCGACATGTGGATATTATATCTTATAATGCGACGAAAGGGCAACATACGAAGTATATGTTTAAAAAAGTGGAAAAAATTGGACTTAATAAGTAAAATAGTAATATGCCAGAAAAAGATGCAGGAGAAAAGAAAAGGGGAATGAAAATAGTTTCTTGGGGGTCAACAAGGCCGGGGCCAGAAGACGAAGTGGCAGGATATAACTGGGAACCAGTGCGCCACGTAGACAAAGTTGACGTGATAGTGAAGTGGGTACACGTACTGGATCCCGAGTTTGCAGATAGAAAAAGTAAAAAAGGAGCAGTTTACCCCAACAATATTAGACCCCGAAAAGACGATTTTGTGGTGCCAATGGGCGGAGTACCCAAAGGTGATCTTGAAGATTAGCTTCCCTTCTCCGCAAACTTACTTAGTTGATATGTCACCAGTACAGCCAGGAAAGTAATCAAAACTGCATAAATTGCCAAAGATATTATCCCGGACGATTCCCCAAAAAACGGCTTTACATACTCTTTGACAATCTCTTTTATAAGTTCATTCCAGGCGAGTGCAGATACTAGTCCAAATCCGGAGGTCATGAGCTTCAGAG
>JADFPI010000015.1 GCA_022562395.1 Patescibacteria group bacterium | reverse complement strand
ATTGGCCATGTAGTTCTTGGACATAAAAATTCTATCCTTGAGTTGCAAACAAAGCAGGAAATTCGCAGGCAGGAAAAACAAGCTCACGACTTCGCCCGTAAGCATCTAAACCAAGATAGTTGACTCCAAATTTGCTCGACAGCCATTTTTGCCACAACAGCTTACTACTTCTGGTATCATAGGACATTATGGGTCGAGGAAGCAAAGAAATAGAAGAATTAGGATACGACGTCTTGGATGCTATCGGAAGAGGAGAACTTTCATCGGAAGATGGGAGGGTACTTGTACACAAGCATAGTGCAAGGTCGAGGACGGTACAGACAATCTATAGAAAAAGGCTTCGGGAAACTCTTGGACCGGGCGATCCAATTGTCGAGGCTTTTGACGGCCTTGTAAGGACTGGCAGTAGAAGAAAGCATAGTGTGGCGCAAACAATAAGAATGCTTGATCCAAACAGACGTTCTCCTGCTGAGTGGGCAGACAAGACCGCAGAAGGCCAAAAACGAGCTTGGGCAAGCGGTAAAAGAAAACCTTTTCCAGAAGATCAAGGAGAGCGGGTCTCTCGTGGAATACTAGCCTCAAGGAAACGACGAAAGGCAAGCAAGTAGGGGGGACGGTTTGACTTCAAATTTGCTCGACAACCATTTTTGCTCGTACAAGGGAGTGGATTTTTAGGCTTAAAACAAACGGCTAACACTATAGTCTTAGCCGTTTAATACCCTCAATAACCATTTTTGCCCCATTGACTAATTTGACTTTTTGGAATGGTTGGAAGTGAAATTCCCAACGATGGTAGGTACCAGCGAACAGGTAGGAGGTCCGGGTTCTAATTTTGATAGGTTGCGTGACTTACTTAATTACCAGCCTAACAATTCGGAAAGCGAAGTAGTCTTGAATGAGGACGAGAGAATTTTAGCAACGCGCCATTGGGAAGAAGGTTTAGAGGGTGTTTTGTGTCAACTTATTAAAGACGACGATATTGAAATTAACTTCTGGTTGATGTCGGAAGACAGACTTTCGGCCGTCGGTCTTAAAGGCCTTGCTGTCAAACTCGGTAATTCGTGGATAAAAGTGAGAGAGTATGTGGTAATCAATGGAAAAGATTTGGGAGAACCGGAAGAAACAAGAATGATCGCAGATTATATGGTAGACCTTGTAGCAAAGGCTATTAGCGAAAGAAGAATACCGGAAGTCGAGATACCGCTTAAACTAGCACCAAGGGATCCTCGCTAGGGCATTGACGAAATTCAGTTTTTTTGATATCCTTGTTTTGCACCACGTCGAACGTGGCTTAACGCATGAGAAAGAAGTAAGACCAGATGGCCATTAGGCTGATTTGTGCAAGTCGCCGTCTGGCGACTTTTTTAATTGACAATTAATATTTATATATAGCCAATTAACCCTTCCGTAGCTTTATGCGAAGGAGGGTTAAGTTCTTTGATCCCACTTCGCCCTTCGGGCTTCGAGGGGTCTGCATCGCCCGCCACAATACTGTGGTTTTGGGCGGGCTCTTTGACAATTGAAGATTGGTAAGGAATACCGAATACCTAACGTATTCGGTACTCAAGATACAACTGGAAGCGTAAGACGAGCCTTGCTCGTTTTACGAGCAGGGTTTAAACTCGTCACTATTTGAGGGTTTGATCCTGGCCCAGGACGAACGCTGGCGGCGTGCTTTAGGCATGCAAGTGGAACGAGTCCGACTTGTCGGACGAGTCGCGAACGGCTGAGTAACACGTAGGAATCTACCCCTTGGTGGAGAATACCCATTTGAAAGAGTGGTTAATACTGCATAAGATCTTCGGATGAAAGGGCATAACTGCTCGCCGAGGGAGGAGCCTGCGGCCTATCAGCTTGTTGGTAGGGTAAAAGCCTACCAAGGCTACGACGGGTAGGGGGCGTGAGAGCGTGATCCCCCAGAATGGCACTGAGACACGGGCCATACACCTACGGGTGGCAGCAACCGGGAATTGTGCGCAATGGGCGAAAGCCTGACGCCGCGACGCCGCGTGAGGGATGAAGGCCTGAGGGTCGTAAACCTCTTTTGCTGAGATCGAGAGGTCTCAGAGAATAAGCACCCGCTAACTACGTGCCAGCAGCTGCGGTAATACGTAGGGTGCAAGCGTTGTCCGGATTTATTGGGCGTAAAGGGTTTCGTAGGCGGCTTAGTAAGTTATTTTTCAAAGCCCAGGGCTTAACCTTGGAAAGGGGAATAATACTGCTAGGCTTGAAAGGTTTCGGGGCTACTGGAACTTATCATGTAGGGGTGAAATCCGTTGATATGATAAGGAACACCGAGGGCGAAGGCGGGTAGCTAGGAACACTTTGACGCTGAGGAACGAAAGCTAGGGTAGCAAAAGGGATTAGAGACCCCTGTAGTCCTGGCCGTAAACGATGCTCGCTAGCCCAAAGCAGTTTACTCTGTTTGGGGCGTAAGCTAACGCGTTAAGCGAGCCGCCTGGGGAGTACGACCGCAAGGTTAAAACTCAAAGGAATTGACGGGGACCTGCACAACCAGTGGAGCATGTGGTTTAATTCGAGACGAACCGAAGAACCTTACCTGGGTTTGACATTCTATTCTTAATGGTCCGGTAGAAACATCGGACAAGTTTGATTAATTTTGAACAGGGTAGAACAGGTGCTGCATGGCTGTCGTCAGCTCGTGCCGTGGGGTGTTCCCTTCAGTGGGGTAACGAGCGCAACCCCTGCCGTATGTTGAATATTCATACGGGACAACTCGTGTTAATCGCGGGAGGAAGTGGGGACGACGTCAAGTCAGCATGGCCCTTATGTCCAGGGCGACACACATGCTACAATGGAGCCGACAATGGGTTGCCAAGCGGTAACGCGGAGCTAATCCCATCAAACGGCTTCTCAGTTGGGATTGAGGGCTGCAACTCGCCCTCATGAACGCGGAATTGGTAGTAATCGGAGATCAGCCAAGCTCCGGTGAATACGTTCTCAGGTCTTGTACACACCGCCCGTCAAGTGAGCGAAGTTGGAGGCACCCGAACCCCGCAGTTGCGGGGGAAGGTGAAATCAGCGACGAGCACTAAGTCGTAACAAGGTATCCGTACTGGAAGGTGCGGATGGATCACCTCCTTTCTAAGGAGTAATTAATTTACCCCCGGTTTTTAAAGTCGCCGTTTGACCGTGGCCCCGCAACTGCGGGGCAAGACTAAACGGGACTCGCTTCCGGTTGTATCTTGAGGGTTAATTTTCCGAGAGGGCACCAAGGTTCCCTCTCGGCGCTCACCAGGCAAAGCCTGCTCTGCGAGTTCGTTCGCTGCTTTCCTTCCGTATTAAAAGAATAGAAAAGAAAGTTTGGCAAAGAAATTTTTTAGGGAATAAGTAAACCCGTCAGGTTAGACGGGTTTTTGTTGTTGATGAGGTGTTTCTTTGCTTCTCTTCCTCGCCCAGCGCTCTCGTGAGACTTTAATCACCTTTAGTCTATTTTGGTTCCTGGAAACAGGAAGGGGAAGAGTGTGGGCCAAAAAAGGTCTTACCGAGTGGCCGTCTATCATAAGCTTGGTTGCAATCTGGAAATTTGAAAGGTTAACCAGGTCGTTTTCTGAAAAGACTTCGGCATACTCTTTATGGATGATGGCTGCGTCCTGCGCCCCAATCGCAAAAGAAATTATACTTCCGGCATTCCCAAGTATTGCTTTTTGGACCTCTTCCGGTATTTGGGCCATATACTGGTTTGCAAGCATGATGTTTAGCTTGTATTTTCTGGCCTCGCTCATTATTTTGATAAAAGAAGTCGTGGCAAAGTTTTGAAACTCGTCAACATAAAGGTAGAAGTCCCGTCGCTTTTCTTCCGGCATATCAACCCGGTGCATTGCCGCAAGCTGTAGTTTAGTAATAAGCATTGCACCCAAAAGTGCGGAATTATCCTCTCCTAGTCTCCCCTGAGATAAATTAGCGATAAGAATTTTCCCTTCGTTCATAATGTCGTCGATTTGAATTGAACTTTTTGGATGACCAATAACGCTTCTAATTAAGGGTGAGGTTACAAATTGGCCTACCTTGTTCTGTATTGGGGAAATAGCCTCTTTTTGCAATCGTTCCGGCATTTTGTCGTATTCGTCTACCCAGAAAGATTTTAGGGTCCGGTCTGTAATTTTTTCAACGACCCTTTTTCTAAAGTTACGATTGGAGAGTATCTTTAACACATCCTCTAGCGTTGATCCCGGAAGTTCTGTAAGAGTCAAAAGTGAGTTTCGCAATATATATTCAAGTCTCGGGCCCCAGGAGAAACCAAAAATTTTGTTGAATATCGAAACTATTCCAGAGACTACAAGTTCCGCTTCCTCTCGGTTGGTAACCTCCAGAGGGTTTATGGTAATAGGGTAGTCTCGGTCTGAAGGATTAAAGTAGATTGTATCGTTAATGCGGCTTTTGGGAATGTAATCCAAAAGAATTTCGCTCAAATCACCATGGGGGTCAATTATCGCCAGGCCCCGTCCCTTTTTAAAGTCATCTATTGCCATATTGGCAATTAAAGTCGTTTTACCGGTGCCTGTTTTTCCAATTGACCAAATGTGGCGTCTTCTGTCTGGGTCCTTTATACCAAAAATTGTTTCGCGGTTTTTGAAAAGCGTTTTGCCGAAAAAATTGATTTGTTGTTTTTGTTCATCGGTTGCGCCGGTTGCCACTGGTAAATTTTCCGGCGGTTCGGAAAGGACAGAGGCACCCCAGACAATTGAAGCAGTTTTAATTTTCTCGCTTGGCAAATGCCAAAGGGTGGCCAACTCTGCGATATTTAGTATTTGATTGTCGGTTACTTTCCTGAATACAAGGTTGGTGAATTCTTTGTCTTTTTTGAAAAAGGGGGATTTTTTTACAGAGAAGGAATTTCCATCAGCTTTCGCAAAGACGCCAAAAGCACTGGCGAGCTCCTTAAGACTTTTTTTGGAACTTGATGCAAGTCTTATTGACGTCGCAAATCCCGGGTAAGAGATTTTCTCTTTTATAATACTTTCGTCCGGCAATGGGGAATAAGTTCCTTCAGCGTTTTTTATTCCTTTTTCAATCATTGCCTGGCCCTTTCCCTGCCATGAGCCACCAATTGCCTCAAGGGCAATTTGAACCACGGTGATTTCACCTTCTTGTGTCTGGGCAAGGACCGATAAAATGTTAGAGAGCGGGTCAATATCCTGGAAGGCTGGATAGGTGGCAATGGGATAGTAATTTCCTTGCCTTGTTTTGAGGGAGAAGACAGCGAGGGTTTGAACATCCAGTAAGGGGTCTTGGGGGTTTTCGATGATTACCAAAGGATAGCTTGATTGAATTTGGGTTTCGACAAAAGGCGCCAGGTCGGGGTCGCAGGTTATCTGAAAGCGAATTTGCTGATTTACGGAGATTATTTCCAGCGCCAAAGGTTGGGGATGAGTGCCTAGAAGTCTTTGGATTGGGGAGACCGCGTTAATTTGAGTTAAGGTTGCCAAAAAAGTTTGCGCAGCCTCGGGGGTAACTTCTATATTTCTTGGAAGTTTTAAAAGGAGGGTAGTTAATAGTTCGGGCATACGATTTTATTATATATGTTGACTTGGAGAAAATGTAGGGAGATAAAGTGTGTGGGTCCGGAAGGGATCGAACCTTCGACCTTCGTCTTATCAGGACGACGCTCTACCACTGAGCCACGGACCCAATTTTTGGCGGAGTGCTCTAACCCATGAGCTAAGCGCCCAAAGCATCAATAATTTACCATAAATTAGCCTTAAAAACAATTAATTTATCTTCTGATATAATACGAGACTATGCCCCAAAAAGAAAGACAGACAGGTGATATTGATAGAAGAGGATTCTTAAGGGTAGGATTATTGGTGGGCTCAGCCGCTATTGGTATTCCCGCAGGCTATTTGCGCGCAAGAGAAATTATTCAGGGGGAGGGAAATGAAGATTATGATTTGGTTGGGGAAAAGCTTCAAGTCGGAGAGATTATTGGTGACAGAGAATTGGCGCAAAAATATTTAGAGGCAATTGAGGGTGAAAGGCCGCTTGAGGCAGACCCAACAATAATTCGCTCTACACTTTATAATGCTATGCGTTTTTATGGGACGAGTGAGAGATTGGCAAAAAGGCGCTCTGAAAATGTTTCTATCTCAAACGACGAGGTGAACAGATGTTTAGGAGCATGTGCTTATGATAGCGCAAGTGGCCTCGGCGCTGAATTTAATGAAGGAGTTTTTGCAGAGAGTAGAGGTAAATTAGGCTGGATACTTTCTTTACTCGCCTTGTCCCACGAAGCATACCATCTGTCGGTTAAGAAGGTCCTTGATAGAAAAGGAACCGAAGATTACGGGGTACTTGGGAGCTATAGATATTCAAGAGAGGTGAGAGGTTTCTGGAGGTCAGATGACGTGTATAATGGTGAATTTGCCGATTTAATAAATGCTCCGCCCCCTCCTTTAGTAGGTGATAATATAACGAGAATAAGTTTGCCTGAGGAGTTTTTTGCAGAATTTGGAAAATTGAGATATTACAAGCATCTTCTATCTTCTGGGCTGGGCAAAAACAAGGATGCAAGTATGTTTAGGGATCATAGCGCTTTCCCAAATTTTGTTCAGAGTCTGGTCAATATTCAAGATACGCAAGGACATGACGACAGTATTTCTTGGCAGGATTGGTGGGGAGAGGCTCTTTCTGCAGAAACTATCGACAATCTTCATTATCAAAGTGACAGATTCGGCTTGTATAGGGGAATAGGTGAGAGGATTTTATTTTGGAACGAGAAAGAAAAATCTCCATTATCAGAAGAGGATACGGCCGCCCTTGGAGTCGTCGCATTTGCCGATTTTGTTGAATACCATTTGACGAATAGTGAGATTTTAACTTCTTTAATTAGCGAGCCCATAACTCCCGAGATGATTGGCGAAAAGGCGGAGTTTTTAAGCCAACAACGACAAAGGTACGAGGAACAGGAGGAATTTGTTCCAGAACCGGTACCACTGCCTAATCTGGAAGATTAACCCACGGCTTTAATTCCGACACAACCACCCCATAACATTTGATAATCAGTTCTTCTTTTGATCTACTTCTGCTGTCTGAAAAGACGGCCCTTTGACTTATCATCCCAGATAAAAATCAGAAAGTCCCTGGAAGGAGGGAGAGGTGAAAAACGGATGGAAAGTTTCACTTGCGTTTGCTTGGCTGCTGCTCATAGCTGGTGTGTTATTGCTGGCCTTCCAAGTTGAAGGTCTGGAGAGGCGAATCGAGGTATTGGAGGTCGCTGAAGCGAGACACGGTCAGCTTGAGGAGGTGGTCGAAGGCCTCGAAGGACAGGTTAGAGGACGAGAATCCGGATGGTTTGTCGTCAAGACGTATGACGGAGAAGGAAGAAGTATCAGTTTAAGCGGTATTGGGTTTGTTGACACTCCGTATACGGGATATCTCACTGGCGAAGTCGAGGGGGATATCGAGGTGGTCCTGTCGGATTCCGAAACCGGAGAGTGGCTTGATACCTTTGACCTGCAAGGGATTGTCAGGCCGGGTGATTTGGTTATCGCCTATCACTCTTTCGGTCCGTTGACGCCCGGACAGCCGCTTGCACCAAACTGGTGGATACCCCCTTTCTACTGGAACGAGGAAACCGGATTGCTCGTTGCCATTCTGCACTATGACGGCTCGTATGTGAAGCCGGTTACAGGGTACTAATTTGGGATGAAGGGCCATGGGGGCAAGTGCTTTGCATTCGACTTTATGTCGTTTGTAAGGATTACTGCCCCCTGTTTTTTTTAGGCACTGAAGCGAGAAGCTGCTGTTGACTGTTCCCACTACTCCTTATATAATAGTTTTACCTTTTGAGGTAAGTTACTTAATGAGAAGCAGAATAATACAACCCAATACTGCACGCGTACTGCGTGGCAACGGCAACGGGAATTAGTAGGTAGATTGCGCTTCTTTGGGTAACCCCGCAAAAGGCGGGGTTTTTTGGTTGACAATTTAGCAAGACCTGAGCGATAAGTTGTGCGGGCCTGTAGCTCAGCTGGATTAGAGCGCCCCGTTTGCATCGGGGAGGTCAGCGGTTCGAATCCGCTCAGGTCCACAGAGTTAGTTATAAGTGACAAGTTAGAAGTAACAAGATACTTGTCGCCTGTTACTTGTTACTAACTGATGTTTGCTCTTTGACATCTGAAGAGAAAGGCCGTTAAAAAGTCTTTACTAACGCAGACAGTGGATTCCTTGGTTTTGTCTACCGAAGAAGGACGTGCATGGCTACGATAATCGTCGGGGAGCTGCCACGAAGCTTTGATCCGACGGTGTCCGAATGGGGAAACCCAGTCGCCTTTATCGGCGATTACTCCGCAGCAAAATTTTCGACTTCGGTTGGAATATAGCTGCGGCAGAGGGAACCCGGGGAACTGAAACATCTAAGTACCCGGAGGAAGAGAAATCAATAGAGATTGCCTCAGTAGCGGCGAGCGAAATGGCAAAAGCCCAAACCTCGCAGTTTCTTCGGAAACAGCGGGGGGTTGTGGGACTCCGATATGGGAGTAGTTGCGGTAGCAGAACAGCATGGAATTGCTGACCATAGAGAGTGAAAGTCTCGTATGCGAAACCAAGACAACCCCTAGGAGTATCCCGAGTACTCCGGTGCACATACTCCGGAGGAATCTGGGGGAACCATCCTCCAAGGCTAAATATAGACAGAAACCGATAGTGTACTAGTACCGTGAGGGAAAGGTTAAAAGAAGGCCGGAAGGGCCAGTGAAATAGAACATGAAACTGTTTGCGAACAAACCGACAGAGCTTGTGCTTTGCACAAGAAATTTCTAAGTGCTCTAATTGCACTAATTGACCTAATTAATTCCCAATTAACAATGACCCAATATGTTTTGTTTGTCATTTAGTAATTGGTGTTTAAGACATTGATTAGAAATTAGTCATTAGAAATTAGGAATTTCTCGCGCAGAGCGTGAGTGATGTCGTGCCTATTGAAGAATGAACCGGCGAGTTACTCGTATGCTGTAAGTCTAAGTCCGATTAAATCGGACGGAGGCGTAGGGAAACCGAGTGTGAAAGCGCGATTAACAGCATGCGGTAGACCCGAAACCGAGCGAGCTAACCATGGGCAGGGTGAAGTCCCGAGAAATCGGGATGGAGGCCCGAACCCGTGTCAGTTGCAATTGGCTGGGATGACCTGTGGTTAGAGGTAAAATGCCAATCGAGCTCGGAGATAGCTGGTTCTCCCCGAAAGGTCTTTAGGGACCGTGTTCAGACTAAATATGTCAGGGGTAAAGCTACTGGATGGTGTGTCGAGGGTAACCGAGATGCTCCAACCAAACTCAGAATACTGACATTTGTGCTGGGCAGACAGTCGCATGGGGCTAAGCTCGTGCGGCAAAAGGGAAACAACCCAGACTCTCGGCTAAGGTCCTTAAGTCTTGACTAAGTTTGAAAGGAAGTCACACTCCGTAGACAGCCAGGAGGTTGGCTTAGAAGCAGCCATCCTTTAAAGAAAGCGTAACAGCTCACTGGTCGATGGCGCGTGGCGCCGAAAATTTACCGGGGATTAAGTCAAGCACCGAAGCTGGAGATGCCTGTTCGTGGAACAGGAATTATCAATGATCAATTCTCAATTTTCAGTGAATTTACAATGGACTACTTTTTGATTTTGTAATTTAACCATTGAGATTTGTTTGGAAATTGTAATTTGTAAATTGGTTATTCCCGTTCTGCGGGCGGGTGTGGTAGGGGAGCGTTCCATGGGCGGTGAAGCTATCTCGTAAGAGGTGGTGGAGCGCATGGAAGTGAGAATGCCGGTATGAGTAGCGAACAAGTCCGGTGCGAATCCGGACCGCCGAATGCCCAAGGTTTCCGTCGCAAGGTTCGTCCACGACGGGTTAGTCGGCTCCTAAGGCGAGGCCCAAAAGGCGTAGTCGATGGATAAGCAGTTAAAATTCTGCTACTTGTTTTAGAGCGTTTGAGCTGGGGATTGACCGAACAGGAGGCTCAGAGCCAGATCGTGAAGTTTGGTGTAAACTGCAAGATAGTTCATGTTGGAAAATCCGCATGGGTGATTAATCGAGCAATGATGCAAAGTCTTAAGAGATTAAGACGATTCTGAGTGATTCAGTTTGCCAGAAAAGATTCGCAGTGAGTTCTAAATCAAGCCGTACCGCAAACCGACACAGGTGGGCAGGTAGAGAATACTAAGGCGAGCGAGAGAAGGATCCTTAAGGAACTCGGCAAACAAACTACCCGTAACTTCGGGAGATGGGTTGGCAGGTACCGTCTGGTACCTGCTCGCAGCGAAAGAGTGCTAGTCGGCTGTTTATCAAAAACACAGGTCCGTGCAAAACCGAAAGGTGAGGTATACGGGCTGACGCCTGCCCAGTGCCGGTAAGTTAAAGGGAGGGGTGATTAGTCTTCGGATTTTTTGCTCTGAACCAAAGCTCCGGTAAACGGCAGCAGTAACTATAACTGTTCTACGGTAGCGAAGTTCCTTGTCGGGTAAATTGGAATTTGCCCGAATATACCGAAAGGTATAGCACTTGGGAACTAAAAATTTGTCGAGAAGATTAAAGTGTAAAATCTGGCTATATGCTGGAAAATCCGAGAATGCAGCGGTACTTATAAGTGTGTATAATACTATTAAGTGAAAATCCGTCTGCTGCGGACAATCAGCAGGAAAGACTACGTTCAGTTAACATGAACGTAGAATCCTCAGAGACTATACGCCAGACCCCTGTTAGATAACTTCGTATCTCACGGGGTGATGATATAGTCCGATCTCATAGGCGACTATGAGTCCCAACAAAACGTTTGGGGGCAAAAACAGGCGTAACAATTTTTAATTTTAAAATGTATTTTTGCATTTTGAATTTTAAATTTTGAATTTTTAATGAAGTTCCGACCCGCACGAAAGGCGTCACGAGCTAGCAACTGTCTTGAGGATTCACTCGGCGAAATTGCGGTGGCTGTGAAGACGCGGCCTACTTCCACCAGGACAAAAAGACCCCGTGAAGCTTTACTGCAGCTTGGCATTGTTTTGTGCGTTTCAATTGTTTAGCGTAGGAGGGAGCCTTCGGGCGACCATGAAACACCTCCCTTTGGAACGTGGCAAGACTTACCTAGTCCCGATGAACACTCGGGAAGGGAAAGTGCTAGGTGGGCAGTTTTACTGGGGCGGTACCCTGCCAAAAGGTAACGCAGGGGTACAAAGGTTGGCTTACCACGGATGGAAATCGTGGTGAAAGCACAAAGGTTTAAGCCAGCTTGACTGCGAGCGCGGCGGCGCAAGCAGGGACGAAAGTCGGTCTTAGTGATCCCCCGATCCATTATGGGTATGGACGGGGCTTATCGGATAAAAGCTACTCCGGGGATAACAGAGTAATCGCGCCCGAGCGTCCATAGCGACGGCGCGGCTTGCTACCTCGATGTCGGCTCAGCGCATCCTGGGGCTGAAGAAGGTCCCAAGGGTTGGTCTGTTCGCCCATTAAAGCGCTACGTGAGCTGGGTTCAGAACGTCGCGAGACAGTTCGGACTCTATCCGGTGGAAGCGTTTGAGTCTTGAGGGGAGCTAGCCTCAGTACGAGAGGACCAGGCTGGGGGAATCCCTAGTGTGCCGGTTGTGGCGTCAGCCGCAACGCCGGGTAGCTACATTCCTTGCGGATAACCGCTGAAAGCATCTAAGCGGGAAGCCCACCCCAAGATGAGGACTCTTTGAGACTCCAGAAAGAACATCTGGTTAATAGGCAGGAAGTGGAAGGGTAGTAATATCTTAAGCTTACCTGTACTAATCGGTCGAAAAAGACTTTGGCGGCCAATTCTCTTCAGATATCAAAGAGCAAATAAATTTGTCTTTGAATTAAATCCTTGCGGATTGAGCAAAGAGCAAATTGCACTTTTCAAGCCAGTGTTCTGGTCCTTAGAGCGGCATGGAACCACCCTTTTCCATTCCGAACAAGGAAGTGAAACGTGTCAGCGCGGACGATAGTGTTGGGGCAACCTTACGCGAAAATACGTCAGGGCCAGAATACTGGTTTGAAAGAAAAAGCCCTTTATAACTAAGGGCTTTTTTGTTGGGATAAATTGTTCCTTCTTTGCTTGACCCGTTTGACGGGTCGTTCGAATGGGCATACTAAACTAATTGAAATTTAGAGTTTCACGCTATATAATGTCCAGGATTGTAAGGACCTTGCTTTCAGCAAGAACCTTGTAGTAATCATAAAGGAAAGGGGTCCCCGATTTAACCGGGGTAAATATGCTGAGTGGCTTCGAAAAAGAAATCTTCTAAAAAGACGACTACAAGTCGTAAATCTTCTCGTGGTGAGCCCAAAACTATGGAGGAGCTTTTGGCCTCAACTGGGCAAAAAATCCGCTCATTTAGCCGTGGAGAAAAAGTCGAGGGTGAGGTAATAGGCATCACCAAAAAAAACGTAGCAATGGATATAGGTGGCAAAAGCGAAGGCTTAGTTGCCGAAAAGGCATTTGACGAGGCAAAGTCTTACATTAAAGGCTTAAAAGTTGGGGACAAAGTCCGTGCAACAGTAATTGTTCCTGAATCGCCGGATGGAACAGTTATTCTTTCCTTAAGGCACGCCGCAAACGATGCAATCTGGGAGCGGATAGAAAAAGCTCAAAAAACCCAAGAACCCATTAGCGTACAAGGAAAGTCTCTTAACCCCTCCGGAATAAATATAGAGATTGGTAATCTTTTAGGTTTTGTTCCTACTTCACAGCTAGGTAAAGAGGCTGCTAAAAACCCGCAAGGTCTAATTGATAATACTTTTAAGGCAGTAGTTATCGAGACCGACAGATCGACAAACAGAATTATTTTATCCGAGCGGGCAGTTTCAGAAAGCAAAGAAATAGAAGAGGAAAAGAAAGCCCTAAAATTAGTCAAAGAGGGCGAACTCTACGAGGGCAAAGTTACCACCGTTACCGATTTTGGCTGTTTTGTAGAGATAAAAACAAAAATTCCAGAAAAGAAAGAAACTGTTGCTCTTGAGGGCTTGGTTCACATTTCGGAGCTTTCTTGGGAGAAAGTGGATAAGCCTTCAGACGTTGTTGTTAAGGGAGACAAAGTGAAAGTTAAGGTAATAGGAGTAAAAGATGGGAAACTTTCTCTCTCCATAAAACAAGCGAAGAGAGACCCTTGGGATGAGGTAGAGGAGAAGTATAAAAAGGATACTAAGGTTTTAGGTGAGGTTGTAAGAGTTTCCGACTTTGGCGCTTTTGTGCAGATTGAGCCTGGAGTTGAGGGCCTTGTTCATCTTACCAAGATTCCTCCTGGTAAGAAATTAAGTAGGGGAGATAAAGTTGATTGTTATGTGGAAGAAGTTGACGGCAAAAATCGCAGACTCTCACTAGGCTTGGTACTTACAGAAAAACCGGTAGGGTATAAGTAGCTCTCAATTTACAATTTGCAGTTTTCAATTTACAATGCTTTTTGATGGCCAAAACACATTCTCAATATATTTGCCAACAGTGTGGGTATTCTCAGGTGGGATGGGCAGGAAGGTGCCCAAATTGTGACACTTGGGGAAGTTTGGCCGAAACAATAGTCGAAAAAAAGTCAAAGGTTAAAGGTCCAAGGTCAAAAGTAGGAATAAAAAAGCCGGTTTCTCTTTCCAAAATTTCTTCAAAAAGAACTTCGCGGATTTCTACAAAAATTTCAGAGCTTGATCGAGTTTTGGGCGGTGGACTGGTAGAGGGACAGGCTGTTCTTTTAGCAGGTGAGCCGGGAATTGGAAAGAGCACCCTTCTCTTGCAGGTTGCCGATAAGCTATCAAAGAAAAACTCTCCCTTTTTGTATGTAAGCGGAGAAGAATCAGTTGGTCAAATAAAAATAAGAGCAAACAGGCTCGGTATTAAAAACCCAAGTCTTAAACTTTCTGAAGATATTGATATAGATTCGATTATTGATACTATAGCCACCTTTAAACGTTCAACCTTTAAAGGTGTCGTGATAGATTCAATTCAGACAATGACGACAGGTGATTTGTCGGGAATGGCAGGTTCTGTTGGGCAGGTGAGGGAAAGCGCCTATCGGGTGGTTCGAGTTGCAAAGGAAAACGGCTTCCCCGTTATTTTAGTAGGGCACGTCACCAAAGAAGGAACGGTTGCGGGCCCCGCGGTTTTAGCGCACATGGTTGATACGGTTTTGTGGTTTGAGGGAGATAAACGCCTAACCTTAAGAATATTAAGGGCCGTTAAAAACCGTTTTGGAGCAACTGACGAAGTTGGAATATTTAGTATGGAAGATCGGGGTTTAATTTCCCAATCAAACCCGGAAAAAATATTTTTGACTAAAGGGGAAAAGCAGGTAGCGGGAAGCTCGATAGCCTCAATTATGGAAGGCACGAGACCAATTTTGGTCGAGGTGCAATCCCTGGTAGTAAAAAGTAACTTGGCCTATCCGCGAAGAGTAGCCCAGGGATTTGACGCTAAGCGCCTGGAGCTTCTTTTGGCGGTGCTTACAAAGCGCTGTGGCCTGCCACTTTATGAATATGATTGTTTTATTAATATAGCTGGGGGGATTAGGGTAGACGAGCCGGCCGCAGACTTGGCAGTTTGTATGTCAATTGCATCTTCGTTTTTTGACAAAGCGCTCCCCAAAGGAACTATTGCCATTGGAGAGGTGGGGCTTTTAGGTGATGTAAGAGAGGTTGTTGGGCAAGAACAAAGAACAAAGGAGGCCAGAAGGATTGGATATACAAAACCGATAACTTACAAGCAGGTAAAATTCGTAAACCAGGCAATAAGAACCTACCTCCGGTAGAACCTTGCAGCTTTGCTGTAAAGAACCTACCTCCGGTAGAACCTTGCAGCTTTGCTGTAAAGAACCTACCTCCGGTAGAACCTTACAGCTTCGCTGTAAAAAAATATCTCCGATGATTAGTACACTGGTACACAGGAGCACAAGTAAATTTTCTAGTGTACTAGTCGTCTAGTTTACTAGTGTACTGATTTCCCCAAGTTTTCCACAATTTTTCGAATCTCCAAAAATAAGCCGAAGATTGAACCAGAAAACTCACCGATGACCACTATAGGTGATTGTCACTGCAAGGCATATATGATTATAGGGTTTGACAATCTTGACAAACAATGATAAGCTTTTTTTAGTTCTTTAAGAAGGCTAAAAACATAAGAGCATCGCTATCGATGGGTTACTCGCGGTAAATTACCGGAGACTCGTCACGAATAGAGATGCTCTTAAGTAAGATTTATCTTGAGAGCAGGCTGATATGCAAGATAAATCACAATTAGCCTAATAAATTCTTTTCTAGTTTGTCAATAGCCTTTTTGTTAGATATTCGGCTCTGACAGGGAGGGGTGGTGTGTAGGGCAGGCGCACTACCCTTTCCTGATGGAGCCGAGTTTTGTTATTTGAAATATTTGCGAATAACTATGCAAAATCAAAATTTTATACATACATATTCATATAATCAGGCGTATTCACCCTCGATCCCTTCGGGGAAGCCTTCTCGTTGGCCAAAAGTTTTTTCAAGGGTAGCAAAGTATTTGGCAATAATTGGGTTTTTAGTTCTAGCAGTTTCCTATTTGCCTTCAGTTTGGTATGCAATAAGAACCGGAAACGCATCGGCTCTTGCCCAGGTATTGAGAAAGCCGGTAGGGGATGATTTTGGAGGGCTTATGGTTGAATCGGGAGATAAGGCAAAAGATACCTACCAGCCCGCATTCAACCCGCAGCTTTCTATGCAGCCTCAATTGAAGATTTCTTCTATTGGAGTCGATACTCAAGTTCAAGAAGCATCATACGATAATTACGAAAGCGCCCTAAAAAAGAGTGTTTGGAGGGTTCCCGATTTTGGCACTCCCTATCAAAGGAACCGACCGACTATTTTGGCAGCTCATAGATTTGGCTATTTGGCCTGGAGCAACTCATACAGGAGCAAAAACTCATTTTTTAATCTTCCTAAGTTAAAAGAAGGAGATACGATTGAGATTATTTGGCGTCAACGAAAATATGTCTATGAGGTTTATGGTGAAAGCGAGGGTGGGGGAATAACCGACTATCAAGCGGACCTTGTACTCTATACTTGCAAGGTACTCGATTCTGACGTCAGGATTTTCAAATACGCGAGATTGCTTAAGATTTAGAAATATATTAATAGGGTAAGAAGAACGGCGTTTGCAATTCTCAAGATTATTGTAACTCTCTAATATTTGGAACTAAATCCTATAACACTTGACAAAAAGTTTTTACTAGTATATACTCCCTAAATAGTTGAAAGACTATAGTATATAGAAAGAGGATTAAGTAATTACTTAATTTTTTAATATTACAAAATAATATGACAAAGAAAGTATTAACGACTTTAGCAGTTTTAGCGGTCCTTTTGGCACCGCGAGGCGTACTTGCTCAACAGTATGGGCAAGGAGTTGTGTTGGGTGAGGAAGCACCTGAAGTTATAATTCACGAGCCGGTTGACGCTGCGCTTGGTGATATAAGCCCGGCTCTTTTGGGAGGCGGTTTACTTTTGGCATCTGGTATTCTTCTTTACTTTTCTCGTAGGACAAAAGCTCAAGTTTCTTTTGAAATTAAGTAACTCTGCTCGATAGCAGAGGAGAGCGTTTTGTTTTCTCCAAAATTTTCTCCCCTGCCTTCGACTAGCTTAGCTAGTCTTTAAGTTTTCGGTAAATCAAAACCTATCTATTTAGCGATTTTTGTTTGATTTAGCCGAATTTATCCGCCGGGCCCCGCAGCTGCGGGGGAAGGTGGAGCACATTTAAATAGAGGCATACAGATAAAAGCACCATCCTTTGGGCTGGTTTTTGTGGAGGCTGATTTTAGTTTCCAGAGATGCCAGCCCAATAAAGTGCCCGGGGCTGATATAAAAGTGGTTCCGCAACTGCGGGACTGCAGGGCATTTAACTTGCATAATCATTTCGAGAAAGGCCCTTAGTGCACTAAGGAGGTGCAAAAGTGAGAAACGTTTTGAGATACGTTGCGTATGTGCTTGGTTCATGTTTGGTTCTTGCAGTGCTCGTTGCCGCGGGCTTCAGCGTTTATACGCTGTTGTCTGGTCGGGCAGAGCCACCCGAATCAGTTGCAGTGGTCGAGGAGGCCGAGGAAGAGGAAGTCGATCCAGTCCTGGCTGTTATTGAGAAGCTGGGCAAAAGGATTTCGGATCTCGAGGTGGTTACGGTTTCCGAAACCGCCGACGAAGAACCGGCAGAAGCCGATTCGGCCGCCGAGGAAGTTATGGCGAGCGAGCCGGAAGCGGGTGACGGAGCGGTTGTAACTGCTCTACAGAGCACTGACCAGATGGGGGCATGGGAAATTCAGTATTTCTCTGGGGCGACCCAGATGATGAAAGACTGGGTCTTTTCCAGTCCCGATTCGAGCTGGGCTGAGTTTCCCAACGTTGATTGGCCGGCTGGCGGGTTTGTTGCTGCTCGTGGTCTGGAATATGGCCAGGAGCTATCGGACTTTTGCCAGCAAGACCAGCGTTGCGACTTTCCGGTCGCCGCGAGATCGTACCGTTCGATTACCGCAGATTACTTAATCGACGGTGTCGGAGAGTGCGAGGAAGGCGGTACCGGAATTGGTTGCGCGGTCATCTTGGTCAATGTAGGCGATGTGACGGCTTCTTTCCGCGGCCAGCGGGTTGACACTGGGCACACGATCACCGGCCTTTACTGGCACGGAGATTTCCTTAATGAGGCGATCAGTGCGTTGGCGAGCCATCTGGCTTACCGCATGGTTGGTGTCCCGAGTGGGAACCCTGCAAGTCCCGGAGCGAACTGCTCAGTCCCGACAGGGTGCACGGGTGTTGATATCACCTTTGTTGTCCTTTCTGGAAACGAGTTGCTCCTGCGCGGCCACACTACTGTAGTCAGGCCGTAGCCGGACTCACCTTGCCCAGCCCTAGGGGTTGGAGTTGCCTATATGTATGCGAAGAGTCAAACGCCGTACGCGGCCTGGAGTAATCCAAACCGACTCATTTCGCAGACTTGGCACTCCGACCCCCAAGGGTCAAACGTTAGAATCAGCTTTTAAGCTGACAAAGTTCTCTTTCCCGAGAATTTTGCAATCTGTATGCCTCTAACGTTTTGAAATCATGAGGTCAAACTTCGTGGTTTGAAAACGTTAAACAATCTCTTCAATTATCCTCGAGAAGTTTGCCTCTGCTAAGATAAGAAAGTGAGAAATAGAAACTATTCGATTATTTTTGTTTTGGCTCTACTCCTTGTAGGCATTGTCTTATCGTTCGTAAATTACACACCGGGAACTTTTTTGACCGGTTGGGACACGCTTCATCCGGAATTTAACTTTTCACTTAACTTTTGGCGGACATTTTTTGGCGTTTGGAGGGAAGAGCAAGGCGTGGGTGTTGTCGCCGCACACTCTCACATGTCAGAACTTCCGCGCATATTCTTGCTTTGGTTAGCCTCATTTGTTTTTCCTATATCATTCCTTCGATATTTTTATTTCTTTTTAACCCTAATTGCAGGCCCACTTGGAGTTTATTTTTTCTTGAACTATGTATTAAAAAGGCGTAATTTCTGGTCCAGTTTTGCAGCCTTTTTGGGTGCCTCCTACTATGTTTTAAATTTAGGGACTCTGCAACACTACTATGTTCCTTTTGAAATGTTTGCCACCCAGTTTGCAGCTCTTCCTTGGCTTTTTCTTTTTAGCCTTAAGTTTTTTAGGCTGGGAGAGAAAAGGTATCTTCTGACACTTTCCCTAATTAGCATTTTTGCCGCCCCAATGGCCTATGCCGCGACCCTTTTTTATGCGTATCTGACTGCACTTTCAGCTTTTCTTATTTTCAGAAGCCTCTTGGCAAAAAACAAAAAAGCGAAACTCAAGCGCAGCTTTGTGATTTTGGGGATAGTTTTGGCGACAAATTCATTTTGGTTACTTCCTAACCTATATACCATTTTTAATCAAAGCGAAGTTATCAGAAGCTCCAAAATAAACAGGCTTTTTAGTCCGGAGGCATTTTTGCGAAACAAGGAATACGGAGGTTTAAAAAACATAGCTTTGAATAAAAACTTTCTCTTTTCCTGGAGTGAGTATGGAGATGAAAGCGGTGAATTTGTAGACCTTTTAGATGAATGGAATGAGTATATAAAACAGCCCAAAGTTTCTCTTTTCGCCTCTTTGATTGCTTTAGTTTTTATTACAGGAATATTTATTGCAGTAGTTAGGAGAGACAAAAGTGCTATTGCCCTCCTTATACCTCTTTTAATCAGCCTTTTTTTCCTTATAAATGATAATCCGCCGACTGGTCCTATATACACATATCTTTATGAGAGAAATGAGCTTTTTAGGGAGGGTTTACGTGCACCCTTTACCAAATTTTCTATCCTTTTTATGTTTGCCGCTTCATTTTATTTCGCTTATGCCCTCGCCAATCTTTTTTCCCTTTTTTCAAAGAAAAAATGGCTTTTGCCCGGAGGAGTATTTTTAGGCATATTTTCCTTTATTGCATTGGTTTTTGTTATGAAACCCGCTTTTGAAGGATCGTTGATAAGCCCTTCGATGAGAATAGAAATCCCAAGTGAGTATTCTGAGCTTTCAAGTTGGCTAAACACTCAAGATAAAGGCAGAATTGTCAAGCTTCCAATGTACACTTTTTGGGGTTGGACATATTACGATTGGGGATTTGAGGGAGCTGGTTTTAATTGGTTTGACATAGAAAGCCCTACTTTTGACCGCGACTTTGACCGTTGGAGTCAATATAACGAAAGTTTTTATAAAGGGGCAAGCAGTGCATTATACGCAGAAGACTTAGAGAGTTTTGAAAAAGTTTTGGAAAAATATCAAGTAAGATACATCTTTTTGGATGAGTCGGTAATCAATCCTTCAGGAGAGGCTTCTGTAACTTTCATACCGGAAACAAAAGAAATATTATCAAAGTCTTCTCGCATTTCCTTAGCCAAGACTTTTGGATTTATAAGTGTTTATGAAACTAATTTTGACTTCGGCAAAAAATTTGTATGGTCTCCAAAATCGTATTCAAAAATAAGCGCAGACTTAACCTATTCACAATCTGATCCAATTTTTGAGGAATACGGAACATATGTTGAAGGAGGAACCTATTATCCCTTTGTTAATTTCGACGAAAGGGCGGGTATGAGTATTGCGAGAGAGCAGGGAAGTGTAAGTGTTTCCCAAGAATTGCCTGAAAAACTAGATGGAGTTTTAGTAATTCCGAATTATTTGGAAGGAAAAGATCCGATAACAGCAGAGATTTATTTGGAAGAAAGCCAAAAGAACTCTCTTAATTTGAAATTTGTTGTTTCTACTCCAGAAATTTATCTTGACGGAGAAAAAGTAGCAGGAGAAGAACTTTCTCAAACCTACATCCTGGGGAATGTATCCAGGCAGGATTTGCGATTTTTACAAGTTGGGGAGGAAGTTTTTGATTTGGAAGGGAAAAGTGGATATTTGGGTAAAACGTTCGTTGGCCAAGAAGATGTTTCTTTGAAGCTTTATGCGAAAGAGAAATCCAGTGAAGAAGGATTCTCAAAAGTTCTTTCCGAGAGCCCGAGGCTTTGTGCCGACCCGACAACAAAGATTGCGGTGGATACCACGGCAGGTGAATTCGCATTTAAAGTTGGAGATAAATCTATTTGTTGGGGAGGCGGAACTTTTATAGGTTCAGATTCGCTATTAGTTGTTTCTTACGAATCTAAATCGGCTGACAATCTTTATCCTAATTTTTGTGTTACTAAGGCCGGGCGCGAGGGGTGTATTAACAAAAGCTTGCCTGATGAATTTATTCAAAGCGGGGAGTGGAGCAGGTTTATTATTAGGCAGCCATTGGAAGCAGTAGATCATTGGATTGATTTTGTGGGACAAGCGCAGGACGAAGGTGTTGCAAAAATTTCTTTTAGAAATTTAAGTTTTGACTTGTTCCCTCAAATTACCGAGTTTAAGGCTCCGTTAATAAATGATATTTTGGCTTCAAGTAAGAATGAAGAAATTAGAATTGGTATTGGCACGGAGAAAATCGAAATTAGATTTAAAACTAAAGACGAAGTTCTTGAGCAGGTAAAATTAGGCCGAGGACACGCAAAAGCTGTAAATTGCGACGCGGTTGAGGTTGGCTTAGCTGAAAAGAAGGTTGAAGGCGAAAGAGTTTTTTATTCGGCTTATGACGGGGGAGTAAGCTGTGATTTTCGCGACTATCCGAATCTGGATCTCGACAAAGCTTATCTTTTGACGGTAGAAGGAGAAAATGTTCAAGGAAGAAGCCTAAAGATTTATTTGCAAAACAAAGAAAATAAAAGAGTAGAACTCGAGGAATTATTACCAAATGGCGAGTTTAGTGCAGGTTATGTATTAATTCCTAAAAGCCAAGGAAACGGATATCTACTAAACTATGAAACTCGTTCTTTTGGTAAAATTGCATCAGGCAATTACCTTGAAGCTATTTCATTTACTCCAATTGCCTATAATTGGTTAAACTCACTAAGAATTAAAGGTTTTGAAGCGGTTGAAGTGAAAAATAATTTGGCAATTGGCGGAGTAGAAAAGATTGGGACTGCCCACTACGCATTGACCGTTGCTTCTCCAGAAAAGGAAGGGTTAGTTGTTCTTTCCCAAGGCTTTGATGATGGATGGATAGCATACAAACTCAAAACTCAAAACTCAAAACTCAAAACTTTTCTCCCTTTTCTTTTTGGAAAGAAACTTGAGCATGTAAAGGTGAATTCTTGGGCGAATGGGTGGTTGCTTTCGCAACAGTCAACGGTCAACAGTCAATCATCAACAGTAATAATTCTTTTCTGGCCTCAATACCTGCAGTATATAGGGATGATTTTGGCAGTAGGGGTAGTTTTTCGTTTGGCAATCAAAAGACATCAAAAAGTATCAACTCCTGTTTGACTCCAGCCTAATTCTGCCCTATAATACTTCAACCATGAGGGAAACTTGTGGTAAATTTTAGCACCTGAATAAAATAATGTTCGGCTCTTCTGAAAATTTGCACGGAAGATGTCGAATTTGAAGGCAAAGCGGACAAACTCTGATTACCTCAAGAATGGAGGATTCAATGTCAAAGTTTTTACCTATTCACGCGAAGCAAGAGTTCAAGCCCGGTAATATGGTTGTTGTTCCTGCAAACGACCCTCGTATAGTTCTTCCTGAAGAACGTAAGCGGATGGGAATGTTTTGGCAGAGTATGGCTGGCGACAACGGCGTTGTGCTGTTTTCAGGACGATTTGGAGCTATCCAGCACGTTGCCTACTGCGAAGTAAAGGATGACAATGTCCTTCTTTGGAAAGGTGATGGGCCGTTGTTTCATGACGGTCCGACCATTGAGCCGGGAGCCCTAGCTCGCCCAAGCGCGATCGTTATTCCGGTTCTTTTTCAGCCTGACAACATGATCTACGTCGGAATGAACAAGGCTCAGCGAACGGCAATCGTTGATCCGGAAACGCTTGAGCAAGGCGTTGAAACCTGGGAGTTTCCGGGCGGCTACAGCCTTGAAGGTGAAGACCCGATTGACCAAGTCAGGCGGCATGCCCTGGAGGAATCAGGCTACGAGCTTGAAGGCATCGATTTCCTGGGTGCAGCATCCTCAAATCGAATGTCTGTTCCCACCTGCATCACGTACTTTGCCGCGCGTTTCAATGTAGTTAGCGAGACTGCCGCCGCACAGGGTTTTGAGGATATTCTTGGACAGGCGGTTTACCGCATCGATCAAGTCCCTGTCCCTAACTACGATGGGCTCACTTGGACGGCCTGGGCTCTTCTTGTACACAAAATGGGCTTGATCGACCCGCAGTATTACACTGTGGAGAGGCTCAAGCAGAGCAACGCCGAGGAGGAGGTTGTCCGAAACGGCAACGGAAACGGAAGCGCTTAATCTTCCGCTTTGTCAATTTGTTCAGATGCCCGGTGCGGGGAGAATTTGTTCTCTTTCAAGAGACGATTTTTCCCGCACCAAGCACTACTTAAATGTTAAAATAGTCTGCATGAATAATCTTCCAATACGTTTTCAAGAATATATTGATTTTCGTGGTAAATATAGAAAATTTTTTGGTGAGATAGGGGATTACAGGAAGGGAGAGATTGAGATAGTTGATGACCCTAAACTTTTTGTGAAATGCGAAGTCTCGGCAGCAAAACAGATGATAGAGGAAGGAATTTCTGAAAGGGAAGCCCACGAGCGCGCAAAAATTGGAATTAGGGAGGAGAATCGTTGGGGGGTGTCGGTTTGTGAACCGGTGAGGCTTCCAACCGGTGCATACGGCACTTTTGTAAGATTTATTTCCTGGGGGCAACTTGAGACAGGTGTTGCCGGTATGGTGATAGTTCCTGTCACCAAAGACGGAAAACTCTTACTTCTTAAAAACTTCAGAAATGCAACACGTACATGGGCCCTTGAATTTCCCCGAGGGACAAAGGACCCCGGAGAGTCTTTGCAAAAAACTCTTGAGGAAGAAGTTGAAGAAGAAGGTGGAGCAAGGCTTTTGGCAAAACCAAAACTTATCGGCCAAATTACACCAGACTCCGGAGTTCTTGCAACGCGGGCTGATGTTTATTTTGTCAGAGTTGAAGTTTACAGAAGACCGTTTCCTCAAGTAACAGAGGCGATAAAAGGCATAGTTTTTCTTACAAAAGAAGAGTTTAAGAAGGCTATCAAAGAGGGACAGTACAAAGATAAAAAAGGAGAAGTTTATGATTTTAGCGACGGTTACACAATTTCTGCCTTTGCAAAGGCTTCAGAAAGAGGATTGATATAGTAAAGGATAGTTTGATACTAGAGCTAACTTCCTGTATAATAGTACTTCTTCTAAGGAAACAGTTATGAAACGAGAAAATCAAAGGGAAAATGGGGGAGCTTTCACTGAAAAGAGGGTTTTAGTTTTTGGTGAGGAGGATTATGTTGCCTTACTTCTTGTCGCCGAAAAATCTCCGAGAAAAAGAGCCATAATAAATCTTCATGGGCCTAAGGAACACGCAAACAGGATGTTTAATGCAATTTTTCCCGAAACCTATGTCCGTCCCCATAAGCACGAAAACCTTCATACCTCGGATACAATTACGGCTGTTAAAGGTGTATTTACTGCCTTAATTTTTAATGACGAAGGGGGGATTGTGAACACAATTGATATATATGGGGAGCGTGTGATTGATATACCTCCAAATACTTGGCACAGTGTTATTGCCAAAGTCCCCTGTGTGTTGTTTGAGGTAAAAGGCCAGCCCAAGGGAGGATATGGCCCAGAAAGTGATAAAACCTTTCCCACTTGGGCCCCGGAAGAGGGAACAGAGGAATCAGAAAGATATTTAGACGGCCTTAAGCAAGAAATTTATGAAAGTGAGAAATAAAATGGAGAGAACAAGGGGGCTTGTATTACTACTTAAAGATCTTGTGTCACCCGAAGATAAAGAGTTGGTTGAGCGCATGGATTTAGCAGAAGTTGCTTTTAATAGTCTTTATGGAGCCTATCAAAGACATAAGGAACTAGGAGAAGGAGGCAAAGAAATTGTCAGGCAAGAAGAGGATGTAGTTCAAACACACATAAAGGCTGATATCGAGGCGGAAGAAGCTGTTTTTCAAGAGTTTGAGAGGTGGGTAGAGAAAAACGATTGTTTACTTGAGTATTGGGCAGAGGAATTAGGAAGAGGAGAAATTATTGGTCCAGGGGGACATTCAGGAGACAGATATTATGGTGAAGATGAGACTTTTTTTGTAACTTTGGACGGCTTGGACGGAACTGCAAACTTTTTAGAGAGTAATTTGGATTTTTCCTACGGAACTATGCTTGCTATTGCCAGAGGAGAAAACCCAACCTACGGCGACTTTGAAGTTGCCGGAGTTGCTATGCACGAGGAAGGCCTGATTATTTTGGGAATAAAAGGAGTGGGAGTGTTTGTGATTGATGTAGAAAATGAAAAACTTATCAAACTTCCTAACTTTGAGGAAGAAGATTACGATTCCAGTAAAATTTTGGCAGATAATTATTACCTGGAAGCTCGGGAGCTTTTAGGAGATAAAAGTGAGATTTGGCCAAGAGCAGGCTCAACCGCCGCTGCTATAGTTGCTATCACTGTCGGGAATGTAGTGAAAAACCCAAAATTTCCAAAAATGAATGAGGGTTGGCAAGGATTGGTAGAAGTTACTCGTAAGAGGAATTTGGAACAACCGGTATTGTTTTTGTTTAGCAAAATCCTTGGCGGGATTATGGCTGATGAGAGTGGAGAATCGATTAAAGATGAGAAATTTAAAGATTGGGGACAGAAGGAAAAATTAGGTGTATTTACGGTAAAGTCAAAAACAGTCCTTGACGGCACGAGGACAGACTTAAGCTTGACAAGGGTAAGTTAAGGGCGATAAAATAGACCAGGACTTGCCGCAACAGCAAGTTTTGGCACTTCTTTAAGTTTTCCTAGATGTAGAAAATATTATCTTTTGACTTTTAGCCGGAAGTTGTCTTTGGGCAAAAAATTCATTCGTTAAACATTAGTCATTAGCTTATGGTTGCTAAGAAAAAAACTAGTAAAACAAAAAAACTTTCAGCAGAGGATTTGGTGGGAGAAAGAGAGCTGGAAGAATCTAAAACAAAGGGCGCTTTGGGTAAGGGAGAGGTTGAAATTCAAGAAAAGTCACAAGGTTCTTTAGTGGTCGATGAACGAGTTTTGCCAGACTCTGGACTTCCTACAGAAACAGTTTTGGGAGTTTTGGACATTGCCCAGGAAGGTTCAGGGCTTCTTCGTCCAAAATACCAAGCCTCCGACCGAGACATCTACATTTCAGCATCTCAAATAAGAAGATTTAATCTAAGAACTGGAGATTTAATAAAAGGGCAAGCCAGACGGCCAAAAGAAAACGAGCGCTATTGGGGATTATTAAAAGTAGAAACAATTAATGGAATTTCTGTTGATAAGATTCAAGAGCGTCCGAATTTGGAAGATTTAACCCCGATTTATCCGGATGAGAAAATAAAACTCTCCACCGGAAAGGAGCCTCTTACTACTCGTATCATTGATTTAATTGCACCAATTGGTTTTGGCCAAAGAGGATTGATAGTTTCTCCTCCAAAGGCAGGAAAGACCTGGCTTCTGAGAGATATTATTGCCGGAATCGCAAAAAATTATCCAGAAAATTCTAAGTCTAAGAGGAATGTTCACCTGATGGCAGTTCTAATTGGTGAGAGGCCAGAAGAAGTTACCGACATATCCAGGCATATGGAGAAAGTTACTGATGGAAAAGGAGAAGTTGCTGCTAGTAATTTTGATGAGCCCCCAGAGGCTCAAACCAGGGTAGGCGAGCTTGCTTTAGAGCGTGCTAAAAGACTGGTCGAGATTGGCTACGACGTAATTATAGTTCTTGATTCAATTACCAGAATGGCTAGGGCTTATAATTTGGCTCTTCCTACTTCGGGAAGGACTTTAACCGGTGGTTTTGACCCTGTCGCCCTATTTCCTGCTAAGAAATTTTTTGGTGCGGCAAGAAAGATTGAAAATGGAGGTTCATTAACAATCGTTGGAACATGCTTAGTTGAAACCGGAAGCAGAATGGACGACTTGATATATGAGGAGTTTAAAGGTACCGGCAACATGGAGTTGCACCTAGTCCGAAAGCTTGCCGATAAAAGAATATTTCCAGCTATAGATGTAACCCGCTCTGGCACCCGTCAGGAGGAGCTTCTTTTCGGAGAGGAAACTCTTATCAAGATTCATACTCTAAGGAGAATGTTGGAAACAATCAGAGACGACAGCGAGCGCACAGAAACTCTTCTTGAATCGCTTAGAAAAACCGAGTCAAACGAAGAATATTTGGAAAGCCTCAAGATTGCCTAGTACACACCTTCTGCGGTATTGTAATCGCACTTCACATGTGGTAACTTCTTTGGGTCAGGGATAAGGGAACAGGATACAGCGAGCAAGACATTGTATCCTAATTTAGATGGAAGATACCTACGAGCGGATACTTGATTTAGTAAAAGACTTGAAGCTTTTTGTGTCCGAGCTCGGCGTCTTTGTCTCCAAGAAATTAAGGCTTCAGTTTTTGAGATTTGAAGCGGGAAAAGGTATTTTTGTAACTGCTTTGTACAGACAAAGGGGAAAGCTTGCCCGCCGTTTAGTTCACTCGGGAATGGCAGGATTGGCCGCGTTTGGGATGATGATTGCCCCGGTTATTGCCGATGAGTTTCCAGGTAGGAGTGTTGACCCTTGGGAAATACAATCACCTTCTTCTGTTCTTTCCCTTTCAACCGAAGACCCTGCAACGGAAACAATTATTTCTGAAAAGCTGCGAGATAAAATTATCGGTTACACCGTTTCCGAAGGAGATACTGTTTCGGGGGTTGCAGAAAAGTTTGGGGTTTCTGAAGAAACAGTTCTTTGGCAAAACGATTTAACAAAAACTTCTAAGATTAAGCCAGGACAAACTTTGGAAATTCTGCCGGTAACTGGAGTTTCTCACAAAGTAGGGAAAGGTGATACAGTTTATTCTATTGCGAAGAAGTTTGATACATCCCCTCAGGCAGTGGTAGATTTTCCTTATAACACATTTACAAATGATGAGACTTTTGAGTTGGCAATAGGTCAGCTTATTATAGTTCCTGATGGAGTTGTCCCTGCACGCAAGGCTGCTCCGAGAAGGCGCCAGCTTACACCTGACGCAGGAACCGTGGTCGCCTCGGGTAGTTTTGTCTGGCCTGCGGGTGGGAGGATAACTCAAAGATATGTTTGGTATCACAAGGGTATTGATATAGCCAACAAAGTCGCACCCAATGTTTTGGCAGCTGATTCCGGCAAGGTTGTTGGCGCAGGCTGGCTTGATGGATACGGATATGGCAATCGAGTGATTATCGACCACGGAAATGGTTACAGAACGATGTATGCACATTTGACTAGCGTTTATGTAGTTGCCGGCCAGACTGTTGCAAGGGGTGCCCCAATTGGAAGAATGGGTTCAACTGGTCGCTCAACTGGAGTTCATTTGCACTTTGAGGTATTGAGAAATGGTGTCTACCTCAACCCCTTAAGCGTCCTAAGATAATCTCCAAATATCTCACTTTGCGTCAAACCCAAAGTTATTAGTCGACCTCAAGAATACCCCGATTCAATCGGGGATGAATTGAGGCAGATAAAACATCTTTCTCTACGACGAAGACGTACAGCTTTGCTGTAGAGATAAAAGCCCCGCCACTTGGGGCGGGGAAGATGTTATTAATTAAAATATAGTCAATCAAGAGATAGAAATTTGGTATAATTCGTTAGTTTGGGCCCGTAGGTAAATGGTATACCGCACCCTTCGCATGGGTGAATTCCGAGTTCGATTCTCGGTGGGTCCACCCTTCGACAAGCTCAGGGTAAACCATGGCCGTTCGAAAGCATAATCTTTTCCATTATATTTTTACGATTTTCTACAAATTAGCGGAAGGCTTAATTTCTTCACTAATATGGCTTTTTGTTGGTATTGCTGGCTATCTAATATATCAAACAAGACGGACACCTTTTGATTTAGTTTTTGGAATACCATTAATGCTTGTTGCGGCAGGACTTGTAATAAATAAATTATGGAGCGGGTTTTACAGTATATTATCCCCCACCTACAACAAGGGAGTTTGTATTTTGTGCTCCAAATAAAGCCTGACCCATTAAGATATATTTGACTTAGTCTCTTTCACAGAGTAAAAAAACTTAAGCCTCCTGTCCGGCACTATTTAAGTCTGCCCACTGTGTTACTTAGTATCTCAGTATTTTGAATTTCTTCTGCCTAATTGTCTAAGTAATTAAGTAACGAATTTACGATAGATTTATGCTATTCTTTGCCATTTTTACCTTAGGTTATTTTGCTGGAGTTTTTACCGCTCTTTCTATCTTTTCTCCAAAAGTACGAGAAATTGAAGAACAAGAAATCGACGCTTTAAAGCCGATTTTGGAGATAAAAAACAGAATGGGAAAGAAGAAAGCAACTTCATTCGGGCTGCCCATTTCACTTATTTCAACCGATTTACTGAAAGCCGACAGCTGACAAGGTGACTCCTTGTCAAAAGCGCTGGTAATTCTTATGGCAAGGTGGGTGTTGGAGTGGGTGTTGGAGTAGGGGATAATTCAGTTTCGGTTTCACCTTCTGGTGTTTCTGGCGGTGCCGCTTCTTCTGGAAGCTCAATTGGTTCAATTGGAGCCTCTTCAACAGCCTCTGGTGTTGTTAACGTTTCAGGTGTAGCCTCGATTGTCTCTTCTTCCTCGGGCCTTTCTGGTAACGGTAACATCTCGTTTAGTTTTTCAAGCTCCTGTTTTGAAAGTTCATAATCTCGGGTGCCCCTATCAACTAAAGCTAAAACTAACTTCATTTCTTCAACGGCTGCTTCAATTTCTCCATTTTCTCTCAAGGCTGCAGATAAATTAAAGTGGGCATTGGCCAGATCAGGCTTTGCTAAAACCGCTAATTCAAATGCTCTTATTGCATCATTATAGTTTTGCAAAGAGTAGAAGACGCCGCCTAAATTGATTCTCAGGCTAGGATTCACTGGATCAAGAGCAACTGCTTGTTTGTAGGTTTGGATTGCAAACTGGTCTGCCCCTTGGGCAAAAGGGATAATGCTTCGGTAGATTGAGGCCAGCACTTCCCAGTTTCCAGCTCTTTGGGGGTTAAGAGCCACAGTTGCCTTTCCTTCGGCGATTGCTTGTTGGATAAGTTGGGCAATACTAGCACGGTCTTCGTCGGTAATTTCTTCGGGGTCTTTGCTGGCAATCGAGTTGGCCAGAGCCAGATTTACTTGTGCATATGAAGCGTGATATCTATCAACCCGCGGATTAAGGTTGATTGCCTCGCGCATGCTGTTAAAGGTCAGCGTGGCCTCGTTTTGAACCAGGGCATCCAAAGCATTTTTGTAGGTTATCTCGGCAGCGATGATGCGTCTAGCATTAACAAACAGTAAAACTACTGCAATAATTACAGGTAGGGCAACAACAATTGCCGGTAGCTTGGAGACACTGTTGGACGAAGACAGTGTTTCGCTAGTTGGCAGTGCTTGACCTGAAAGCAGAGCTTGGACTTTATGAGTCTTGGCAGCTAGTGCCAGGAGTA
>JADFPI010000033.1 GCA_022562395.1 Patescibacteria group bacterium | reverse complement strand
CAACATCTGTCTCCGGTATCTGGAACTTATTAATATCGGTTTCCTTTTGTATCCAAGGAACAGGATATACTCTCCAGTGCTCTCCAAACATTAACTTGGGTAGAAATATCTGTCGGTGTCCACCCATACTTTTGACCTTTAGCCTTTCTTCGTTGAGCCACTTTCTTATCTTTCTTGGAGTAACAATGTAGAGTCTTTTGGTTTTCTTCCAGTAGTAGTGAATCTCTTTTACTGCGTTCTTCTCTAGCCAAAGGAAGGTGCGGTAGTCGAGGTTCCACGCTCCCTCTTCCAACCACAACCTTCCTTTGTGCTCGTGTAGGTCTCGGTAGAAGATTAACTTACCATTAGGAGCAAACACTTTCCCCTGAAGTGCTTTAACTTTGTGTCCATCAGCTTTAGTATAAAATCTGTAAAGGGCAGTTCTCATAATTATTTAAAATTCTCTTCGTAATCTCTTACTTCTATTGATGAGCAGAAAATCCTTAATACTTTCATTAGTTCAGCTTTGTTGGTGTAATCCCCCTCGTTATAAATTTCTTCTCTCTCTGATAAATTAGTTCTTCCGTATCCGTAAGTAACTTTTAAATATGCTCTAGTCCATTTCCTGTTTCTTATTAAGGCTTGAACTGTTTGTTTCCTGCGTCTAGTAGTATCTATCACCACTTTGCGTCCTCTGAACAGTTTTAGTCTTATCTTTGGCTTCGACTTGGTGGCAGAATTCATGTTTAGCTGGTTATTAAAGGTTCAAGTGGTGCGGGCAAGGCCTTACTCCTTGCACGAACTCCATCAGCTATTGGTTGCAGAGTTCCCCTTTTTAACCCTTGGCGCTCTCTTAAAGGCCAGACCAACTTTGGGAGCGTCTATACTTCCGCCACCGCACCCTTCAACCTTTAATCCCCATTCGGGGCGTGGTCTAAAGTGAGCTTGCAATGTAACCACGCTACTCGATTAGGCCACCCCTGGGTACGTCGTGCAGATTGGGCAGTTTCCCGCTTGCCTCCGCGTCGCCCCGGTTAGGGATTAAGTTTTCTTTAAAGTGTCTGACTTTCCTTCCAATCTCTAACGCTCTCATATCCATCGTTCTTTTTTTGTTTAGCCCAGCACCTAAAACACATCTCATATTTATCTAGGTGTTCCCATGTACCACACTTTTTACAAACTATTTTCATATTAAAAAGGGTAGTCCTCTTCCGTTGGCTCTGGCGGGCTAGAATTAACCGAACTCTCTATTTCCTCTTCAGTTGACTGTTCTTTAAGCCAGCATTTATCGGTACAAAATATCTTGCCGGTCTTTGGGTTTCTGGCGTTCTTGGCCCCACACTTAGAACACTCGCCCAAACTTACAAGAGAAGCTGGTTCTCTTTTGTCAGTTTTGTTGTTGGTGTCGTCATTCCAACTTGGCTTAAATCCATGTTTATTGGCGTATTTAACTATGCTCTCCATCTTTTGAAGTAATGGGAAAACCTTTGCCCTTCCATCCCTTAAAGTAAGGGTTATTCTGTATCCCTCTTTGTAGAGAACAATATTTGATGATTTAATCGCTTCGCTCATATTTATTCACCGCCCTTTTTGTATATCCTCAATACTTTAGAAAACTCTTTGTCTTTTTCTTGGCATTCCTCACAAGCTATCCGATAGTCTATGCTGTGACTCCTGCACTTGAATTGTTCGCCCTTTATTGTTTTACTCATATTAGAAAAGCCAAACTACCCATTAATAAACTAACGATAATAACTTCCGGTAACCCCTTTTTAAACTTTCTCCACGCCACTTTTCTTTTTCTAGCTCTAATTTTTGGACTTCTCATTTATTTTTGCGTTTTTAATAAGCTTTTCAATTTTCGACGGGCTTACGTGATAAATTTTCGCAAGAGATTTAAAAGAAAATTTCCCAGAGTCGTATTTTTTAACAATTTCTTCTACCACTCCCCTATAAACCTCACCAACTCTTTGTGGAGATATTTTGAAGACACGACTTAGTGTGTTATAGGAATACCAACCTGTTGAATATTTTTCAAATATCTTTCGATTCCTAATTGTTTCCGGCTTTTTTTGAGGTGGCCCTTGATAAGAGCTTTCCTTTTGTGGTATCGTGCCCATGTTTTTGATAGTTGAAGTGTTAACTATCTTTTTGGAGTCTCTTTAACAGTTGAAGCTATTTTTCTTCTTAACGTTCCGTACCTTTGTGATAAGGAGTTTCTCTAATTTCTTTTTCAATTTTTTCTATTTGCTCTTGTATAGTGTTCATAGCTGAAATTATATCCTAAATTAGGTATAATTACTTAATACACGCGCCCGTAGCTTAACGGATAGAGTTGGTGGCTTCGGACCACTAGGTGGAGGTTCGACTCCTCCCGGGCGCACAAGTCTTATGGGTTCGCCTGCCCCGTGACGAGCAGAGCGAGTTTTACGGGGAATCCCTCCAGGCGCACCCGCGTGAGTCGCCTTGAAAACTCTCCGAATTTTTGTTATCTTCTTTTCTGTGAAGATTTATATTTCGGGAGTTAATCCGGAAAATAAGATTGCAGAAATAGTTGAGAGCTTGGGGCACGAAGTTATTTTGTCCGAAGACACAATTGGCAATAAAGGTGGAGAAGATAATTCCCACTCTAAAGTTTTAGAAGCAGATTTAGTAATTTTCGACCACACTGTAAAAAGGGGGATAGAGGATCATTTATTTGCTGACGAACAAAAGAAACCAATGCTTAGTTTGATCCCGGAAAGCGATCGGCGCGAATTAGCACCCTATTTTAAGTTTTTAGAAGAAAAGGGAGTTTGTGAATTTAAATATTTTTCGTCGCAGCAAGACATTGACAGGTTTGTAAAAGGTTTTCTTACAATTGCTGAAAATGATAAGGAAAGGCTGTCCGCACCCAGCAAAGAAATGCGCTAAACCACGTGCTACACTCGCAATAAGGCTAGAGAGGAGATTTTGTCAATCGGTGCTGTCGTAAATAATTTTAAAACTTTTTGGAGTAAATAGACCTTGAATGGCACCGCCCGTGAGAATTCCTTTTGTGACTAAATAGCCCAACAATCCGCCTTCTACAAATATTGATATAACAAGAAGAATTGAGAATCCTAGCCAGTGATGCAAATGAAATATTTTTCCGGAAATCATAATTTTTACACTAGGAAAAAGTTGCAGACTTTTAATTTTGAGTTTAGGGAGTCTATCGTAAATTTTTGAGTAGACGTAGAAAAACAAAAAACCTCCTGTAAATGGTATTAGAAATGTAACCACTGGCATAATATTTTAGGTACATAAATTATATCTTATTTAAGATTTATATAGCAAACTTTGAAAAGATGAGATTTTGTTGCCGATTTGGTAAAATATACCCTGTGAGCCGTGAAGGGCCAGTGGCGGAATCGGTATACGCGCACGCCTTAAGAGCGTGTGAGATAATATCTCGTGTGGGTTCGAGTCCCACCTGGCCCACTTCTGCAGAGCAGAATTGCTTGAATGTATAGTGTGTTATATCCTTGAGAGTCAAAAGAAAAGAGACAAAACGTATGTCGGTCTGACAATTAAGAAACTTGAAGCCAGGACTGCGGAACATAACAAAGGCTTTTCAAAATATACTAAAGCTTATGTTCCTTGGAAATTAATATATTACGAAAATTTTTATTGTAAATTATGTGCAGAGAAAAGAGAAAAGTTTTTAAAGTCAGGAATAGGCTATAAATTTAGAAGATTGATTCAAAAATATTACAAAGAGTTAAAATAGGGTTCTCCTTTGGAGAACGGGGTGTAGCTCAGTTGGTAGAGTGCGCGCTTTGGGAGCGTGAGGCCCCCGGTTCGAGTCCGGGCACCCCGACCAATAGTGACTTTTTTCGGGTAGTTTATTGCCTAAGAATTTCTCCTAATCGTCTGATCGCCTCGCCGTAACGAGTCCAGTTACCTTCCCTTTGCGCCCGCAGCGCCTCTTCGTACGCTTCAACCGCTCTTCTTAGTAGTTCCTGAGTATCTTGTGTGGGTGTCAGGACTTCTTGGGAAACTCTTCTTTCCTGTCCCTCGGCTGACCCTGCGCCAAAGATTCTTGCGAGTCCCGCCTCCAGCGTTTCCTCCATCGCGATTTTGTTCTCGTAGGCAACAATCACCCGTTTTAACTCGGGAATTTTACCGTCTTCGGCCTTAAGATAGAGCGGCCGCACATAGATAAGCGACTCCTCAATCGGTATAACCAGAAGCGGCCCCTGAATTACTTGAGACCCCCGCTGATCCCAAAGCGAGATTTGCCTGCTAATCTCCGGATTCTGGTTAATGCGGCCGATTATTTGTTTCGGTCCAAAAATAAGCTTGTCTTTGGGAAAACGATAGACCAACAGTTCACCGTAGTTTTCCCCGTCGCTTCTAGCAACCATCCAAGCGGATAGATTATCTTTGGCCCGTGGGGTAAAGGGCAGCATTAGAATAAACTCCTCTTTTTCTTCTCCCGGCAGCTTCATAATAATATGCCTGGGCGACAAGCGCGGTACCCCGTCTGCGGATGCTCCTTCTGCCTCGGACACAATAGCTGGAATATCCCACTGATCTTCTTTATTGTAAAAGATCTGCGGATTATCCATGTGATAGGTGGTATAGACAGCAGTCTGTAGAGCGAAGATATCTTCAGGGTAGCGCAGATGAGGAACCAGGCTAGGGGGAATTTCCGAAAGTGGCCGGAAAGTCTCAGGGAAAATCTTGGCATAAGTTTTTATAATTGGGTCCTTGGTATCTGCCAGATAAAAGGCAACACTGCCTTCGTAGGCATCAACTACCACCTTTACCGAATTTCTAATGTAGTTTATTTTCCTACCGTTTAGCCGTAATGGTTGAGAGTAAGGATAGAAACTGCTGGTGGTATAAGCATCAGCGATCCAGTAAATCTTGCCGTCGGCAATGACGATATAAGGGTCTTGATCAAAGGTCAAAAAAGGCGCAATTTTGGAAACTCTCTCGGCAATATTGCGGTAATAAAGAATGCGGCTTTCGTTGGTTATATCGTTACTTAAAAGCATTTTAAGCGATTGGAAGCGCAGTGCATAAAAGACGCGCCTTAAAAACGAGTTTATCTCTACTCCGCCTTTACCCTCATAAGTTGTATAGACATTTTCTTCTCCTTTGGGGTAGTCGAACTCACGAGACTTGGTTTTGACAATAACATAGTTATTAGAAAGCTCGCCAAAATAAATCTCCGGACGGGAAATCTTAAGCTCTTCAGCGGTTGATTTAGGCGGTAAATCTTTAACAAACAAGACCGGTAAACCCTCGGGTGTCACCTGGTTAACCGGCCCGGCGGCAACACCGTATCCGTGCGTAAATGTCAACCTTTCATTAATCCAAGTTCTATTCGGCAGGCTTGCCGAAGCCAGCTCTCGCGGGGAAAGCATAATTTGGCGGATTTCTCCATCAATAATATAGCGATCATTATCAATCTCGGCAAACTCGTAGTAGGTTCTAATCTCTTGTATCTGGGAAAAAGTTGATAAAAGAGGCTGTCTATCCCAGAGTCTAACGTTTTTGACGGTTAGATTGTTGGCGGCAATATCAGCCGCAGTGATTGGTTTGTCTCCCAATATCTCCCGCTCCCCGATTTTGTCAAGGGCAAACGCCTTGCGGGTAGCAGCGATATTGTGTTTGATAAATGGAGTTTCCTTAACCAGCTCATTGGGGCCAACAATTAGTTTTTGAAAAAGAAACGGAATAACCCCCGAAGCCAATCCTACTAAAAGGTAGAGGGAAACAGCTCCAATCAACGGTGATGATTTCCCCCTAAATCCCCAGAAAGCGGCCGTAGCCGCCGCCAAAGAGGCAGTAAAAATTGACACCCAAAGTAGCGGTATTCTAATAGTTACGTCCGTGTAAACGGCGCCAAATACAGGACCACTTTGGGAGATAAGTAACCTAAAGAGGGAAAGATAGGTTCCGGCGGCAACTGTGGCCAAAAAAAGAGCAAGTAAGGTGCCGAGGTGGACTCTGGCTTTGGGTTTTACTTCTACCTGCTTGAGCGACCGTAGATTGGAAAGATTAAAACTACCCCGCAAAAAATATACCAGAGCGCAACTAACCAGCGCTAAAAGAACAAGGGCTTTGACAAGTCCTAAGCCTAGCTGAAAGATAGGTAGGGAAAACAGATAAAAGGCGATATCCTTACCAAAGACAGGATCTGAATTGCCAAAAGCGGTTGCAGTGAAAAACTTCAACACCTCCTGCCAGCTTGCCGCCGCCGCTATTCCAAAAAAGAGGGCAATAACAACGCTAATTGCAACCGCTAATTTTTTAACAAGACGATTATCCAAACTTATTGGTCGACCAAACAGCGATTCCGGTAAAGTTGTCATCCACGGGACTTTGGAGCGGATAGCTAAGAGTAAGTTTGTTAGCAAAAAGAAAGCGGCAAAAATCGTCGCCGCCAGACCCAGCGCTACTTTAGTGCTGAGAGATTTTATAAAGATTTGACTATAGCCTAGTTCGGAAAACCACCACCAGTCAGTAACGAGAGCAACAATATTAGATAAGAAGCTAAAGACAACAAATATTACGATAATGAAAATCCAGGAGGGAAATTTTGGAATATTCAAATTACCGGTCATTATACCAGATACCAGAATGCATTGTATACAGCAGAGACTTTTTCTCTAGATATCGAGTGGCCGTCAAGCAGAATGGGATTTTCAGGAACAGAGCGTGATAGGATAATAAGACGCAGATTAACCAATTATGAAGCCGAAAGCTGGAAAAACTGGGATACGTGGATATCCTTTCAGATAACGGAACGGAAAAGACTTTAAGTTTGGAGTTTAACAAATGATTGAAAAACTTACCTCTCTAATACAGCCGATTGTTGTTGAATATGGTGCCGTTGGGGTGTTTTTAGCCACCTTACTCGAGGAAATTATTGCCCCCATTCCTTCCCCACTGGTGCCGCTGACGGCTGGATTTTTTCTACTTCCACCTGATGGAGCTTTCTTGGAAACAATCTGGCAGGCAATATGATGTCCGGCGCTGTTAAAGGTGGTTTTCTTGGATTTTCAATCGGGGTTCCTCTCGCCGTTGGTGGTGTAATGTTGCTAGGCGCTCCTGTCATCGTACCTGCTGCTATCGGTGTTGCCGGTGGGGCGGCAATCATGGCAACGGGAATGGCTTTATATGCTCCGGCATGGCAGGACAAGCTCCAACTGAAATTAGATGAAGTTTCCCTGGCCGTAGAAAATGCCGGCCTTGCCCTCTCCCAGGGTGACGCAGAAGCTGCTGAGGCTTATCTCGGACAGGCCTCAGCAGATATCCGCAAAATACAGGCTTCTGTCACAGAAGCA
>JADFPI010000032.1 GCA_022562395.1 Patescibacteria group bacterium | reverse complement strand
CTCTTTATTAAATTAGCCAAAGAACTTGATAATAAGGCCGATATAAACCTTGACGGCACCGTGAATTCGGTTGACTATTCTGCTTTACTGACTGGACTTTTGAACCAAGGGGCAATCGGAAATATCAGCCAAGAAGGTAGGCTGTCTTTAGTATTAACTACGGAATCGGCAACATTGGATGAAGAATTTATCGTCGATATTCTCGCTGATGGTGGGCAAAAGTCGGCTGATGGGGTGGATGTCTTACTTAGTTTCGACCCAGCGGTGATCTCTCTCGTCCAGATAAATGAAACTAAAGCGTTTAAAGATTATTTTCAGATGCAAGAATTAGAAGGTTTAGTGAAGATCACGGCTCTAGCCGATAAGGATAATCCCGCCGAAGGAACAAATGTAGTAGCCAGTCTGACTTTTAAGGCCTTTCAAGAAGGCGAAACTAAGATTGAATTCTCCCTAAACGAAGATGATACTACCGACAGCAATATTACGGGTAGGTTTACGGGTAGAGATGTGTTAACCACAGTAGACAATCTTAGGTTGAATATAACGGCGGATGGTATTACGGCTACCACCGAAACGGTTGGGGTGAAAGGGACAAGTTTAGCTAGGATTATATTCTTAGGAATATTGATTATAGGGGGAGCAGTGGTGTTATTTTTCCTTGGTTTATATATAAAGAGAAACTATCTAGACGCTAAAAAAGAAGAAATTTTAGACGCATATCTAACCGCCTGGGATAGATTTTTTATTCCTTCTGACACAACCTACAACCTGTCTTTAGAAGAATTGGGAGTAACTGACCCAAGAGACTTAATAAGAATTAGGACTAGTGATATGTCTTACGGGCTTGGAAAAAAACTTGCTTATCTTTGGGCAGAGCAGGTTTCAGATAGAAGAAATAGAATGTGGGAGTTCAGACGAGATGCTCATACCGAAAGAGAAGTAAGTATTACTTTCATTCCTGGCGACGCAAATTTAGTAATTTCTACGAAGTTTGATTTTATCAGTAGACTAGTAACTCACGGCGGAAAAGTTACCACCCAAATTGGTGATTTCAAAACAGGTAGACTTTGGGAGCAAGATGACCTTTTTGCGGAGGTATTAAGAGTTCAAGCACAGCTGATGCTTCTTTTGGCAGAAAAATATACGGTTGAAGGGCTTGAAGAAAAGGTGAATTTAAAAAAGGAAGACAAAGATTATATTTTGAGAAACTCAAGTTTTTCGAATTTGGCGACTGTTGGCAGGTCGATGTTTGTCTACCGAATTTTCTCCAAAGAATCAGGAGAACTTCAAAGGATTTCAGTTTTAACAAGTAGAGATGATAGAGAAACTTTTATAGATTGGATGAATGGACTGGTAGACGAAATGTACAAATATGAGGCAGAGGTCAGGGCTTTATTAAGTAGCAATAAAGAGTTTAAGCTTGCAGGAGTTCAATTGAGAAAGCCTCTTACTTTTTAAGGCTATCTATTTACTTTTAGCCTGAAGGGTTTGATTATTTTGACTCCGTTTTTAAGAACAGTAGTTACCACAAATCTTGCTTTGGTTATTCCCGAGTCATACCGGCAAACTCCGCCCGAGCAAGTTCCAAAAATAAGTTCCCGAGTTGTCGAGCCCCCTGAGGATGAAATGTCTCCCCCTGCTCCTTGGGTAGTACCCCGAGTGGTGTAGCTTAGATTGTAAGAAATCCTAGACGCAATTCCAAGATTAGAAAAGTCAATAATTATTGCAAGCCTATCTCCTCTAAAGCGTACTTTTGCCGTAACGCCCCTTGATGTTCTTGCTGCAGGAGCAGAGCCTCCGGTTTTAATTGATACGGCCCTGGGAAGGCGCCTTTTTGCATTAACTGTTTTGGGAAAGACCAAAAAGGCAAATAGGAAAAGAAAAGCGCCTAGAGCTACAAAAATCTTTCTCATCAGTCTTTCTCATGATATATTTAATTAAGTTGTAGTGTCAAAGAATAAAAAAATTGTTTTAGCCTCTGTTGTTATATTTGCCTTTTCCCTGGCAATATCTGCATATATTTGGTTTAGACCTGGGAGGGAAACTAAAAAAAGCCAGGCGCTTTCAGAGATTACCAAAGGAGATATTTTCTCAAAGGAAGAGGCTACCCCCGATGTTTTGTACGAAGATTCTTCCGGTTTTTCAATAAAACACCCTGCAAGTATTACGATAGAGGATATAACTCCAGAAGAAGGCGAATTTTACACCCTGCTAAATTTGAAAAGAGGCGCTGAAGGAATAACTGTTGCTTTCAAAGATACCGAATATGAAACGGTTGAAGAAATGCTTGAAAAGGATAGCGACGCACCCAAAAATGCAGCTCTTATCGGAGCAACTTCAATGGACGGTATTCCGGTAAGCCAATATTCCTATTCTTTTAACGGGAGAGATACCTGGCTCTCCGTTGCGATTGACAAAGGAGTAATTTATTTAATTGAAGGACCGAGAGATGGGGGTTTTTGGGAAGAAACTCAAAATCTTGTCCTTTCGACATTTGCATTTGCAACTACCCAAGCTCCATCAGCCGGTAGCGGTGGACAAGCAGTTATTTATGAGGCAGAAGAGGTTATTGAGTAGTTAGCTTGACTAATCGGTTCTATTTTTTCTAAAATTAGCTTAGATGGAATTATTAGCAAAATTCTTTGTAAGTTTGGTTACTTTAGCAAATACGGTAGCGCCCCAAGCCAACCTACCCCAAGTATTAGGAGTTCGAATCGCCCAAGATACGGCCGTTGAAATTCAGAGTGTCGATATCACTAATACCGGTAGTTTAAGAAGAACCCGAGTGCGTGAGGCGGTGGAAGATGCTAGGAAGCAAAGACAAGCAGCCGTGGACGAATTTCGCACGAGAAGACAATTGGCCAAGGACGAATGGGAAGCTAAAAGAGAAGAATTTAAGCAAAGGCTAACTGAAATAAGAGACGAAAAAAAAAGAAGAATTGTTGAGTTAATTGACTTAAGAATTGACGCCATGCATGGAAGGTGGGTTGAGCATTGGAATAAAGTATTAGCCCGCCTTAGCGAAATTTTAGCCAAAATCGAATCACGCGCTAATAAAGCCGAAGCTGCGGGTCGTGACGTGTCGGCGGTTCGTACAGCGATAGCTACCGCGAATGTTGCGATTGCCGCCGCCCAAGACGCCGTAAATGAGCTTGCAGGAAAAACTTTTGTAATAGAAATAACAGACGAGCAAGGGTTGGGACAAAATGTGCGTGATACAATTCATGCCGCGAGGGTAGAATTCGTTGCCGTTAGAGAAAAGGTAAGGGAAGCAAGGCAGGCAGTTATTGATGCACTACATTCACTTAAGGCTATTCGTGGAGTTGATAATTTAGAAGCAGATGCAGGAGTCGAATAATAAAATGAGAGAACGACAAAAGGGACTCGCCCCCGCCATGGCATTAATAATACTGGCGATTTTTGCAGTAATTGTTTCAGCAGGCGCCTATTATTTGTTGAAAAATACAGGGCAATACCCTTCTGAAACATCTAGGACAAGGCCACTAGATGGCGGCCGGCCAAGTCAGGTTACTTCCGGCGAAGAAATTCCAGTTTCTGACTCCGACAAAACCAGCGATATCGAAGCCGAGCTTGAGAGCACGAGCCTTGGAGAATTTGAATCGGACATAGAGGACTTGGTGCTGGAGGCAGAGCCTTTGTAATTTGTTTAACATCTTCTGGACTAGCTTCAAATTTGCTACTATATATTCAGGATGGGGTCCTCAATTTGGTTTAAAAGTTTAGATTTTGAGATAGGAGGAGTTTCGTTTTCTCCCTCTGTCTACGAAGCAATAGCAATAGTTTTTCTTCTCTTCGTCTTGGTATTTAGTCTAGCGCGACTTAGACATATGTACATTAAATGGTCTTTTTCGGGATGGTCTGCCTACTTTTTTATGGGTTTCCTCTTTGCCTTAGTCTTGGAAGGATTTTTAATTCTTGGGGGACGAACATTTTTAACGGGGGTTTTAGGTTGGAAAAGCGCACCGAAGCCAATATTGAATGCTCTTGATGCCGGTCGTGCAAAGCTGGTGAATGTCCTGGGCGTGGAAGATGAAGTTCCTACGTCTACTGCGAGAGGAAAAGTAAGCTTTGAGAGTGTAGTTTCTGATTTCCAAAGCCTTACTCCCGACGAGGCAAAAGAAGCCCGTTCCAATATATGCGAACCTTAGGTTTACTCCTAGGCTGATGCTATACTTAAGCCATTATGAGTGATTTAAGGCAAGAAATAAAGGATTTGGGGCAAACTTTTGACGGCTTAAAAACTTCCTTAAATATAAAACAAAAAGAAGCTCGGCTTCGCGAACTCGAGGCAAAATCAACTGACGTAGATTTGTGGAAGGAGCCTGATAAAGCGAGGGATATTATGCAAGAAATAGGAGATTTAAAACAGGAGCTTGAGGAAGTTGAGAGTTTGCAGGGAGAAATTAAGGTAGTTGAGGAGTTGTTTTCAGAGGATGAAAACGCAGAGATTGGAAAGGATGTTAAATCAATTACCGAAAGACTCAAAAAGCTAAAAATAGCCTCTTTGTTGTCAAATCCGCATGACAGAAAAAATGCAATTATTTCTATACATGCAGGCCAAGGGGGAGTTGAGGCAATGGATTGGACAAATATGCTTTACAGAATGTATCTCAAGTTTTGCGAAAGTCGAGGCTGGAAAACGCAAGTTTTGGATATAAGCTCTGGAGAGGAGGCCGGTCTTAAAAGCGTTACCTTAAAGGTAACCGGTCCTTATGCCTACGGATACTTGAAAGGGGAAGCAGGCACGCACAGATTGGTGCGCCAATCTCCGTTTAATGCCGACAAGTTGCGCCAGACTTCTTTTGCTCTTGTTGAGGTATTGCCTAAATTTGAAGAGGTCGACCTTCCCGATATTAAAATTTCTGACGACGAGCTTGAATGGAATTTTTTTCGGGCCTCATCCCAAGGTGGCCAAAACGTCCAAAAAGTATCAACCGCTGTAAGGCTAAAACACAAACCCACCGGTATTGTAGTTACCTCGCAAGCGGAAAGGTATCAAGAACGAAATAGAAAATTGGCCCTTAACCTTTTAAGAAGTAAATTATGGCTTCGCGAAAAGGCACAAGATGAGAAGAAAAAGAAAGAAATTAAAGGAGAGTATCGGCCAGCTTCTTGGGGAACCCAGATACGCTCGTATGTATTGCATCCTTATAAGATGGTTAAAGATTTAAGGACGCGGGTTGAGACTTCGGATACAGAGGCAGTCTTAGGCGGAGAGTTGGATGAGTTTATTGAAGCCGAACTAAAACTTCATTCCTAGTTCTCTATTCACTATTGCCTATTTGTTGTGATATATTAATTTTGTGGAAGATTTAACCGGTTTCAAACCAGTAGGAAGTGACCAGGAAGAAAAAGAAGAAAAATCTGTAGTTAAAAAGCTTCCTTCTAAAAACCTTTTAACGACAATTTTACCCGTATTTTTGGGCGTGTTAATTGTTTTGGCGGGAGTAGGTACCGGCTGGTTTCTTTCGGGAGGCCTGTCGGCCAAGAGTGAGCTACAATTAAAGACAAAGGCTGTTGGTGGAGCGGACCAGGAACTAGGAATTACGGATGAAGAAACTTTTAGAGACAGCGCCGAAGGAACTCTCGAGGCGGGAGGAATCAATGGCGAGGGAACTCACCACCTTGTGCGGGAAGGAGGCGAGTCCCAGTATGTGTATCTAACCTCAACAGTAATAGACTTGGAAAGTTTTGTAGGTAAAAAGGTTCAGGTTTGGGGAGAGACGATTGGCGCCCAAAAGGCTGGTTGGCTAATGGATGTAGGAAGGATAAAAGTTTTCGACTAAGTCTGCGATCCTTTTGTGTTTCGTCAGGCTCAACATAAAAGTTCTCGACTAAGTCTGCGCTCCTTTTGTGTGTCGCTAGGGCTCCATATTAAAATTCTTGAGTAAATCCTCCTTTAAATCCGTCTTCGAAGTTATGAAACTTTGCATACTTCTGATAAGCTTTTAAGGCAAGGAAATGTGCGATGATTATTCTGAAAAACGTTACAAAAACCTTCGGTGATACAAAGGCACTGGATAATGTCTCTTTTGAGGTAGAAAAAGGAGAATTTATTTTTTTAACAGGCCCCTCCGGTGCAGGAAAGACTACCATTGTCAGGCTTATTTTAGGCGAAATAACGCCGGACCAGGGAAAAATAATTTTTCAAGGGCACGACATAGCCAAGCTTAAGAGAAAGGAAATTCCGGACCATCGACAAAAGATTGGCGTTGTTTTTCAAGATTTTAAAGTTTTGCCGGAGCGGACCGTTAGCGAAAACGTGGAGGTGGCCTTGGCTGTAATTGGTGCTGACCAAAAGGAATGGAAGGAACGAGTAAAACACGTTTTAAAGCTTGTCGGATTGAATAAAAAAGGGAGACTTTTCCCTGCACAACTTTCCGGTGGCGAGCTTCAAAGAGTATCGCTTGCTCGAGCCTTAGTGGTTAATCCAAAGCTCATTTTGGCGGATGAGCCAACCGGTAATTTGGATTGGGAAACTGCGGATAAACTGATGGAATTATTTGAAAAAATAAACAGCGAAGGTAAAACTGTGATTGTTGCTACTCATCACCAGGGAATTGTTGGTAAACTGGGCAAGCGCGTGATTGAATTAAGGGAGGGGAAAATAGTCGGCTCCGGTGATAAAGGCGGACACAAGGAAAAAGTCAAAATAAAAGTCGAAGAAGTATAGAAAATCTGTTTGTAAATTGCCCTGCAGAGCAGGGTCCAGCTTTGCAGGATAAATTGAAAATTATTTAGTATGGGTATCAACCTAAACACAGCCCTAGCAAATGTAAGAAGGTCTCCTTTTCAGGCTTTGGCGGCAGTCGCCGTCCTAAGCGTAACTTTTTTTGTAGGAACCTTATTTTCAGTTTTGGTTTACTCCTCAAATCAGGCGATTGACTTTTTTGAAACTAGGCCGCAGGTAATTGCTTTTCTTATAAACGGTGCCCAACCCGAGCAGATATCAGCACTGCAAAGAAAGCTAAATGCAGACAGTAGGGTAAAAGAGATTAAATATGTATCAAAAGAGGAGGCTTTGGCAATTTACAAAGAAGCAACTTCGGACAACCCCCTTTTGTCCGAGCTCGTTAGTCCTTCAATTTTTCCGGCGAGTTTGGAGTTTTCTTTGACAGACCTAAGCTTTACAGAGGAAGTTATCGATGATTTAAAGGAAGAGGAGATAGTCGATCAAGTAGGCTTCACCGCAAGTTTGGGAGGAGAGGCAACATTGGGAGCGGTAGTTTCGAGACTAAGAAGAATAACTTGGTATATAAGATTGGGGGGAGGAGCTTTCGCGGGAGTTTTAGGATTAACTTCCTTCCTGGTCTTAACAATCATAATTACTATGAAGATGCACGCCAGAAGCGGTGAAATCGAAATTCTGGATTTATTAGGAGCAAAGCCTGGATTTGTCAGGATACCAATTGTGCTGGAGGCAATTATCTATTCACTTTTAGGAGTTATTACTGGCTGGGTTATGGCGCTAATTCTGGTCTTGTATTCGTTG
>JADFPI010000031.1 GCA_022562395.1 Patescibacteria group bacterium | reverse complement strand
ACAAGTCGAAAAATTGGCAAAGACGTTCAGGGGTTAAGTTTCTTATATACTTCTTTGTAGTCTTTTTTGTTCTTCCTCGACATAATCTGCGTCAGCTAGCATTTCCTGGGACTCTTCCTCATCAAACATCCCGAACTCTAGCCCTTTTACAGCCAACAATCTTAGTTTCTCGGGGTCTTGATCTAGGAAACTTGCATATGCCCTGTTAGCCTCCCAACCCAGATCGTCTAAATCGACTTCAAGTCCATCTTCAGACATTCTTTGAGCAGCTTGGGCAATATTTTGGTTCCCACCTGTCCATAATCGCCTCACCCCTATCAACAACTACAGAGGGTGTTTCTTCAGCACTTTGTGGTTTTTGTCGAAAGAATCGTTCAAGTAGAGACATTGTTAAATGCTTAAAGCTCTTCTAGGGCTTGTTTTTTTCCGGGTTCTTTGACTTCGGCCAGCTCCAAATAGCGCTCGGTCGTTGAAAGCCTTTTGTGGCCGACAACTTGGGATAGAAGTACCAAGTCGGCTCCTGCTTTCAAATTTTCTACAATAAAAGTGGTTCTTAAATCATTGACAGAATAGTCGGGAATTTCTGACCGTTGCATGTATCTGTCAATTGCTGCACGAATATTTCTTACAGCCAAGGGATTTCCGTTTTTGCTGACAAAAACATAAGGAGAGTTGGTTTTAGGTCTTTCCTTTAAGTATTCATCGAGTGTTTCCTTTCCCGCTGAGTTAAGCGGGATTGAACGCTCCGGCTGTGTTGCGTATGCTTCAACTTTTATTTCGTTGTCCTTTACATTGGCAAGCTTTAAGTTTGCAACCTCTGAAATTCTTAGCCCACACTGTAGAATAAGCTCAACTATTGCTGCAATCCTTGCGTCTCCCCGCACAACGTCTCGCAAGGCTCTATATTCCATCTGTGATAAGAATTTTGGAAGCGAGGGTTCAATTTTGGGGTGAGCTACATTGGCAGAGGGGTCTGTGGAAAGCTGATTTTCAGTGATAAGGAACCTAAAGAAAGTTTTTACCGCATTAAGTTTTCTGGAAACCGTTTTGGCAGTGTATTTTTGAGCCAGGAGAGAATCTCTAAAGGCATCAAGGTCTGCCGAGGCTACTTGGTCAGGAAGAACTTTGTTTTTCCCCTGCAAAGACTCAATAAGCTGCTCAAGGTCAGCTCTATAGGCTAGTATGGTCGAGGGCGAGCGACTTTTGGACTTTAAGTCTTCGATGAATTTAGGAAGCAGGTTTTTTAGTGTGTCTTTTGCGGCCATTTTGGTTTTTTTCGGCAGGAGGTTATGCTAGGCTTAATAAAGCCTGTTTCTAAACTGCTGGCTCATATGATAGCATAAATTTTGAAAAGGTCAATATATTATAAGACACCACGGTCTTGTAAGTCCAATCTTATAAGTAACCGTCTTACAAGCTTGGCTTATGAGATGTGGTCGAAGTTTACTATTTATCTCATAAGTTCCGAATAAAATAGGTTTAATTATGTTAACAGAAAGAATTTCGCTAATTAAAGAGAGATTTAGAAGTTACATTTTGTATCTTGTAGTTTTGGTTTTAGTACTTCTGACTATGTCGCTTGCGAGAAACATTTTACGGATTTCGCAGGCAGAAAATAGAGTGGATGATGTTCGTGAGAGAGTTGAAAGCTTAAGGCAGGAGAACGAAAAACTCAAAGACGATCTTGGAAAAGTGGAAGGAGAAGCGTATGTTGAATTTCAAGCGAGGGATAAACTAGGTTTGACCAAGGAAGGAGAAATTGTTGTAGTTTTGCCGGATGAGGAGGTTTTAAGAAAAATAGCCCCAAAGATTGAAGAGGAAGAGGAAGTTCTTCCGGCGCCTACTTGGCAGAGATGGTTGAGGCTATTTTATTAGGGTAGGGTTGTTTGATAGCCTCGAATCTGATATCATATTAGGGTCAATAAGACGTGCGGGGTAGTGTACGGCAGCACGCGAGGCTCATAATCTCGCAGGCCGGGTTCGATTCCCGGCCCCGCAACAGCGTCGGAGCTCGACTTTAACGCTTCGTCCCGATTAAATCGGGACTTACGCTTTCCCAGTCAGCTCCTCCTTTCAAAATTGCTCTGCAATTTTGGATTTATTAACAAAATTCCGTTAGGAATTTTGAGAGGAGGAACGGATAAGCGGGAAAGATTCGAGTCTAAAAAGAGGCCGAATCGGATTAAGCGAGTTCCGTTGTGACGTGCCAGTGCAGCTCAGGGGTAGACCTGCCCGCCATAGCTTAAGTGTCGGCGGGGCACGGATTCAGTTTGTGTCATAACTAAGTCAGGGTAGCTCAGTGGTAGAGCACCGGATTCATAAACCGGCGGTCGAGGGTTCGAATCCCTCCCCTGACACAAGCGCTTCAGTGTAAACCTGCGGTTGGTGGTTCAGATACGCTCGCCTCAGGCGAGTGGAGAAAGCGGAGCAAAGCGAGCAATCCACCCGCCGGTACATATCCGCCCGTCGGGGCGGTTTTTTTGATACACTAAAATCATTATGGCAAAAAAGCGTGTTTTATCAGGAATTCGAGCAACGGGGAGGCTGCATCTGGGTAATTACTTGGGAGCGGTTAAGGGTATGTTGGCCTTACAAGACGATCCTGATTACGAGACTTTTTATATGATTGCTGACCTACACACTACTACTACCCCCTTTGAGCCTGCGGAGCTAAAAAAGGGTAGACGTGAGGTTCTTTTGGATTATCTTGCCGCAGGGCTTGACACTGAAAAATCAGCAATCTTTGCCCAATCAGATTTGGCCGATTTACACGCCCAGCTGGCATTTTATTTTTCTACCGTAGTCAGTGTTGCTCGTCTGCGACACCTTCCTACTTTTAAGGACAAAGTCAAACAGTACCCTGGGCAAGTGACCATGGCACTTCTTAACTATCCTGTCTTGATGGCGGCAGACATTTTGATTTATAAGGCCAGCAAAGTTCCTGTAGGAATAGACCAGGAGCCGCATTTGGAAGTAGCTCGCGAGATTGCGAGAAAAATGAATTCCAAGTATAACCTTAATTTTCCTGAGCCGACACGTTTTGCGACAAAGGGGGAGCACATTCCAAGCCTGACAGGAAAGGGTAAGATGAGTAAGTCTGTGCAAGGAAGCTATCTTAACTTGACAGATGATTTGCCAGCTATTAAGGCTAAACTCGCTAAGGTTCCTACGGACGCGGGCGTGGGGGATCTCAAGTACGAAAATGTCCCCAAGGGAGCAGCTGAGAAATTAAAATACTTTGGCGTATATGAATCTAAGCAGACTAAAGAGTCGCGTGGCGTGGCAGTGTTAATGCTTTTAGTTGAAATCTTTCAGGGAAAAGAAAGGAAAGAGGAGTATGATAAACAGTATGAAGGAGAGGGAATAAGCTATCAAAAACTTAAAGGAGAGTTGGCAAAAGCAATCTTTGAGGAGTTCAAGCCAATACAGAAAAAACGAAAAGAGTTTGAGGAAAAACCAGAGTATGTCGAGAAGGTTTTAGAAAAAGGAGCAAAAGCTGCTCGAAAAGTGGCAGAAATAACTGTTAGAGAAGTTCGTGACAAAATGGGTATATGACAACGACTTCCTTCAAAGACTTCCAAAAGCTAGACATAAGAATTGGTACAGTCGTTAACGCTGAAGTACCAAAATGGAGTCATTGGGTAATGGAGCTTTCGGTTGATTTTGGTAAAGAAATTGGGAAAAAGACAGCCTTTGCGGGGATTATGAAGTTTTTTGAGCCTAAGGAACTTGTCGGTCGGCAATTCCCCTTTATTGTCAATCTTGAGCCTAAGAAAATTGGCAAGGAGGGAGATATTAGTGAGTGTATGATGATTATGGCTGTTCCCAAAGACGATGAGGAAACGGCCCCCGTTCTTTTTAATCTCGCTAGTAAGGTTGAAAACGGGACGAGGGTGTTTTGAAACTGGAAATCTTTTTTTGGGGTTTGCAGGGTTAAAAAAGATTATTATATTTATTTGTTATACTCATTCTACTTGAATTTGTTATCTCTTGAAGGTATTCGTATATACCCATTTGCTTTCTTTGAGAATTAAATAAAGGTAGAATGGCTATATAATCGAAAGATAAATTATGGAAGTAAAAAGGCCATTAACCCCCCGGGGAATAAGGAAACAACCACCAAAAAAGCGATTTGAGTTTAAGTTCAAGTTTAGCCTTTGGACGGTAATTCTTGGCATTTTTTTGGTGCTTTTTTTCCTGCCCCTTTTCCTTTCTATTTATGGAATAGGTAAAGAGGACAACAAGGTAGACACATCGCAGGCTTTAATAGATATAAAAGAAGGAAAAGTTGAAAGCGTTGAGGTTCAAAACGAAAAACTTACTTTAACTTACAAAGACGAGAGTATAAAGTTGTCTACAAAAGAGGAAAATGAAAGTTTTGCAGAACTACTCGAGAAAGCCGAGATAAGCCCCACAAGCATAAATTACACGATTGTTGACCAGTCTTTGACCAAGGCCCTGGGCGGGATTTTAAGCGTGGTTCTACCTTTGGGACTAATGGGTGTCTTTTTTTTCTTCATAATTCGGTCACAAAGCAGAGGTGCCCAGGACATTTTCTCTTTTGGTCGTTCAAAAGCCAAGCTTTTTGCCAAAGGTAAACAAGATATAAGTTTTGACGACGTCGCCGGAGTAGAGGATTCTAAAAGGGAGCTCGAGGAAATTGTTGACTTTCTCAAGCACCCTGCCAAGTATAGAAAAATGGGAGCACGCCCTCCCAAAGGCGCCATTTTGCTCGGCCCAGCGGGGGTTGGAAAGACTCTTTTGGCCCGAGCCACTGCCGGTGAGGCAGGAGTTCCTTTTTTTTCAATGGCAGGGAGTGAATTTATGGAGATGCTTGTTGGAGTTGGCGCCTCTCGCGTGCGGGACCTTTTCGGACAAGCTAAAGCCGCATCTCCTTCCATAATCTTTATCGACGAGATTGACGCAATTGGAAGGCAAAGGGGTAGAGGCTTTGTCGGTGGACACGATGAGCGCGAGCAAACTCTGAATCAAATTTTGGTCGAGATGGACGGATTTACTCCAAATGACAATGTAATAGTTCTTGCAGCAACCAACCGTGGAGACCTTTTAGACCCGGCCCTTCTTCGTCCTGGAAGGTTTGACCGAAGGGTAATACTGGATATGCCTGACAGGGTTGGGCGCGAGGCGATATTAAAAATACACGCAAGGGGTAAGAAGTTCGCAAAAGGTATCGACTGGGAAGGAGTAGCCGACAGAACGGTTGGTTTTTCAGGAGCAGATATTGAGAATATGTTAAACGAAGCCGCTATCGGAGCAGCACGCGGGGAAAAAAAAGAAATTGAAAGCGATGACATTGAAGAGGCTGCAACTAAGGTAAAGCTCGGGCCTGCTAAAAAGAGGCTTCAGAGCGAGGAGGATAGAAAGCTTACTGCCTACCACGAAGCTGGCCACGGGGTTGTTACACACTTTCAGCCCAAGATGGACCCGGTTCAAAGAATTTCAATTGTCGCCCGAGGAATGAGCTTGGGGCACACCTTAATTCCACCCGCAGCCGATAGAACTCACGAAACAAAATCAAGAATCTTGCAAAAAATTACTGCCATGCTCGGGGGCCGTGCTTCAGAAGAAGTTGTATTCAACGAGATGACCTCGGGTGCATCAAACGATATTGAGCAAGCAACGCGTTTAGCAAGAGCAATGGTAGTTAATTTTGGGATGAGTAGTTTGGGTCCAATTGACTTTGGACCCCAAATGGATTACGACGAAATGGGAAAGCCTGCATTTTATGAACCGGCACAAGTATCACCGGCAATGCAAGAAAAAGTTGACGACGAAATAAAAAAGATAGTAGATCGCGCCCATGAAGAAGCGATTAGTTTAATCAAAGAAAATAGGAAAACACTTGATAAGGTCGTAGAAAAGTTGCTTAAAAAAGAGACCCTGGACAGGGAAGATTTTGAGAAGATTGTAGGCAAAAAACCCTCGGATAAAAAATAGGGTTTAGGGTACGGGAAAATTCTGCTAGAATAGCTTCATGGGCAAATTAGTTCTTATCGACGGCCATGCGATTTTGCATCGTGCTTATCATGCCCTACCTTCTACTTTAACGACGCCAAAAGGAGAGCCGATTAATGCCGTTTACGGGTTTGTTTCAATGCTTTTAAGAATTATCCAAGACTTGAAACCGACCCACATAATAGTTGCTTTTGACAGAAAAGAGCCTACTTTTAGACACGTTGAATTTAAGGATTATCAGGCTCACAGGCCAGAGACCGATAAAGAGTTATTAACTCAATTCGAGAAAGCACGCGATGTAATTTCCGCTTTCGGAATTCCCATTTATGAAAAGGCCGGTTTTGAGGCAGATGATGTTATTGGCACGCTTGCAAGGCAAGCAGTGCAGAGTAAAAGAGTAGAAGAGTATAAGAGCAAGAGAAAGAAAAGAACTTCTACTCTCCCGCTCTCCCGCTCTCCCGCTCTTGTCGACGAGGTCGTGATCGTCACCGGTGATAAGGATATTCTTCAGCTGGTGAATGATAAAGTAAAGGTGTACTTACCGGCAAGAGGGTTGACAGACGCCCAGCTTATGGGAGAGGAAGAGGTAATCGAGAAGATGGGGGTAAGGCCAAGCCAAATTGATGATTATAAGGCTCTGGCAGGCGACCCTTCGGATAATTACAAAGGAGTTCCTGGAATTGGTCCAAAAACAGCGGAAAGCTTATTGTCTAAGTACAAGAATTTAGCTGATATATATAAAAACTTAGATAAAATAGACGAGCCTGTTAGAAAGAAGCTTAAAGACGGTAAAAAATCAGCCAAGGTGTCACATAAGCTTGCTAAGATTGTGACCGATGTTGATATCAAACTTGACTTAGAAAAGTCCGGTAAATGGAGAGTGGATAGTAAAAACACACTAGATTTATTTGCCGAATATGGATTTAAGACATTGGCGCAGAGAGTTAAAAAGGTGGGTGAGGAGATAGCCAAAGAGAAACAACTGTCCCTTGTTTGATAAATGAAAATTGCACTGGTACATGATTATATAAAGGAGTACGGCGGGGCAGAAAGAGTTTTGGAAGTGCTTCACGAGATTTGGCCAAAAGCCCCAATTTATACTTCTATCTTTTTGCCAAAATTTGCAGGGCCAAATAGAAGTAAAGTCGAGAAATGGAAGGTCAAGACTAGTTTCTTACAATATCTTCCATTCAAAGGAAAGCTTCTAAGCCCTTTTAGATTAATTGCCCCCTTTTTGTTTAAGACGTTTGATTTATCGAATTACGATGTAATAATAGTATCCGCCACAGGAACATATACGAGCCCGAATTTTGTAAAAACAGGCAAAAAGACTCTTCATGTTTGTTATTGTCACACACCGCCACGGTATCTTTACGGCTATCCGGTTGCCAATCCTTGGGGGGAGGTGCTTTGGAGGAGAGTACTTAAGTTTTTTGGTCAAGTGCCCATGCATTTTTTAAGGATATTTGATTTTAAATCAGCCCAAATTCCTGACTACCTCATTGCAAACTCACAAGAAGTCGCCGCAAGAATAGAGAAATTTTACAGAAGAAAAGCAAAAGTTATCTACCCACCGGTCGATATCCCAAAGTTAAGTAAAAGGTCAAAGGTCAAGGGTCAAAGGTCTTATTATCTTACTGGGGGGAGATTGGCAAGACACAAAGGGCAGGAGTTGGCGATAAAAGCATGTACCAAAATGAATCTTCCCTTAAA